>CAITHK010000134.1 GCA_903892175.1 uncultured Burkholderiales bacterium | reverse complement strand
CTGAGCAGGTTTGTCCGGCGTTTTGCACGATGGCGTTGACCACCACGGGCACCATGGCGTCGAAGTCGGCATCGGCAAACACGATCTGCGGCGACTTGCCACCCAGTTCAAGGGTGACGGGTGTGTAGTTCACGCTGGCGTTGCGCACCACCAGCTGCCCAATGGTGGGCGAGCCAGTGAACGAGATGTGGTCGATGCCCGGGTGCTTGACCAGCACATCGCCTGCTTCGTGGCCGTAGCCGGTGACGATGTTGAGGGTGCCGGGGGGCAAGCCCACTTCAGCGGCCAACTCGGCCACACGCAACAAAGACAGGCAAGCGTCTTCGGCCGGTTTGACCACGCAGGCGTTGCCTGCGGCCAGCGCGCCGCCCACGCTGCGGCCAAAAATTTGCAGCGGGTAGTTCCACGGCACGATGTGGCCTGTGACGCCATGCGGCTCGCGCAAGGTCAGCACGGTGTAGCCGTTTTGGTAGGGGATGGTGTGGCCCAGCAACTTGTCGGCGGCTCCTGCATAGAACTCGAAGTAGCGCACGATGGCGGCCGCATCGGCGCGTGCTTGCTTGAGCGGTTTGCCGCAGTCGCGCGATTCGAGCTGGGCCAGCTCTTCGGCGTGGTCTTGCAGGGTGTAGGCGAGTTTCATCAACACGCGACCACGCTCGGCAGCGGTGAAAGCGCCCCAGGCGTCTTGAAAGGCGTGGCGAGCGGCGGACACGGCTTGGTCGATGTCGTGTGCGTTGCCGCGTGCGATGGTGGCAAAGGTCTCGCCCGTGGACGGGTCGATGACCGGGATGGATTCACCCGAGTCACCTGCGACCCATTGGTTGTTGATGAAGTGTTGTGACATGGTGGGCGTGACGAGTGGGCGGTGCGTGAAAGACTGGGCGGGTGTTGCGTTAGCGGCGTGCGCGCAGCCAGTTCAGACCCGCAGACGTGCCACCGGCTTGGCCGCCCAAACGCGGGCGGTACTCGCAGCCGATCCAGCCTTGCCAGTTGCAGGCTTGCGAGACCTCGTCGATCACGTCAAACAGGTAGGGGTAGTTCATCTCGCCGAGGTCGGGCTCATGGCGCTCGGGCACGCCTGCAATTTGAAAGTGGCCCACGCGGCCGGTGGGCAGGTATTGCCGAATCTTCATGGCCACGTCGCCCTCGACGATTTGGCAGTGGTACAGGTCCATCTGCACCTTGAGGTTGGCGGCCCCCACGGTCTGGATGATTTCGTGCGCGTGGTCTTGGCGGTTCAAAAAGAAACCCGGAATGTCGCGCGTGTTGATGGGCTCAATCAGCACATCCAAGCCCGCCTTGGCGGCTTGTGCCGCAGCCCAGCGCAGGTTGCTGATGTAGGTGGGCAGGTTGCTGGTGCGGCTTTGGCCCTCACCCAGCAGGCCGGCCATCAGGTGGATGCGCGGGCAATGCAGCGCCTGGGCGTAGCGCAGCGCGAGTTCCACGCCGGCCTGAAATTCGGCCTCGCGTCCTGGAATGCTGGCGATGCCACGGGTGTTGTTCGCCCAAGCTGCGTCGATGCTGGGGGCATCGGTGCCGCCGGGCGGTGCATTGAAGAGCACCTGTTGCAAGCCGTTGGCTTGCAAGCGAGCCGACAGCTCGTGCGCTTCAAACGCGTAGGGAAACAAATACTCCACCGCGGTGAAGCCGTCTTGCGCCGCTGCTTCAAAGCGGTCGAGAAACGGCAACTCGGTGTACATCATGGTGAGGTTGGCGGCGAATTGAGGCATGGTCTGTGTGCGGTTGACGGTTGAAGGCTGTCGAAGTGCAGGTGCGTGTCTTCACCAACGCGCGCCAAAGGTCTGGCGCAAGGCTTGAATCTGGGCGGCACTGAGCGCGCGCGTGTGGGTGGGGGTCAAGCAGGCCAGTCGGGCGGTTTCTTCGAGTTCTTCCAGCGTGGCCATGGCTGCGGCAGGGGAGTCGTGCCACACATTGGGGCCTAAGCGCGCGAGCATGACGGCGCGAATGGGCGTGCCTTGTTCGCCGTAGCGGGTGATGGTGCGCGCCACGGCTTCGGCGGCTTGCGCGTCGCCGGGGCGGTGGTAGTCGATCACGGGCACGTGGCCGACCTTCATCACAAAGTAGGGGGTGAGGGCGGGCAACAACTCGTGGGCTTGGGCGAAGGTGCTTTGCGGCGTGGCATGGTCGTCTGCGCGCAAGGTCAGCGCCACGCAGTGGGTGCTGTGGGTGTGGATGACACAGGCGGTGTCGGCGTCAAACGCGCGGGCGACTGCGTAGATGCGGGTGTGCAGGGCGATGGTTTTGCTGGCCTTGTCGCCGCTGAGTTGATGGCCTTGCGCATCGAGCTTGGCCAAGCGCGCGGGGTCGAGAAAGCCTAAGCAGGCATCGGTGGGGGTGATCAAAAAGCCGTCTTCCAAGCGCACGCTGATGTTGCCCGCAGTGGCATGCACATAGCCGCGCGCAAACAGGCTGTGGCCGATGCGGCAGATTTCTTCTCGGGCTTGGGTTTCTGTCATGGGCGGATTGCAGGCGATTCTTAGGCGTGGTCTTGGGCTGTTCAGTAGCAGGGGCAGTGACAAGGGCAGTGAGAGGCTCAGGGCTGGAGTTGCGCCAAGGCTTTGGTGAAGAAATCTGCGCTGCCAAAGTTACCCGACTTGAGCGTGAGGTGCACCGGCCCAGCGGGTGTGTGGGCGTGGCACCACGGCACCCCGGGGTCAATTTGGGGCCCGATTTGCATCTGCGTGATGCCCAGCGCTTGCACGCAGGCGCCGGAGGTTTCGCCACCGGCCACCACCCACTGGCGCACGCCCAGGGCCAGCAGGCCGCGTGTGATGTCGGCCAGGGTGTGTTCCACCAAAGCCCCTGCGGCGTCGACGCCGAGTTGCGCTTGAACGGCTTTGACGGCCTCGGGCTCGGCCGTGGCATACACCAGCACCGGGCCTGAGGCCAAGTGCGGTGTGGCCCAGGCGCAGACCTGTGCCACCACCTGGGCTGCTGCCTCAGGGCTGCGTGCCAAAGCCAAGGGGTCGAGGGCAAATGCGGGACGACCCGTGGCGATGAACTGCGCCACTTGGCCACGTGTGGCGGTGGAGCAGCTGCCCGAGAGGATGGCTTGCGCACCGCTGGCAGCAGGTAGCTGGCTGGCCGTGGGGTTGGCGCTCAGGCCAAAGTTGGCGGGCAGGCCAATGGCCACGCCCGAACCGGCGGTGACCAAAGGCAGGTGTTTCAGTGCTGGGCCCAAACGCAGCAAGTCGTCGTTGCTGACGGCGTCGACCACCGCGATGCGTACGCCTTGGGCTTGGAGTTCGGCCATGCGTGCAAGCACCGCTTGCGCGCCTTGCGCCACGCAGCGGTGGTCAACCAAGCCCACGGCAGTGTGCGACTGCGCCTGCAGCACGCGCACCAGGTTGGCGTCTTTCATGGGGGTGAGCGGGTGGTGCTGCATGCCCGACTCGTTGAGCAGCACATCGCCGACAAACAAATAGCCTTTGAACACGGTGCGCCCGTTGTCTGGAAAAGCTGGTGTGGCGATGGTGAAGTCGGTGTGGAGCGCAGCCATCAAGGCTTCGGTCACCGGGCCAATGTTGCCCTCTGGGGTGCTGTCGAATGTAGAGCAGTATTTGAAGTAAATCTGTTCGGCACCTTGAGCTTGCAGCCAGCGCAAGGCGTCGAGCGATTGCGCGATGGCCTGCGCCGCCGGAATGGTGCGTGACTTGAGGGCCACCACCACCGCGTCCACGTCCGCACCCAAAGGCTCGCTGGGCACGCCTATGGTTTGCACCACCCGCATGCCCGCGCGCACCAGGTTGTTGGCCAGGTCGGTGGCGCCTGTGAAGTCGTCGGCGATGCAGCCTAAGCGGATGGCGTGTGTCATGGCGGTTGCGGTTTACTTGAAGCCCATCACATGGGGCAGCCAGTTGCTCAGCGCTGGCACAAAGGTCAGCACCACCAGCACCGCGCCGTGGGCCCACAAGAAGGGGGTGAGTTCGCGCGTCAAGTCCGACAAAGGAACGCGCGACACGTTGGAGGTGACAAACAGCAAGCCGCCCACAGGGGGGGTGATCATGCCGAGCGTCAAGTTGTAGATCACCACCATGGCAAAGTGGATCGGGTCAATGCCCACTTTGGCAGCCACTGGCGCCAAGATGGGCACCAGCACCATCACGCCCGGCAGGGGTTCGATGAAGATGCCAAACAGCAGCAAGAACACGTTGATGACGATCAAGAACGTCCAAGCGCTCAGGTGCATGTCGGCAATCCAAGAGGCCACAATTTGCGGCACGCCTTCGATGGTGAGGACCCAGGCGAATGAGGCGGACATGCCAATGATCAACAGCACCGAGGCGGTCAAGAGGGCCGAGCGCGACAAGATGTCGGGCACGGCCTTCCACTCCAGCGTGCGGTACACGTACTTGCCGCACAAAAGCGCATAGAACACCGCCACGACCGAGGCCTCGGTGGGGGTGAACAAGCCCGCGCGCATGCCGCCCAAGATGATCACTGGCAACAAGATGGCGGGCATGGCCTTCCAGGTGGTTTGCCACATTTCGCTGCGGGTGGGGAAGGCGTCATCGCCTTTGTAGTTGCGTTGTTTGGACACATACCAGTTCACCACGCACATGGCCACGGCGATCAGCACGCCCGGAATCAAACCCGCCACAAACAGGGCACCCACCGACACGTTGTCGTCGGCCAGGGCGTAGATGATCATGATGATCGAGGGCGGAATGATGGGGCCCACGATGGCGGTGGACGCGGTGAGTGCGGCCGCATAGGCGCGGCCATAGCCGGCTTTGTCCATCATGCGAATCAGCATCGAGCCGGGGCCTGCGGCGTCGGCCAAGGCCGAGCCCGAAATGCCCGAAAAGAAGGTGAGCGACACCACGTTGGTGTAACCCAAGCCGCCGCGCTTGTGGCCGACAAACTGGCCCGCAAACTTGAGCAGCACCTCGGTGAGCGAGCCGCCGCTCATGAGCTCAGCGGCCAAGATGAAAAACGGCACCGCCATGAGTGGGAAGCTGTCGATGCCGGTGAAGGTTTCTTTCAGCAACACGATGAGCGGAAAGTTGCCCGACACCAGCAAGGCGGTGACAGTGGACAGGCCGAGTGCAAACGCCACCGGCACGCCGATGGCCAAGTAAATACAGGCCGAGATGAGGAGGATGACACTGGCGTTCATAGGGAGGCACTCGCAGTGGCGTCAAAGTGGGCGTCGGAGGGAAACTGGCGGTCGACCACGTAGTCACGCACGATCAGCAGCCAATGGATCAAGGTCATGGCCATGCCAATGGGCAAGGCCGCGTAAATGTAGGCAAACGAAATTTGCGTGGCCGGGGTTTGTTGGTATTGGGTGCGGTCCATGTATTCGAGGCCGAACCAAATGCAAAACACAAACAAGCCGGTCAGCAGCACTGCAATCACCGCGCGCATGGCGATGGCCACCGGACGAGGAAAGCTGTCTTGCAGGTTTTCCACCGCGATGTGGCCACCGTAGCGCAGCACCGGGCCGCAACCGATAAAGGTCAACCAAATCATCATGTGACGCGCCACTTCTTCGGCCCACTCGATGGACTGGCTGGTGGTGTAGCGCAGCACCACGTTGGCAAAGATGATGATGGACATCACCGCCAACATGACGATGAGCACCCATCGGTTGGTGGCTAAAAAGTAGCGTTCAAAAGTTTTCATGGTGGCAGTCGTGGTGTGTGCGCGTGTCGAGGGGCAGTAAAAAAGCGGGAGCTGAAGTGCCAGTCACTTCGCGCCCCCGCTTGGAGCCTTGGGCCTCGTGGGAGGCCCGGAGTTCATTTGACTTCTTGGATTTTGCGGATGTTGTCTGCACCAAACTCTTTGGAGTATTCGGCGTACACCGTGCGCAGCGAGTTGCGAAAGGCGGGGCCGTCGACTTTACGCACCACGGTCATGCCTTCTTTTTCGAGTTGGGCGATGCCACTGGCTTCGTCGTCGTTGACCTTCTTACGTTGGGCCACGGTGGCGCTCTTGGCGGCTGCGTAGAACACCTTTTTGTCAGCATCGCTGAGCTTGTTCATCACGCGAGGTGATGTGATCAACAAGGCAGGCGAGTAGACGTGGCCGGTGAGCGACAAATGCTTTTGCACTTGCGAGAATTTGGAGGCCAAGATCACGGGGATGGGGTTTTCTTGACCATCCACAGTGCCTTGTTGCAGGGCGCCAAACACTTCAGGGAAGGCCATGGGCGTGGGCTGAATGCCGAATGCTCGGTAGCCGTCCATGTGGACCTTGTTCTCCATGGTGCGCATCTTCAAGCCCGCAGCGTCTTCGGGTTTGACGATGGCACGCTTGTTGTTGGTCATGTGGCGAAAGCCGTTCTCGGTCCATGACAAGGCGACCAAGCCTTTGGCGGGGAACTTGGTCAGGATGTCTTGGCCAATCGGGCCGTCCAGGGTGTGGCGGGCGTGGTCGTAGTCACGAAACAAAAAGGGTATGTCGACGATCTTGACTTCAGGCACAAAGTTGCCGACGGGACCGGTGGAGGTGTTGACAAAGTCAAGGGTGCCCAGTTGCACAGCCTCGATCATTTCGCGCTCACCGCCCAAGGCGCTGCTGGGGAATTGCTGGCACTTGTAGCGGCCTTGCGTGCCTTTTTCGATGTCGTCACAAAACGCGGTACTGCCCACGCCGTAGTGTGAGGCTTGCGTGGTGGGGTAACCAATTTTCAGCACGGTTTGTGCCTGCACGCCGGTGGCGGCCAGCATGCCCACGAGCAAGGCGCTCAAGGCGGTGGTGTGGAATCGAGTTGTCATGCAAAGGTCTCCTGTTGAAGTGGTCGGAATTATCGCCAAGGCCTCAGGGCCGATGGCTAGTGGTTTTCGCGTGCGTTTGCAAAAAGTCGAGCATGGCGCGTGCCACGGCATAGGGGGCTTCGCGCTGCGGGAAATGGCCCACATCGGGAATCACTTGGCGCAGATAGGGGCCGCTGAAGAAATGCTCTTTGCCGGCCGATCCGTCGGGGTGGTTGCAGCTGTCGGCGCCGCCGTGCAAGACCAAGGTGGGCAGCGATAACACCGGGGCGGGGTTGAGGGTGGCGTCGTCGGCGGCGTAGGCCGGGTCGCCCGGCGCATGGCCCCAGCGGTGGCGGTACGAATGCAGCACGATCTCGGGCCAGTCGGTGTTGTCAAACGCGTCGGCGGTGGCTTCGAACTCGGCTGGGGTGTACCAGCCCTCGGGGGCCCAGGTGTCCCACATCATGCGGGTGAAGCGGCGCCGGTCGTGGTGCACGCTGTCGGCGCCGCGTGGGGTGGCCATGTACCAGTGGTACCAGTAGTTGCGGGCTTGTGCCAGGCTCAAGGTTTGGTCGGGGCTGTTGGTGCCGTAGCCCACCGACATCATGACCAAGTGGCTGGCGATGCCGGGCGCCAAGCCGCAGGCATTGGCCGCAGCGCGTGCGCCCCAGTCGTGGCCGGCCAGCACAGGCTGCTGCAAATCCAAGGCTTGCACCAGTTCCACCAAGTCTCGGCCCAAGGCCGCAAGCTGGCCGGTGCGCGGCGTGTCGGCTTTTAGAAAGGTGGTGGGGGAGAAACCGCGCAGCGCCGGCACGATGACGCGGTAGCCGGCGGCGGCCAACTCAGGTGCCACCTCGGCCCAGCAGCGGGTGCTGTCGGGCCAACCGTGCAGCAGCACGATGGCGTGTTCGGCCTGTGGGTTCCACTCCTCATAGGCAATTCGCAGCAGCGAGGTGTCGACGGTTTTCATGACTTCTGGGGCAATTCAATGCCCGGGAAGATTTTGATCACCGCGCTGTCGTCTTCGCGGGCAAAGCCAGCGGTGGAGGCTTGCATGAACATTTGGTGCGCGGTACTCGAGAGCGGCAGCGGGAATTTGCTGGCGCGTGCCATGTCGAGCACCAGGCCCAAGTCTTTGACGAAGATGTCCACCGCCGACAGGGGTGTGTAGTCGCCCGCTAGCACGTGGGCCATGCGGTTTTCAAACATCCAGCTGTTGCCCGCGCTGTGGGTGATCACCTCGTACAAAGCGTCGGGGGCCACGCCCTCGCGCAAGCCCAGTGCCATGGCTTCTGCCGCAGCGGCAATGTGCACACCGGCCAGCAGTTGGTTGATGATTTTGACTTTGCTGCCCGCGCCCGCACTGTCGCCAAGCTTGTAGACCTTGGCCGCCATGGCGTGCAACAAGGCCTCGCATTTGGCATAGGCCTCGGGTTTGGCGGCGGTCATCATGGTCATTTCGCCGCTGGCTGCTTTGGCAGCTCCGCCTGAGATGGGCGCGTCGACATACAGCAAGCCGAGCCGTTCCAGGCGCGCTTCGAGGGCCACCGACCAATTAGGGTCGACGGTGGAGCACATCACAAACACGCTGCTGGGCTTCATGGCGCCCGCACAGCCCGTGCCGTTGGCGTCTTTGCCAAACAGCACTTCTTCGGTTTGTGCGGCATTGACAACCACCGAGACCACCACATCGCAGGCGGCGCCCAGCTCGGCCAACGATGGGCAGGCCACCCCGCCGTCGCGCACAAAGGCTTGGGCCACTTCGTGACGCACATCGAAGACATACAGGTCATGGCCGGCACGGCGCAGCGAGGCCGCCATGCCGCTGCCCATGGCGCCCAGGCCCACGAGGCCTACTTTGAGTTTTGTGTTTTGCATGGTGGCGTCTTTAAATTGGTGTGATTGTCATACAAATTCTAGACCTACAGAGAGGCGCAAGCACAGGGTTTACCCAGAGGTTTTGGCGACCAAGGGCTGCGCCAGGGCCCCGCCTTCTTGGGTCCAAAAACTGGGGTCGGCCTGCTGGATGCGCTTGGCGGCGTTTTGCATGTGCAGGCTGGCTGCACGCTGGGCACGTTTGGGGTCGCCGTCTTGGATGGCTTGCACGATCGCATGGTGTTCGTTGCGGACGGCCTTGGCGAAGTCCACGCGGCGCGCTTCGTTGGCACGCGTGACGCGGGTGCCTTCGCGCAAAAACTGTGACAAGTAGTCGAGCGTGGTGATCAGAAAGGGATTGCCTGCCGCTTGGGCGATGGCCCGGTGAAACTGGACGTCTTCTTCGGCTCCATCCAGGCCTTGGGCCACAGCTTGGTCAAGCAAGGCCAAAGCCTGTTGGATGGCGCGCACGTCTGCGTCGCTGCGCTTGAGGGCAGCGAGGCCCGCGCATTCGGTTTCAAGGGCACGGCGGACTTCAACGATTTGGATCACCGCTTCGCGTGAAGCCGCATGCTTGGCGTCAAAGTTGAGCGGTTGAAACACCGACTTGGCGTTGACGTAAATGCCGCTGCCTTGCCGCGAGGCGATGAGCCCCAAGGATTTGAGCCGTGACAAAGCCTCGCGAACCACGGTTCGGCTGACTTTGAATTGCTCGACCAATTTGGCTTCGGTGGGCAGCTTGTCGCCCGGTTTGAGCTGACCGGCTTGGATGGCCGCAGCCAAGCGTTCTGCGACTTGCACAGACAAACGCTCGGAAGAGGCCACCGGTTTGAACAAAGTCTGCGCGCTTCAAGGGTGGGTCAAAGCCGCCAAACCCCGCAGGTCGGAGGCTTGTCCCAGGTTCCAGCAGGCCTGAATCAGGGCATGGGTTTTTTCGGCGCCGATCACGGCGTCGCTCATGCCATGGAATTTGGCTTCCAGGGCTTGGTCGGTCATGGGGCGTTGCACCGAGCCGATGGCGTGTTCGACAAAGACATGGACTTTGCGGCCGTCTTTGAGGATGGCGGTGACGTCAGCGCTTTCTTCGCGGATGCTGTTGTCCACGGTGGCTTGCACTTTGTTGCGCAAGGCCACCACGTCGTCGCGGGTGACGATGTGGTCGTCAAACTCTTCTTCGGCCGCGCGGCCAAAAATCAAACCAGCGGCGCAGCCGTGGTAGACGCTGAACTTGCCTTGCAAGCCGTCTTTGGGTTCTTTTTTGCCCGTGAGTTCCAGCACCAGCGAATGCACGCGCAATTCGATGCGTTCCACGTCCTCGGCTTTGACGCCTTGTTCGCGCAGTTGCACGCAAGCGTCGATGCTGGGGTGGATCACGATGCCGCAGGCAAAAGGCTTGTAGGTGTTGAAGCTGATCTCAAAGCGCTCGCCCAGTTCGTGGGTGACTTCGTTCCAGTCGTACTTGGTGGACATCACCTGGGCCCAGCCACGCGGGGCTTCCAGCGCCTTGGGGCTGGCGGTGAAGCCTTGTTTGGCCAACAGGGCCGACATCAAGCCCGCACGAGCAGCGCCTCCGGGGTGGAAGGGCTTGGTCATGGTGCCAAACTGTTCGCGCAAGCCCACGGGTTGCGAGGCGGCGATGCCCAGTGCCATGGCGGTTTGCTCGGTGTTGAGCTTGAGCAAGCGCGCGCAGGCGGCGGCTGAACCCAGCACGCCGGTGGTGCCGGTGATGTGCCAGCCGCGGTCGTAGTGTTCGGGGTAGACGGTGTTGCCCATGCGGCAGGCCACGTCGATGCCCAACACCAAGGCGTCAATCACCTCACGGCCGCTGGAGCCCAGGTGTTCGGCCAAAGGCAGCAGCGCCGAGGCCACGGGGCCGGCGGGATGGATGATGGTTTTGAGGTGGGTGTCGTCAAAGTCAAAGGTGTGCGAGGTGATGCCATTGATGAGGGCGGCGCTGCCGATGTCGACGCGCTCTTTGCGCCCAGCGATGCTGGCTTGGGGGGCTGGCTCCAACATTTGCACAGCGGCCAAGGCCGCTTGGGCGGCGGCGTGGTTGGCCGCACCCACGGCGCAGCCCAGCCAATTCATGAACGTGCGGTGGGCTTCGTGGTCGACCGCATCAGACCAACCTTTGGAGGGGTGGGTGGCCACGTAGTTGGCCAAAATTTGGGTCACGGGAGGGGCGTTGTGGTCGGCAGCGACGGTGGTGTTGATGGCCATACAAGTCTGAGTCAGGGGTGAGAGGAAAGGTTGAAAAAAACGGGTGAGTGTAAGAGGCAGGCGTTGCCTCAGGTGTCGAGCATGATGCCGCGCGCTTTGGCCAGCGCAGTCCAACGCGCGATGTCGGTTTTGATGTAAGCCGTGAAGGCCTCGGGGCTCATGGCTTGCAACTCGACCGCCTCACCCGAGAGCTTTTCTTTGAAGTCGGCTTGGGCCAGCACTTTGGCCAGGGCCTCGTTGAGTTGTTTGACGATGGGCGCTGGCATGCCAGCAGGGCCGACGATGCCGTACCACTGCTGGGCGTCAAAGCCTTTGAGGCCGGCTTCTTCCATGGTGGGAATGTCTTTGAGCTGCGGGTGACGCTGCGCGCCCGTGACGGCCAAGGCGCGGATGCGACCACCCCGGATGTGCGGCAAGGCGGCGGCCAGTCCGGGGAACATGGCTTGGGTTTGGCCGGCAATCAAGTCGGTGGTGGCCGGGGCAATGCCACGGTAGGGAATGTGGACCATGAAGGCACCGGTTTGCAGCTTGAACAACTCGGCCGTCATGTGGGTGAGTGAGCCCGCGCCGGAGGAGCCATAGGACACATGGCCTGGGTTTTTGCGCACATAGTCCAGAAACCCCTTGATGTCGGTGACCGGCAAGGCGGCGTTGACGCACAACACATTGGGGGTGCTGCCAATCATGCCAATCGCGGTGAAGTCTTTCACCGGGTCATAGGGCAGCTTGCGGGTGGCGGGCGCTGTGCCGTGGGTGGCCACATAGCCTTGCATCAGGGTGTAGCCGTCAGCCGGGGACTTGGCGGTCATTTGCGCGGCAATGATGCCGCCGCCACCGCCATGGTTGTCGACCACGATGGGTTGGCCCATGACCTTGCCCAAGCGCTCGCAAACGGCCCGGCCAATCATGTCGGAGCCGCCGCCTGCCGAGACCGGCACGATGAAGCGGATGGGTTTGTTGGGGTAAGCGCTCTGGGCGTGGCCTGTGCTGGCCAAGGCCCAACCCAGGGGCAGGGCCGTGATCAGTTCGCGTCGTTTCATGGCGGTTCTCCGTCGGGGGTGGGCGAAGCCTCCAGTGTGACCCGATTGGCTGAACCAAGTGGCCGTGGGCAGTACCGTAGGTGACACGAAGCGCCCGGTTTTGGGTTGGATTGAATACATAAATCGGGTGTTTACCCCGGTATGGCGGGGTCTGACGCTGAAATTCGACTTCAATGTATACAATGCCGCGCCATGAACGGTCTGTCTACGTCTACTGCCGCGTCGCTTGTGCTGCCCCCAGAAGAGGGCGGGTCGCAGGCCGTCAAAGTGCAACTGAAATTGCGCGACATGATTTTGGCGGGCGAGTTGGATGCGGGGGCTCGGATCACCGAATTGGCGGTGGCCGAACGCTTGGGGGTGTCGCGCACGCCCATCCGTGCGGCCTTGATGCGCTTGGAACAAGAAGGCTTGTTGCAGGCTTGGCCCAGCGGAGGCTATGCGGTGCGCACGTTTTCTGAGCGCGACGCGGCCGATGCCATTGAACTGCGCGGAGCCATCGAGGGCTTGGCCGCCCAGTGGGCGGCGCAACGCGGCGCCGATCCTCAGGCCATGGCCCAAGCCAGCGCGTGCCTGGATCAAATTGATGCGGTGCTGCAAGCCTCGCAGTTGACGGACGAGGGGTTCTCCAGCTATGTGCTGCTGAACGGGCGCTTTCACCAGATCTTGGCCGACTTGTGCGGCAGCGCTTTTTTGCGGCCTGAACTCGAACGTGTGGCCGGTATGCCGTTTGCGTCGCCTTCTGGCTTTGTGCTGGCCCAGGCCAACAGCCCCCAAGCGCGTGACATGCTGATCGTGGCCCAAGACCAGCACCGCCAAGTGTTGGACGCCATCGCCTGTGGCGAGGGCGCCCGGGCGGAGGCCATCATGCGCGAACATTCCCGTTTGGCGCAGCGCAATTTGCGCGAGGCCATGCACAGTCCCGACTCGGTTCCCGGTGGGCGGTTGATTCGCCGCCCCCACTGATGGTTTTTCAAATTCAACAGGAGATATCCATGCACAAACGTGTTTTCTTAAACGCCATGACAGCCGCAGCGCTGGTGGCCTGTGCGGGCAGCGCGATGGCCCAAGACAAGTTCAAGATCGGTTTGATCTTGCCCATGACCGGGCCCTTTGCCTCGACCGGCAAACAGATCGAAGCCGCTGCTCGTTTGTACATGGCGCAAAACGGCGACATGGTGGCGGGTAAAAAAGTGGAGCTGATCGTCAAAGATGACACCAGCGCACCCGACGTGACCCGACGCATTGCCCAAGAGATGGTGGTCAACGACAAAGTCAATGTGCTGGCCGGTTTTGGCCTGACGCCCTTGGCCTTGGCCACGGCCCCCATTGCCACCCAATCGAAAACACCGCTGGTCGTGATGGCTGCGGCCACATCGAGCATCACCGAGGCGTCGCCCTACATCGTGCGCACCAGCTTCACTGTGCCCCAAGCCGCCGTGGCTTTGGCCGATTGGGCCCCCTCCAACAACATCAAGACCGTGGTGACCTTGGTGTCGGACTTTGGCCCTGGCATGGACGCCGAGAAGTTTTTCAAAGACCGCCTGACCTTCAACGGGGGCCAAGTGGTAGAGACGCTGCGGGTGCCTTTGCGCAACCCAGACTTCGCGCCGTTTTTGCAAAAAGTGCGTGACCTCAAGCCCGATGCTTTGTTTGCGTTTGTGCCCTCCGGCGCAGGCGCGGCTTTGATGAAGCAGTTCGCCGAGCGCGGCATGGACAAAGCGGGCATCAAGATGATCGGCACCGGGGACATCACCGACGACGACATCTTGAACGGCATGGGCGATGTGGCCTTGGGCGTGGTGACGTCGCACCATTACTCGGCATCGCACAACTCGCCTTTGAACAAGAAGTTTGTGGCCGCTTTTGAGAAAGCCAACAACGGCTTGCGTCCCAACTTCATGGCGGTGGGTGGCTACGACGGCATGCGCGTGATTTACGAAGCCGCCAAAGCCACCAAAGCCGGTTCGGGCGAGGCCTTGCTCAACGCGATGAAAGGCCAGATTTTTGAGAGCCCACGCGGCCCCATGTTCATTGACGCGCAAACCCGCGATGCGGTGCACAACATCTACATCCGCAAGGTGGAGAAGGTTCATGGCCAGCTGTACAACCAAGAGTTCTCGACCCTCAAAGATGTCAAAGATCCAGGGAAAGCCAAGTGACCATTCTGTTTGACGGCATCGCCTACGGCATGCTTCTTTTTATTTTGGCGGTGGGTCTGTCGGTGACGATGGGCTTGATGAATTTCATCAACCTCGCGCACGGGGCATTTGCCATGGCGGGAGGCTACCTGACGGTGGTCTTGATGCAGCGCTACGACGTGCCGTTTTTGGTGTGTTTGCCGCTGGCTTTTGCAGGCACTGCGCTGTTGGGTGCCGTGCTGGAGCGCACGCTGTATCGCCCCATGTACAGCAAGCCGCACTTGGACCAGGTGTTGTTCTCGATTGGCTTGGCTTTCATGGCCGTGTCGTCGGTGGATTTTTTCATCGGCTCGCAGCAGCAGATCATGCAACTGCCTGAGTGGCTCAAAGGCCGCACCGAGTTGTGGGACGGCGCCTTGGGCATGGGCCATTACCGCCTGTTCATCATCGCGGTGTGTGCGGCACTGACCCTGGGTTTGCAGTATGTGCTGTCGGCCACACGGTTTGGCAGCCGCTTGCGCGCAAGTGTGGACGACGCGCGGGTGGCCGCAGGCTTGGGCATCAATGTGAACGTGGTGTTTGCTGCCACTTTTGCTGTGGGCTCAGGGCTGGCCGGGTTGGGCGGCGCGTTGGGCGCCGAGGTGTTGGGCTTGGATCCGACGTTCCCGCTCAAGTTCATGGTGTATTTTTTGATCGTGGTGGCCGTGGGCGGCACCTCGTCGATCACCGGTCCCTTGTTGGCTGCGCTGCTGCTGGGCATTGCCGATGTGGCGGGTAAGTATTACGTGCCCAAGTTGGGCGCATTCATTGTGTATTCGCTGATGTTGGTGATTTTGATTTGGCGCCCCCAAGGTTTGTTTGTTCGCCAAGGAGGCAAGTGATGACGCCACGTGACGCTTTGTTGAACACGGCACGCTTCAAGGCGTGGGAGCCGTTGTTTTGGGCGATTGCCTTTGCGGCACCTTGGGGCTTGTCCCAGCATGCCTTGATCTTGAACGAGATTGCCATCGTGGCCTTGTTCGGTGTGTCGCTCGATTTGGTGTTGGGTTATGCCGGCATCGTGTCGTTGGGGCATGCAGCCTTTTTGGGGTTTGGCGCATACACTGCCGCGCTGTTTGCCAAGCTGGTGATGCCTGACCCCTTGGTGGGTTTGCTGGTGGGCACCGTGGCGGCGACGGGTTTGGGTGCGTTGTGCTCGATGACGATTTTGCGCGGCAGCGATTTGACGCGCTTGATGGTGACGCTGGGCATGGCTTTGATCTTATTGGAGCTGGCCAACAAGCTGGACTGGTTGACCGGCGGCGCCGATGGCTTGCAGGGCGTGGTGCTCGGGCCTGTGCTGGGGCGTTTTGAGTTCGATTTGATGGGCCAAACCGCCGCTTGGTATTCGCTGACGGTGCTGTTGCTGTTGTTTGTGTTGGCGCGTCGGTTGATTCATTCGCCCTGGGGTGCCACCTTGATGGCGGTGCGCGATAACCGATTGCGTGCGATGGCGATTGGCATTCATGTGCACGCACGTTTGGCGGTGGTCTACACCGTGGCGGCGGGCATGGCGGGTGCAGCGGGGGCGTTGATGGCGCAAACCACGGGCTTTGCCTCGCTGGATGTGTTTTCCTTGGAGCGCTCGGCCGATGTGATGCTGATGTTGGTGATTGGAGGCGTGGGCTGGCTGTATGGAGGCGTGATGGGGGCGGTGGTGTTCAAGCTCATGCACGATGTGATTTCTAGCATCACGCCACAGTACTGGACGTTTTGGATTGGTTTGTTCTTGGTGGTCTTGGTGCAGGTGGGGCGTGAACGCTTGATTCGGCCGTGGACCTGGTTTGCCAAGAAAGGCGGTGCGGCATGAGTTCGCCAGAGATCGTCTTGAAGACCGAGGGTTTGGTCAAACGCTTTGGCGGGATCACCGCCACCGATCATGTCAACCTGAGTGTGACGCGCGGCGCTCGCCACGCCTTGATCGGCCCCAACGGAGCCGGAAAAACCACTTTGATCAACCTGATGACGGGGGTGCTCCCTGCCACCGAAGGCCGCATCACCCTCGAGGGTGAAGACATCACCCACTTGGCGCCACACCAACGGGTGCGCCGTGGCATGGTGCGCACGTTTCAGATCAATCAACTCTTCAACAGCATGACGCCGCTGGAGACCTTGGCCATGGTGGTGTCACAGCAACGTGGCTTGGGCAACCGCTGGTGGCAAGTGATGGGCCGCAATGAGGCCGTGGTGGCGCGTTGTGAAGAATTGCTGGCCATGTTCCGCTTGAGTGAAGTGATGAACCAGCGCACCGAACATCTGGCTTACGGCAAGCGCCGTTTGCTGGAAATGGCCATTGCTTTGGCTTGCGAGCCGCGCGTGTTGTTGCTGGACGAGCCCGTGGCCGGCGTGCCCGCTGGCGAGCGCGAAGAACTGCTGCAAACCGTGGCGGCCTTGCCCAGCGATGTGTCGGTGTTGCTGATTGAGCACGACATGGACTTGGTGTTTGGTTTTGCCAACCGCATCACGGTGCTGGTGAACGGCGCGGTGTTGACCGAGGGCACACCACACGAGATTGCCAACGACGCACAAGTCAAGGCGGTGTATTTGGGTCACGGGGAGAGCGCACATGTCTGATTTGCTGCAAGTCGACAACTTGAGCGCCGGTTATGGCGAAGCGGTGGTGTTGAACGGCGTGAGCTTCTCATTGGCCGAGGGCGAGACCTTGGCCTTGCTGGGCCGCAACGGCACGGGCAAGACCACCTTGATGGACACCTTGGCTGGCGCCACGCATCAGCACGGTGGGCGCATTGTGTTGGGGGGCGATGTCTTGAGTGACATGCCCTCCCACCAGCGCGCAGCTGCCGGCATTGGCTGGGTGCCGCAAGAGCGTTGCATTTTCAAATCGCTCACGGTGCACGAAAACTTGACCGCCGTGGTGCGCCCCGGGCGCGTGGGCCACAGCGCCAAGCCATGGACGCCAGAGCGGGTGTACGAGATGTTCCCGCGCTTGGCCGAGCGCAAGACCAATTTGGGCACGCAACTGTCAGGCGGCGAGCAGCAAATGCTGGCGGTGGGGCGGGCCTTGGTGCTCAACCCACGCTTGCTGTTGCTGGACGAGCCCTTGGAGGGTTTGGCGCCGATCATTGTGGAAGAGTTGCTGCGCGCGATTGCACGCATCACCCGCGAAGAAGGCCTGTCGGCCATCATCGTGGAGCAGCATCCGCAGGCCATTTTGGCCATCAGCCACCGCGCCGTGGTGTTGGACCATGGCAATGTGGTGCACACCGGCAGCGCAGAGAGCCTGTTGGCTGCCCCTGAATTGTTAGACCATTTGCTGGGCGTGGCCCGCGTGGACGCCCCGCAGTTGGTTTGAGCACTGAATCAAGACACAAGGAGTCGCTATGTTTTTGAAAAATACCTGGTACGTGGCCTGTTCGACCGCGGAAATTACCGACAAGCCATTGGGCCGAAAAATCTGCGGCGAGAGCATGGTGTTCTACCGCGGCGAGGGCGGCAAGGTGTCTGCCTTGGAAGACTTTTGTCCCCACCGTGGCGCGCCCTTGTCCTTGGGTTTTGTGTGTGAAGGCCAGTTGGTGTGCGGCTACCACGGCTTGGTCATGGGCTGTAACGGCAAGACAGTGTCGATGCCCGGACAGCGCGTGCGAGCTTTTCCTGCGATTCGCAGCTTTGCTGTGTTGGAGCGCTACGGTTTTGTCTGGGTGTGGCCGGGCGACGCGAGTTTGGCTGACGAAAGCCAGATGCCGGTGTTTGAGTTTTTCGACAACCCCGCTTGGGCCTATGGAGGCGGGCTCTACCACATAGGTTGTGACTACCGCCTGATGATTGACAACCTGATGGACTTGACGCACGAGACCTATGTGCACGCCAACAGCATTGGTCAAAAAGAGATCGACGAAGTGCCTTGCACCACCAAAACCGAGGGCGACCTGGTGGTGACCAGCCGTTTCATGGAGGGCATCTCGGCGCCCCCGTTTTGGCGCATGGCCTTGCGTGGCAATGACTTGCCCGATGACCAGCCGGTGGACCGTTGGCAAATTTGCCGCTTCACGCCGCCGAGCCACGTGATGATTGAAGTGGGCGTGGCCTTGGCTGGTCAGGGCGGCTACAACGCGCCAGAAAACGTCAAGGCATCGAGCGTGGTGGTGGATTTCATCACGCCTGAAACCGAAACTTCGATTTGGTACCACTGGGGCATGGCCCGCAAATTCAAGCCCAACGACGCAGAGCTGACCGCGACCATTCGCGAAGGCCAAGGCAAAATTTTTGGCGAAGACTTGGAGATGCTGCAGTTGCAACAAAAAAACCTGTTGACCTACCCGACGCGCGAATTGCTCAAACTCAACATCGATGCGGGGGGGGTGCAATCGCGTCGCGTGCTGGACCGCTTGATTGCGCAAGAGCAGGGCGTGGCTGTTGAAGGCGCGGCATGACTGAGCAAATCTTGAAGGTGCGCGTGGCGCACAAGCGCGACGAGGCCGATGGCATTTGTTCTTTGGAGTTGTTGCCCGTGTCTGGTGTGGTGTTGCCAGGCTTTACGGCCGGTGCGCACATCGATGTGCATTTGGGGTCTGGCTTGCTGCGTCAATATTCCCTGTGCAATCCGCCCAGTGACACGCAGCGTTATGTCATTGCGGTGTTGCGCGATCCCGCCTCACGCGGCGGCTCAGAGGCGGTGCACGCGCGCGTGAAGGAGGGGGACGTGTTGGAGATCAGCGCGCCCAAGAACCACTTTCCTTTGGCGACCGATGCCAAGCAGCACCTGTTGTTGGCCGGTGGCATTGGCGTGACGCCCTTGATGTCGATGGCCGAGCAACTGTCGGCGGACGGCGCTCACTTTGTGTTGCATTATTTCGCGCGTTCAGCCTCCAAAGCTGCATTCGCCCAACGGTTTGCCGCTTCAAGTTTTGCTTCTTGCGTGCAGACGCACTGGGATGACACCCCTGAAGAACCGGCCCTGAGCTTGAGTGCTCTGATAGGCGCGCCGCAGGCGGGTCAGCATTTGTATGTGTGCGGACCCAAGGGTTTCATGGATGTGGTGTTGGCCACAGCACGGGCGCAGTCTTGGCCTGAAGACCAGTTGCACTTTGAGTTCTTTGGTGCCCAAGTGGTGCATGACGCTTCAGACGCGGCGTTCACCGTCAAGATTGCCAGCTCAGGCCAAGAGATTCAGGTAGGCGCCAACCAAACCGTGATCGAGGCCTTGCACCAAGCCGGCGTTGACGTGCCCATTGCTTGCGAACAAGGGGTCTGTGGCACTTGCTTGGTTCGTGTGTTGAGCGGTGTCCCTGATCACAAAGACATGTATTTGACGCCTGAAGAACAAGAGGCCAATGACCAGTTCACGCCGTGTTGCTCTCGTTCCAAATCACCCGTGTTGGTTTTGGATTTGTGACTTGAACTCGCATAATTTTTAGGAAACGCATTCAAAAAGTGTCCTAAGTGATGGCGAGTTATCACTTTTATTGGTTCTTACAAAAAACATAAAACTGCAATTCATCTGGTTTTTTCAGTTTATTTGCTAAAATCAAGATAAGGAGTTTTTATGTCCAATCAATCTGATTCGCTCGAAAGTGTTGTCATCGGTGACGGCGTGGTCGTCAAAGGCACATTCACTGTGCCCTCTAAAGCCATCATCAATGGTGTGATTGAGGGCGATTTGACCGCAGAAGAGGTGCTGATCGGCCCAACCGGCAAGATCACAGGCCGCATTTCCGCCAAAGTCATTGATGTGCGTGGTCAATTGCACAACACCATCATCAGTGAAAAAAGTTTGATCGTGCGCTCTACCGGCAAGATCGCTGGCAAGGTCCATTACGTGGAAATTGAAATCGAAAAGGGCGGCGAGATCGAGGGCACCTTGAGCCAAGGCTCTGAGGGCCCTGCGCTGAACTTGGGCGCTGCGGCCAAGGCCGTTTGATTCGCCTTTGCGCATGCTGATTCGTCGACTCACCAAGGGGGCCCGCCTCTTGCCCGGACTGGTGTCTGAGGGATGGACGCGTCAGTACGAAGACGCGCGCATCATCTTGGAACAAAACGGGGACGTTCATTACTTGAACGTGACGGCCCGCGTGCAGCGTTTGTTGGTGCGCTCGGGCATTTTGATCACAGGTGCCATGTTGGTGGCCATCGTCGTGTTGTTGTTCACCAGCGTGAGTTTGATGGTCAGCCGCGCCAAGCTTGAGCGCTCTCACGAAGAGGTTTACCGTGCATTGCTCAGCAGCGCCTCTGACTCAGAACAGGGCGAGGCCCTGTCCATGAATGACGAGCAAATGGTGGCTTTGGCGCAAACCATTCGGGACCGAGACATGAGCATTCGACGTTTTGTCGATACCTCGATGGTGGCGGTGTCCCAAGAGAATGTGTCCATGAAATCGCAACTCGAGTCATCAGGGCTGACCGAGAAAATCGTCAAAATCATTCAGCAAAACGCAGCCAACGGTGGTTTCAGCATCGACGACGATGTCAAAGGTAACCCGCTGCTGCGTGGCAAAGTGGCCGATCAATTGGCGACCAACCGTTCATTGCGTGAAGTGCTTTACGCTTTGCCGACACTGATGCCTGTGCCCAACTACAGCGTGACCTCGGACTTTGGCATTCGCCGTCATCCGTTGACGGGACAGACGCACTTTCACACGGGCTTGGACATGTTGAGCCAAACCGGTGATGAGAAGGTGCATCCCGTCAAGCCTGGCATTGTGGTGCTGGCCCAGTACCACCAGCAGTACGGCAATACAGTGGTGATCCGTCACACCAATGGCGTGGAGTCCCTGTACGGGCACCTGGCCAACATTGAGGTGAAGTTGGGAGACAAAGTCACCACGGAGTCGGTGATGGGCAATATCGGCAACACCGGTTCATCCTCCACAGGCAAGCATTTGCATTTAGAAATTTTGATTGGCGGATACCCCGTCAATCCACAAAAAGTTATTCGGACGGCACAATATGTTCAACAAATCCAAAACCAGCAGCACTAATCCCTCCAACGAGATCACAACTGGTCCTGGCCTTGAGGAGGGCGACGTGCAAGAAGATGCTCAACCAACTGCAGCGCCTGTCGCTCCACAGAGAAACACCATGATGGACATGATTTCAAGCACGACATCGAAACCCTCTATCTTGAGCGAGGGTTTTTCTTTCCGTGGAGAAATTTCCGCCAAAGGGGCCATCCATGTGGAAGGTTCTTTGAATGGGCAAATCCAGGTCGACGATTTGACGATCGGCTCCCGTGGCCAAGTGGATGGGGTGGTGACTTGTAACAGCCTGCACATCAAAGGCAAGTTCTCTGGCACGGCCACTTGCAACGAGTTGATCGTGACCTCGTCTGCTTCGGTGGATGGTCACGTGGTGTACCAAACCTTGTCGGTTCAAAAAGGTGCTTCTATCAAAGGCGAATTGCTGTTGGTCAAGTGATTTGACTCACCCTGTCCGCACGTTCGCTTGACATGACCCAGCCGCAGCAAGACGCCACTCTGAATGGGGATGCTTTGCGCTCAGCGCGTGAAGCCAAAGGGTTGACTGAGGGAGATCTTGCGATCCGTACCTGCATGTCGACCCGGCAAATCCGTCAGTTGGAAGAGGGCGGAACCAGTTCCTTTTACAGTCTCCAAGTCAAGCTGACAGCTGCCAGGCGCGTGGCAGAAGTGTTGGGTTTGAGCTCTGACCAGTTGTTCATCCAACCCCATGTCGTTGTCCAGGCCGAGCCTGAGGTCCCAAGTGTCAGCACAGTTGCGGTGGGGATGGTGTCTCAAGCTGAGACCGATGCACTGGTTGGGATGTCGATGGACAACGAGCCAGTGACGGCTGACTTACCGGCTGCCAGCGAGCCGTTGGAGATATCATCACCCACGGTCACGTCGTCTGCAGAACCCACATCTTCCAAGCTGTCTGTGTGGTTCATCGTCGCACTGTTTGGTTTGGCCATAGGCGTTGCAGCGTTGATGCAGCCGGCTTCTTCGCCAGCCCCGATCTCGGATGAAACGTCCGTACCGTCTGTGCCCGCAGAGCAGGACGCTTCCGACCAGCAGACTGCGGATCAAGCAGTCATCACACCTTCTGCCACGCCGGCGGTGAGGACGACAGTGGCAATACCCACTTCTGCATCAGCGCCTGCTTTGCCAAAACCCATGTCCTCGGCAAGTGCTGCGACGGGGGTGCCTGAGGCTTCTTCTTCAGCCTTGGGGGCAGCTTCCAAAGCCCCTTGAGGCAGTTCAGTTTTCCGCGCCTAGCCCCAGGGCTTGTTGTCTGCTGATCTCCAAATCTTGAGCCTGGTGTGTGGGCAGGGGCCAACCTCCCATCTGTTGCAGGCACAAACTGCGCATGCCTTCGACCCACTGTGGACTGTCGTTGAGGCAGGCGATGTAGTGGAAGATTTCTCCCCCCGCGTGGTGAAAGGCCTCTTGGGCTTCTTGGGCAATTTCTTCCAAGGTTTCTAAGCAATCGCTGGTGAAGCCTGGACAAATCAGATCGACCCGTTTGACCCCTTGTTGAGCCATGGCAATGAGCGTGGGCTCGGTGTAGGGCTGTAGCCATTTGGCTTTGCCAAAGCGCGATTGAAACGTGACTTGGTATTGGTCTTTGCGCAGGCCCAAAGCCTCTGCCAGCAGGCGCGCCGTTTTGTAGCACTCGCAGTGGTAGGGGTCGCCCAGATGCAAGGTGCGCTCGGGCACGCCGTGAAAGCTCATGACCAAGCGCTCGGCTTGCCCATGTTCTGCCCAGTGTTGCCGCACGCGTGACGTCAAAGCGCCGATGTAACCCGCATGGTCGTGGTAGTGGTTGATGAACCGAAACTCGGGCAGCAAGCGTGTACTCAGCCCCCAGCGGTAGACCGCATCGAACACGCTGGCCGTGGTGGTGCCTGAGTATTGGGGGTAAGCCGGCAGCACCAGCACACGCGTGGCGCCCTGAGCCTTGAGGGCATCCAACTGTGTCGGGATGTTGCGACTGCCATAGCGCATGGCGTAGTCCACGATCACGTCCTCGCCGTGATGGTGGAAAGCTGCTTGCAAGGCCTGCGCTTGCCGCTCGGTCCAAACTTTGAGTGGTGATCCCGCATCGGTCCAAATGCTGGCGTATTTGAGGGCCGATTTGGCAGGGCGAACGCGCAAGATGATGCCGTGCAAGATGGCCAACCACAGCAGGCGGGGAATTTCAACCACCCGACGATCGCCCAAAAACTCGGCCAAATAGGTCCTCAATGCTTTGGCGGTGGGTGCTTCAGGCGTGCCCAGGTTGCACAGCAAGACGGCGGTGCGAGGGGCTTGTCCGTGGGTGTAGGCAGGCTCGGGGGTGAAAGCGGGTTTGATCGGCATGCTGTATTCTCGCCTAGACATGATTGACCTTCACCAAATCCAAGCCATCACCTTCGACCTTGACGACACACTGTGGCCCATCGCACCCACGATTGCGCATGCAGACCAAATGCTAGCCTCTTGGCTTGCAGCTCATGCACCTCAAACCGCCATGTTGTCCGCAGACTTGGCACTGCGCAAGGAGATTCGCAGTTTGATCGAAACGCAACATCCAGAGCGTCATCACGATTTGAGTTTTTTACGGCTGGCCTCGATCCGCGAGACCTTGCGCCGTGCAGGAGAGCCCGAGCATTTGGCTGAGCCTGCGTTTGAGGCATTTTTTGCCGGCCGCAACCAGGTGTTTGTGTTTGATGGTGTGTTGCAAGCCTTAGAGCGGTTGGCGGCACGCTTTCCCCTGGTGGCGGTCTCCAACGGCAATGCCGATGTGTTTCGCACCCCTGTGGGGCCTTACTTTCAAGCCTCGGTGAGTGCGCGCGATTGTGGTGTGGCCAAGCCAGACCCGCGCATCTTTCAGGCGGCTGCGCAACAACTTGGCTTGCCGCCTCAGGCGGTGCTCCATGTGGGGGACGATGCCTTGGCCGATGCCGTGGGTGCGCGTGCGGTGGGCATGCAAGCGGTCTGGGTCAACACCCATGAACGCGATTGGCCGCACGACTCCAGCCAGCCACTGACCTTGTCAGAGGTGACGCAGTTGTGTGACCACTTGTTGGCCTGAGCGCACGGCCCCCTCCAGGGTGGAAGGGTAGGGGCCTTGCACATAGTCGCCGCAGGCATACATTGACGGCGCAATGTAGGCCGCGGGCCGGATTTGGGCTGTCGTGCAGGCCAGTGTGGCTTTTTTTTCCACCACCGTTTGGATGATGTGCAGGTGGGTCAGTCCCAATTGCTGCGTCACTTGGCGTTGCACCTGTTGGGCGAGGGCATCACGCTCCCCTTGGCTGGCGCTGACCACGCAGGCCAGCAAACCTGGTTGACCCGTCAGTGCGGAGCGATCGAAGACAAATTGGGCCGGCTGCGTGACATCGCTGTGCAAGGCCACGATGGGATGGGGCAGGCCCTGAAAGTTGGGTGCGGCGCACTTTAAATAGACCGTGGTGATGGCAGTGTGAGACAGGCTACCCGCTTGGAGGGACCAAGACGGATGCGCGTCTTGCGTCAGCCGTGCCGCCTCCCCAGGCGGACAGGCCAGCACAATGGCTTGGGTTGGGCTGGGTTGAAATGCTGGCGAACGCATGTCCGCCGTCGTGATGCGTTGTCCAAGGTGGATGCGGCTGCCGCGCGCAGCCAGCCAGGCCAGACAAGCATTTGGAAACAGCGCACTCAGATCGGTGGCGGGCATCAGCAAGTCGGCGCTGCCCGGGCCCCCTTGTATCGCATCGCGCAAGACGCGTAAAAAAACCAAGGCACTGGCTTGCGCAACGGGGGTGTTCAAGGCCGACAAGCACAAGGGCTCGATGAGCTGTTGCACCACCCGATGGCTGAGTTGGTGGTGGGCACACAGCTGCTCCACGGTCCTGTGAACAGGGCACACGAAGCCTTGGCGTTGCCATTGCCAACACGCTGTCAACAAGCTGAGTTTGTCGCGCCAGCGCCAGCCCTTGGCCTGTGCAATGCCTGCGAGGACATTCCAAGGCTGGGCAAGATCAGGCAAGGCCAACCCTTGGCCATCGGCAAAACGCAGATTCAAGGGGATGCGTTGGAGCAGCGCATCAGGGTCAAGGCCGACCGTGCGCATCAAGCTCAGTGTGCTTCGGTAGGCGCCAATCAGCACATGTTGCCCGTTGTCCAGCGGGCGGCCAGCCACGTGTTGGGCCAGGCTACGCGCGCGCCCTCCAGCAGCATGGGCGGTGTCGTACAGGTGGACATGCCAGCCGTCTTGAACGGCGGCAACGGCTGCGGACAGTCCTGCCCAACCGGCGCCCACAATGCGAAGGTGTTTCTCGTGCACGGGTGCTCAGAACCGACCCAGAGCTTGCATCTTCCAGGCCAGCCAGAGTTTGCGCAAAGGCGTCAGGGCCACACGCTGGGTCAGCACCGGAAAACCTTGTGCTTGGATCTCTCGCAGCAAGGTGCGGTAGATGCTGGCCATCATCAGCCCCGGTTTTTGGGTTCGCCAATCTGCGGGCGGCAATTGGCCCAAGGCCTGTTCGTACAAGGCATGGGCGCGTTGGGCTTGGAATTCCATCAGTGCTTGAAAACGATCAGAGTCCAGGCGGTTGAGCACCTCATGGGCTTTGACATCAAATTGCTGGAGTTCAGACACGGGCAAATAAATGCGCCCACGCAGTGCATCTTCTCCGACATCACGGATGATGTTGGTGAGTTGAAAGGCCTGACCCAGCGTGTGCGCATAGGCCGTTGTGGCCGGGTCGGTTTGACCAAAGATGCGGGCAGACACCTCCCCCACGACGCCTGCAACCAAATGGCAGTAGCGGGCGAGGTTGGGGTAGTCGAGGTAGCGGGTCTGGGTCAAGTCCATCTCGCAGCCCTCGATCACCGATTGGAGCATGGCTTCTTGAATCCCAAATTCCCCGCAGAGTGGCCATAAGGCTTGCGTCACAGGGTGCTGGGGGTAGCCAGCAAAGGATTGGTGAACCTCATTGCGCCACCAGGCCAGTTTGGTGTTGGCCACACCCGGATCGGTCACTTCGTCGACCACATCATCGACTTCGCGACAAAACGCATAGAAGGCGGTGATGGCTGCGCGTCGTTGTGGCGGCAGAAACAAGAAAGCGTAATAAAAGCTGCTGCCCGATGAAGCCGCTTTGTGTTGGACGTATTGTTGGGGTGTCATGTCAGGGGCCATTATCTGGGCTTGTGGCACTTACATGCGTAAGCATCGCCACGCCACGCGCGCCAAGTCAAGGCGGGACAGTCGGGGACGCAGTTGTTGTGCTTGCAGTTTGTCCAAGATGCATAAGCCGCCTTGAACCACCGCTCGAAGCTCCCAACCGGCGCGCCCAGGGATACGTTTGGGCAAGGGAGAAGCTTGCATCATGAGCTGACGGGCAAATGCCAGCTCTTGTGCCAAGGAGTGACCCTGTGGCAAATAGTCGCGACCGCGCGACAAGTCTTGTTCACGGTCTTGCCAAAAGTTGATGAGTTGCAGTGCGCTACAAATGGCGTCACTTTGCGCGAGGGACAGCTCGTCGGTGACGCCATACAAGTGGAGCATCAAGCGCCCTACTGGATTGGCTGAGCGACGGCAGTAGTCCAGCAGTTCGACCCGACTGCTGTAGCCTCGCGCCAAGCTGGTAAAGCGCACATCTTGTTCAAAGGCATCCAGCAAATCATGCAGAGGTTGCACAGGCAGTTGATGCGCTTGAACGGCATGTGTTAAGGCACGAAATAACGTGGGCCAGCGTTGGCTTTGGGCGGTTGAATTCGCCAAACAGTTCGACAGATCTGCACGGTAGCGGGCCAACTCAAGCAGTCGGTGCTCGGGTGTGGCGTCACCTTCATCTGCGATGTCGTCTGCCGTGCGGGCATAGTTGTACAAAGCGGTCACTGCGGGCCGTAAATGGGCTGGGCACAGCCATGACGCCACGGGAAAATTTTCGTAATGGTCAATGCTGGACATGGTGTTGGCTGATTGTCGCTTGACAGCTGAGGCGCCTTCGCTAAAATTAATAACCAATCAGTCATTAAATTTAGAGTACTTTATGGCGTATTTTTTCCAGAGAGTTGGCCGTCTTGTGTGGGTCACTGTGTTCTTGCAAGCCTTGGTGGCTTGCCATCAAGCTGAACCGCAGCAAGAGCCTGTTCGGGCCGTCAAGGTCATGACTGTGGGAGCCGCCGCCTCTGACTTGGGGCTTGAGTTTTCGGGAGACATACGCGCTCGGTTTGAGACAAGTTTGGGATTTCGGGTGGCGGGTAAATTGTTAAACCGCTCGGTGGAGTTGGGGCAACGTGTCAAATTGGGCCAAGAGCTGGCTCAAATCGATCCCCAAGACTACCGTTTGGCGGCACAAGCCACTGCGGCTCAAGTGTTGGTGGCTCAGACAAACCGCGATTTGGCCGAAGCTGACCTCAAGCGTTACCAAGATTTGTTCACGCAAGGCTTCATCAGCGCGGCCGAGTTGGAGCGTCGACAAGCCTCTTTCAAAGCTGCACAGGCCCAATGGGAACAAGCACAGGCACAGAACGCGGTGCAAGGCAACCAGTCGAACTACACGCGCTTGTTGGCCGATGGGGCTGGGGTGATCACCGCGGTTGAAGCCAACCCTGGCCAAGTGCTGGCGGCGGGGCAATCGGTGGTGCGCCTGGCACTCGACGGCGCGCGTGACGTGGTGTTCTCCGTTCCGGAAGACAAATTGCCTGGGCTCCAAGTGGGCGCGCAGGTGGATGTCCTTTTGTGGAACAGCGCAAAGACCTTGAAAGCTCAATTGCGCGATGTGTCTGCCAGCGCTGACCCTATCACGCGCACCTATGTGGTCAAGGCGATGTTGCCAGCTTCACTTGGAGCCGACGCCTCGGATGTGGTGCTGGGGGCCACGGTCACCGTGACCTTGCCGTCAATGGCCAAGGCGACGGGTGTGCTCCGGGTGACCTTGCCCACCAGTGCTTTGCGCCAGGAGGGGGGCGCGACATGCGTGTGGTTGTTGGACGCCCAAAGCATGACGGTGAAATCACAGACGGTGGACGTCCACACCGCGGACGGCAACCAAGCGGTGGTGAGCGCAGGCCTGAAAAACGGCGACCAAGTGGTGATCTCTGGGGTGCATGTGCTCACCCCGGGGCAAAAGGTTTCGCTCTACGCGGCGCGTGACTGAGAGACGGTATGAACAAGTTCAATCTTTCGCAATGGGCGCTTGAGCACCCAGCGCTGACGCGCTATTTGATGGTGGTGTTGATGCTGCTGGGCATCGCCGCTTATTTCCATTTGGGGCAAGACGAAGACCCCCCATTTACTTTTCGAGCGATGGTGGTGCGCACCTACTGGCCAGGCGCCACAGCCCAGCAAGTGGCTGAGCAGGTGACTGACAAACTAGAGCGCACTTTGCAGGAGGTGCCATACGCCGACAAGATCCGCAGCTACTCCAAGCCCGGTGAATCACAAATTATTTTTCAAATCAAAGATTCATCGCGGGCAGCGGATGTGCCCAATGTGTGGTACTCCGTCCGCAAAAAAATTGGAGACATTCGTTACACCTTGCCAGCGGGTGTTCAAGGGCCCTTTTTCAACGATGAATTTGGGGATGTGTTTGGTGTCATCTATGCGCTGGATGCACCGGGTTTCAACCCGGCTGAAGTCAAGCGTTTCGCTGACGATGTGCGCCAACAATTGTTGCGTGTTCCCAATGTGGCTAAGGTCGAACAGTTTGGCGTGCAAGACGAAAAAATATTCATTGAAATTCCACAAAAGCGCATGGTTCAACTCGGGCTAGACCTCAATGCGGTGTTGGCGCAGTTGGGGCAAGAGAACGTGGTTGAAAACCCGGGTGCTGTGCAAGCGCCGCTGGACGTGGTGCAGGTGCGGATCGAGGGGCAATTTGAAAAAGTTGCCCAATTGCGTGCCATGCCAATCAGAGGTAGCTCGGGTCAGCAATTGCGCCTCGGGGACATCGCCACCGTGACGCGTGGTTTTTCGGACCCCCCCGTGGTGAAAGTGCATCACCAAGGTCAGCCAGTGATCGCTTTGGGGGTGTCGATGGCCAAGGGCGGGGACATCATTGCGCTTGGCAAATCCCTTCAAGCGGCAACTCACAAGATTGAAACCACATTGCCAGTTGGCGTTCGTTTGGTTCAGGTCCAAGACCAACCCAAAGCCGTCAAACAGTCGGTGAATGAATTTGTGGGTGTGTTGATTGAGGCTGTGTTGATCGTGTTGGTGGTGAGCTTTGTGGCTTTGGGTTTGCACAAAGGGGGTCGATTCGGTTGG
>CAITHK010000133.1 GCA_903892175.1 uncultured Burkholderiales bacterium | reverse complement strand
GACGACATCTACATCAGCCCCAGCCAAGTGCGTCGCTTCAACTTGCACACGGGAGACATGATCGAAGGTGAAGTGCGCATCCCTAAGGATGGTGAGCGCTACTTTGCACTGACCAAGCTTGACCAAGTCAACGGCGACTTGCCTGAGAACAACAAGCACAAGGTCATGTTCGAAAATTTGACCCCACTGTTTCCGCGCGAGCAAATGAAGCTCGAACAAGACACCAAGGGTGAAGAAAACATCACTGGGCGCATCATCGACATCATTGCGCCCATCGGCAAAGGCCAACGTGCTTTGCTGGTCGCACCGCCCAAAAGCGGCAAGACGGTAATGATGCAACACATCGCGCATGCGATTGCCGCCAACTACCCAGACAGCCACATGATGGTGTTGCTGGTGGATGAGCGCCCCGAAGAAGTGACTGAAATGCAACGTTCGGTCAAAGCCGAGGTGATTGCCTCCACCTTTGATGAGCCCGCCGCTCGTCACGTGCACGTGGCTGAAATGGTGATTGAACGTGCCAAGCGTTTGGTTGAACTCAAAAAAGATGTGGTCATCTTGCTCGACTCCATCACTCGCCTGGCCCGCGCCTACAACAACGTGGTGCCCTCATCCGGCAAAGTCTTGACAGGTGGTGTCGACTCAAATGCCTTGCAACGACCCAAACGTTTCTTTGGTGCTGCACGCAAAGTCGAAGAAGGTGGTTCACTCACCATCATCGCCACGGCCTTGGTTGACACGGGCAGCCGAATGGACGAAGTGATCTTTGAAGAATTCAAAGGCACCGGTAACTGCGAAATTCATTTGGATCGTCGCTTGTACGAAAAGCGCGTCTTCCCTGCTATCCAACTCAACCGAAGCGGCACCCGCCGTGAAGAGTTGTTGCTGGCACCCGAAATCTTGCAAAAGACCCGCATCCTGCGTCAGTTCATGTACAACATGGATGAGATTGAATCGATGGAGTTGATGTTGAAAAACATGAAGGCCACCAAGTCAAATGTGGACTTTTTCGATCTGATGCGCCGCGGAGGTTAAAACCTGTTGGGCCATCGAAAAGGGCGTCTGCTGATGACAGCAGACGCCCTTTTTAATGTGTAAACCAAGACCATAAATGTTCAGGTTGGCACCAAAAACTCTCGGCTGATGCTCGCGCCAATGTCGTTCACTCGGTCTAAAAATTGGGTCAAGTAAGCATGCAAGCCATTGGCCAAGATTTCTTCAATCTTGCCGTACTGCAACTCAGCCAAAAGTTTTCCTGAGCGGCGCCTGCTCTCAATCGACGGATCGCCAGAGACCATGGCCAAGTTACTCACCACCTCATTCAAGCACGCATGGAGAGAGCGGGGCATGTCAGGGCGCAACACCAGCAACTCGGCCACACGCTCGGGTTGAATCACATCGCGGTAAACCTTGCGGTAAATCTCAAAGCCAGAGACGCTCCGCAAAATGGCGCTCCAGTGATAAAAGTCGTACTCCTGATCTTGCGCATTGGCTGCACCAAAAAAATCACTTTCCACAGCATGGAACTTCACATCCACCAACCGGGCCGTGTTGTCAGCTCGCTCCAGGAACGTTCCCAATCGCATGAAGTGCAAAGCTTCGTCCATCAACATGGTGCCAACCGTCACACCACGTGAGAGGTGAGAACGAAACTTCACCCATTCAAAAAACTGTCCCGGATCTTTCTCAAACTCACCGAGTTTGATTTTTCGCAGCATCTCTAACCAAGTTTGGTTTTGCGTCTCCCACACCTCGGTGGTCAAACTTCCACGAACTGCCCGGGCATTTTCTCGTGCAGCTTTCAAGCAAGAAATGATGGACGAGGGGTTGTCCTCATTGTTGACCATAAAGGCCATCACGTTTTCAGGTGTGATCTCGGCGTACAGAGTTTGATAGGACGGCAACAACTCGCTGATGGACAGCAGACCTTGCCAGCCCATTTGGGCCACGGCGGCAGATTGTGGCAACAACGAAGTCTGATAATTCACATCCAATAAACGGGCGGTATTCTCGGCTCGCTCGGTATAGCGAGACATCCAAAACAGGTGATCGGCGGTACGACTCAGCATAATTAAACCTCAAGAATCCAGGTGTCTTTGGTTCCTCCGCCCTGCGACGAATTCACCACCAGAGAACCTTCCTTCAGTGCCACGCGAGTTAACCCACCAGGCACCATTTGCACGGTTTTACCACTGAGCACGAAGGGGCGTAAATCAATATGGCGCGGGGCTATGCCGCTGTCTACATACGTAGGACAACTCGACAAACTCAAAGTTGGCTGCGAAATATACCCATCGGGTTTGGCGATAAGCACGCGACGAAAGTCTTCGATCTCAGCTTTGCTTGCCGCTGGTCCCACCAGCATGCCATAGCCACCTGCGCCATGCACTTCTTTGACCACCAACTCACTCAAGTGATCTAAGGTGTATTGCAAGTCTTCTTTTTTACGACACTGAAAAGTAGGCACATTGTTGAGAATGGGCTTTTCACCCAAGTAAAACTCAATCATTTGCGGCACGTAAGGGTAAATCGACTTATCGTCAGCGATGCCCGTGCCCACCGCATTGCAAATGCTGACATGGCCCGCACGGTACACATCCATCAAACCTGCG
>CAITHK010000132.1 GCA_903892175.1 uncultured Burkholderiales bacterium | reverse complement strand
GTTTTCACGCTGTCTTCGATGTTGCGAACAATCATTTGTGCCATAGATCACCTTTTGAGCGAATTCACATGATATCGCGATATCAGCTTTCAAGTTGGTACCGTGCCAAACCGCCTCTCGCGGTTCGCAAACCAAGCCAAGGCCCGGGCGAGTTGCTGGGTGTCAAAGTCGGGCCACAAGACGTCGGTGAAGTACAGCTCGGCGTAGGCCACTTGCCAAAGCAAGAAGTTGCTGATGCGCGACTCGCCGCCAGTGCGGATGAGCAGGTCCACCTCGGGCATCTCGGCGGTGCTGAGGTGCTGAGCCAAGTCTGGCTCGGTGAGGTGCTGGGCACTGGCGCCGGGGTTGGCCAGGGCCCAACGTTGCACGGCTTGCACGATGTCCCAGCGCCCGCCGTAGTTGGCCGCCACGTTGAGGGTGATGGTGTGGTTGTGCACGGTGGCGTTTTGCGCCACTTTGATACGCTGCTGCAACTCCTCAGGGAACGCGCTGATGTCACCCAACACTTGCAGGCGCACGCCCTCGGCTTGCATGGCCTTCATTTCTTTTTCAAGGTACTGCACAAACAGCCCCATGAGGGTGGACACCTCGTCGCTGGGGCGGCGCCAGTTTTCGGTGCTGAAGGCAAATAGGGTGAGGTAGCCCACGCCTTGGTCGGCGCAGGCTTTGACCAAGTCGCGCACGCCAGCCGCGCCCTTGGCGTGGCCGACGGTGCGCGGCATGTGGCGTTGTTTGGCCCAGCGGCCGTTGCCGTCCATGATGATGGCGACGTGGCGCGGGATGTTGACGGGGGACGGAATGTTGGCGCTGTTCACAAAGGGAATTATTGACTGACGGCCAGGGATTCGATGGCAAGTTTGAGCTTTTGGGGCTGACCCAACAGGTCGACCAGCACAAAGGCGCGGGTTTCGCCGTCGTGGGCCTGGTACACACCTTCAAGACCGGCCAGCGGGCCGTTGGCGATGCGCACGTTGTCGCCCACCTCGAACAAACGGGCCACGGCGGCGGGCGGGGCCTCGCGCAGGAAGTGGATGAATTCGGGCGGCACCTTGGCGGGCACGTGGCCAAAGCTGACCAGTTTGCTCACGCCCAAGGTGGAGCGGATGGGAGACCAGTTGTGGTTGACGTCGTTGAGGCAGATGAAAAGGTAGCGGCTGAACATGGGCTCGCTCACGCGGGAGACCTTTTGGCGGCGGACTTTTTCGACCTCCATCATTGGCAAGAAGCACTCAAAGCCCTGGTTGGTCAGGTTCTCCAGGGCGCGGGCTTCTTGGCGGGGCTTGGTGTGGACGGCGTACCACGCGGCGGGGGACGGGTCTGTGTCGGTCATGTCTTTGAATGCTATTTTTCTACTTTTGAAGAAAGTTTAACCGCAGCGAGGACTCAGCTTGCTTCGCGCAGCCTCATCCAAAAACAGCCGGCATGAGTTTGGGCCCAAAGACGATGGCCCCCACCACCACCGCCGCCACGCTGGCCAACAAGACGCCTGCGGCCGCCACGTCTTTGGCCTGGGCGGCCTTGGGGTGCTGTTGTGGCGAGACCAAGTCGACCACGCACTCTAGCCCCGTGTTGAGGGCCTCGGCCACCCACACCCAGGCGATGGCAGCCACCAGCGCCAGCCACTCTAGGCGAGAGACTTGAAAATAAAGACCGGCCAAGACCACGGCCACGGTAGCCAGCGCATGGATGCGCGCATTGGCCTGGGTGGCCAGCAAGAACTTGATGCCTTGCCAAGCAAAGCCCACACTGCGCCAGCGTTGTGCCAGGTAGCCCACGGGTGCCTCGGGGATCTTTTGAAGGAAGGTTTAGTTGAGCGGTTGCTGGTATTGCAACATGGCCGAGCGGCCCGACCAGCTCAGGCCCAGCCTACGCCCGGTGTTGGCGTCGGTGAAGTAGTAGGTGGTCAAGGCGCCGGTGGCAGCACCTGCGGCCACGTCGCGCCAGCGGTGTTCACGTGCGTCCACACGCGCCCAAGCCACGTAGCTGGCGGCCAAGTAGGCGGGCACGCCGTATTCCCAGCCGCCTTTCATTTGCATGTACTGCGCGGCCGAGAACGCCACGGCCGAGTGCGCCGACGGAAAACTTTTGTCGTCTTTGCCGTTGGGGCGCATTTCGTGGGTGGTGGACTTGAGGACCTCCACAATGCCCACGGTCACAGCCTCTGACTTGACGAGCTGCACCAGGCCCTCGGTGTCGTTGTTGAGCCAGCTCAGGCCCGCGGCCACGGTGGGTAGCCCCAAGGCAACCATGTTCGAGTTGCGGGTCACGGCGTCTGCGGCTTGGGCCTGCAGCGAGAGCAGGGCAAAGCAACAGGCCAAGATGAGTTGAAGGATGGAACGGGGCGTGGAGGGTGTCGTAGAGCGTGTCATAAAGCGAGTCATGGGTGCGGCCTTTGGTTGATTTCATTCTATCGACCGGTTGTAAAGCGCGGCTGCTGGCCCCGTTGAGGGTTGCTTGTGCTGTGTCAAACCACCGGGCTGACAAGCACGATGCAACACGTTAAAGTGGCACAACAGTTTTTAAAGAAAGCACTCACCATGTCCAAACAACCCCACCTCGACCCGGCCGCGATGGCAGACAACGTCAAAGAGCAGGCGCAGCAAATTTGGTTGGCGGGCTTGGGCGCGTTTTCTAAGGCGCAGCAAGAGGGCACCAAGGCGTTTGAAAAGCTGGTGAACGACGGCATCACCATGCAGCGCAAAGCGCAGGTCACCGCCGAAGAAAAGCTGGCCGAGGCCACCCACAAGGTCACGCAGGTGGCGCACCAGTTCAACGAGCGCGCCACCGGGCAGTGGGACAAGTTGGAGAACATTTTTGAAGACCGCGTGGCCAAGGCTTTGACGCGTTTGGGCATCCCCTCTGCCAGCGAGTTGAGCGCCTTGCACGCGCGCGTCGAGCAGCTTGAAAGGCAATTGGGCGCCAGCCCCAAGGCGGCCGTAAAACCCAAATCAGCCGCCAAAGCACCCGCCAAAGCAGCAGCCAAGCGCGCCCCCGCGAAGAAGGCGCCAGCCAAGCAAACGGCAGCCAAATAATTAGGCTCTGGCCCCAATTAACTGCCCCCCATTAAATCCATTCCATATGGCTAAAAAAGCGCCGCGCCGCACGGCTGAGCGAATTTTGGAGGTAACGCTGGAGCTGTTCAACCGCTTTGGCGAGCCCAATGTGTCGACGACTTTGATTTCGTCTGAGCTCAACATCAGCCCCGGCAATTTGTACTACCACTACCCGGCCAAAGAGGAGCTGGTGAATGCGCTGTTCATGCGCTACGAGTCAGCGCTGCAAGACCTGTTGGGCGCAGCCCCTGGGGTGCATGACGTGGAGGATGCGTGGTTTTTCATGCACACGCTGTTTGAGTTGGTCTGGCAGTACCGCTTTTTGTACCGCGACCTCAACGACTTGCTCAGCAAAAACCGCCGCTTGGAGACCCACATCAAAGACGCGCTGCTGCACAAAACCAGCGCGTTTCGTGCCGTGCTCGACGGGCTGGAGCACGCCAGGGCGCTGACCATCACCCCTTCAGAGCGCGAGGTCACGGCCACGCACATGGTGGTGATGCTCACCTGGTGGCTGAGCTACGAATACGTGCGCGACCCGCGCCATGCGCTGGAGCCCCAAAGCGCCGAGAAATCCCTCTTGCGTGGCGCCAAACACGTGCTGGGCCTGTTGTTGCCCTACGCAGCGGGTGAGCACAAACAGCACTTGAGCGCTTTGCTTTTGGCGTATTGATGGGGTCGGCGGCATCGCAATGAACACCAAGCCTTTGTCGCAAAAATCCAAACGAGCAACCTCCTTGAGGCTCTCAACAAACGTGCTGGCTAAGGCAAAAGAGCTGGGAAGCAACCTTTCGAAGGTTTGCGACACCCATTTGCATGAACTCGTGCAACAAGAAAAAGAGGCGCGTTGGAAGTCTGAGCACGCGCACTTCATTGACGCCTATAACCAAACAGTGGATCAAGAAGGATTACCGCTTGACGCTTGGAGAACGTTTTAAGGCAGGCATGCTTTGAGGCGGGGTTTACTCTTTTCCTAGCTTGGCAAAACTATTAGGTTCTGACCCCAATTAATTTTTCGACCAGTTGCACCCAGTAGGTGCCGCCTAAGGGGATGAGTTCGTCGTTGAAGTCGTAGTTGGGGTTGTGCAGGGTGCAAGGGCCTTCGCCGTGGCCCATCTCGCGGTGGACGCCGTCGCCGTTGCCGATGAAGCAGTAGGCGCCGGGCAGGGCTTGGAGCATGTAGGAGAAGTCTTCGGCGCCCATGGTGGGCTCTTGCACCAGCACGTTGGCCTCGCCCACGATGCTGGCCATGACCTGGCGTGCCACCTCGCTTTGCGGGGCGTGGTTGATGGTGGGCGGGTAGTTGCGCTCGAACTCAAAGGTGCAGGTCGCGCCAAAGGCCGCGCAGGTGTGCTGGGCCACGTCGCGCATGCGCTGCTCGATGAGGTCGAGCACCTCCAGGCTGAAGGTGCGCACGGTGCCTTGCATCTCGCAGTGGTCGGGCACCACGTTGGTGGCCTCGCCGGTGTGGATCATGGTGACCGAAATCACGCCCGCATCCACGGGCTTTTTGTTGCGGCTGATGATGGTTTGAAACGCTTGCACCATCTGGCAGGCCACGGGCACCGGGTCCACCCCGTTGTGAGGCAGCGCGGCGTGGCTGCCCTTGCCGTGGATGGTGATCTTGAACTCGTTGCTCGACGCCATGACAGGGCCTGCACTCACGGCAAACTGGCCCACGCCTAAGCCTGGCCAGTTGTGCATGCCGAAGACCGCGTCCATGGGAAACAGCTTGAACAGGCCGTCTTTGATCATTTCACGCGCGCCACCCCCGCCTTCTTCGGCGGGTTGAAAAATGAAATACACGGTGCCGTCGAAGTTTTTGTGTTGGGCTAGGTGCTGCGCCGCAGCCAAGAGCATGGCCACGTGGCCGTCGTGCCCGCAGGCGTGCATCTTGCCGGCGTGTTGGCTGGTGTGGGCGAACTGGTTGAACTCTTGCATGGGCAGCGCGTCCATGTCAGCGCGCAGACCGATGGCGCGAGGGCTGCTGCCGTTTTTGAGGATGCCCACCACGCCTGTCTTGCCTAAGCCCCGGTGGATGGGGATGCCCCACTCGGTGAGTTTTTGGGCGACCAAGTCGGAGGTGCGCAGCTCTTCAAAGCTGAGCTCGGGATGGGCGTGGATGTCGCGGCGCACGGCGCTGATGCTGGCCGCGTGTGTGACCAATGAATCAAGGACTTTCATGATGCCAGTCTAGCCGCTGGACATGGCTTTTGCCTATTTGCACCCTGGTGACACAGGGCCTTTGCCGAACAAGGTCTTGTCGGGTCGCGCTAGGTCTGGCTCACAAGGTTTGCCCCAAGCGGTGACGGGCGATCTCAAGCAGGCCGTCAAAGATCAGGTTGTCGATCAACTCAAACTTCACCGACATGCTGGGCGCCATTTTCCAGCCGGCCCCGCCGGTCATGTAGCACACGGGTTCCGCCGCGCAGTGCGCTCGAACATGCTGGACCATGCGCTCGACCGCGCCGGCAATGGCAAAGGTGCCCCCGCTGGTCAGCGCGTCGCTGGTGTTGGTGGGGAAATCACACACCTCACCCGTGGGCACCCGCAGGCCTGCGGTGCCCGACTCGAGCGCGCGCAGCATGATGCCGTGCCCGGGCAAGATGATGCCGCCCAGGAATTTGCCTTGCGCGTCGATGGCTTCCACCGTGACGGCCGTGCCCACCATCACCACCACCAAGGGGCGGGCAAGCGCTTTGGGCGAGTGCTCAGTGCCGGGAATCTGGCGCAGCATGCGCGCGCGCGCGCCAATCATCGCGACCCAGCGGTCTGCGCCCAAGCGCGTGGGGTGGTCGTAGCCGTTGGTCAAGCCCGCCTCTGCGGCCGAGGACACGGCCCAGTGAGGCGTGAAGTCCCACAGCTCCAGTTGCTCTTCCACACGGCGGCGAATGGCCTCGCCTGCCACGATGCAGCCCAACATGTGGGTGGGCTCGGGCAGGTGGCGCCAGTCTTCGTCGCTCAAGCGGTCGATGTTTTCTAGAAAGACTGCCCCGTGGCCCAGCAGCTGCGCGCCAGGTGTGGGGCTGTCGTACAGGGCCCACTTCAATCGGGTGTTGCCAACATCGAGGGCAAGAAATGTCATGGCGAGCGGGCTCGTTCAGTTTTGGCGCCAAGGCAGGTTGCGAAAACGCCACCCGCCCTTGAAGCCTCGGTGCGCGTGCAAGTTGGCGTCGCCCTCAAAACCCTCCAAGATGTTGTAAGCCTCCAGGCCCAACTCGGTGGCGCGTTTGGCGGCGGCAATCGAGCGCACCCCGCTGCGACACAGCAACACCACTTTTTTGCCATGGGCCGCAGCTTGCAGTTGGTCGTCGAACGTGGGGTTCATGGCCATGCCAGGCCACTGTTTCCAGGCCACCGCCACGGCCCCCGGCACAAAACCCACCCACTCGCGCTCTGCGTCACTGCGGATATCGACCAAGACGGCCTCGCCGGAAGTGACCCAGCGGTGTGCCAGTTGCGGCGAGACGTCGCCGGCGTAGCCCTCGGCAGGAACGGCGTGGACTAGCCCAGGTTGCTCAGTTTTGATCATGGTCCGTGTGAAGCTTTGAAGTCTGGCGAAGTATAGAGACCCCCAGCAAGACTCCAAGGCGACAAATAGACCTTGTTCGTTTTACAAAGCTAGTGAAAACCCGGTTATGACGGCCAGGCAAATGGTTCAAGAATGAAATGTCGATTCAATGACGAAGACCCACAACATCAGGAGACACCCCCCATGACCGAAAGCAAAAAAACCACGGCCCGTCGCAATGTACTCAAAGGTGCTGCCGTTGCTGCAGGCGCCCTGTCCGCACCCATGGTCTCGCGCGCACAGACCGCGTCGCTGCGTTTTCAAAGCACCTGGCCAGCCAAAGACATCTTCCACGAGTACGCCAATGACTTTGCCAAAAAGGTCAACGACATGGCCAGTGGTCGCTTGAAGATCGAGGTGCTGCCCTCTGGCGCTGTGGTGCCGGCTTTTCAGCTGTTGGATGCGGTGAACAAGGGCACGCTCGATGGCGGCCACGGTGTGTTGGCCTACCACTACGGCAAGAGCACGGCCTTGGCCTTGTGGGGTTCGGGCCCTGCATTTGGCATGGACCCCAACATGGTGTTGGCATGGCACCAATACGGTGGCGGCAAGCAGCTGCTGGAAGAGATTTACAAGTCGCTCAACATCGACGTGGTGTCGTATGTGTATGGCCCCATGCCCACGCAACCACTGGGTTGGTTCAAAAAACCAATCGCCAAAGTGGGCGACTTGAAAGGCCTGAAGTACCGCACCGTGGGCTTGGCCGTGGACATCTTCACCGAACTCGGCGCGGCAGTGAACCCGCTGCCAGGCGGAGAAATTGTGCCGGCACTGGACCGTGGCTTGATCGATGCGGCCGAGTTCAACAACGCCTCGTCTGACCGCGTGTTGGGCTTCCCTGATGTGGCCAAGAACTGCATGCTGCAAAGCTTCCACCAAAGCGGGGAGCAGTTCGAGATTTTGTTCAACAAAGGCAAGCTCAATGCGCTGCCTGCCGAGCTCAAGTCCATCATCGATGTGGCCGTGTCGGCCTCTTCGGCCGAGATGAGCTGGAAGGCGATTGAGCGCAACTCCAAAGACTACGAAGAGATGAAAAAGCAAGGCATCAAGTTCTACAAGACGCCTGACGCCATCCTCAAAGCCCAGCTCGACGCTTGGGACAAAGTGGTCGAGAAAAAGTCTGCCGAGAACCCCCAGTTCAAAAAGGTCATGGACTCGCAACGTGCGTTCGCTGCACGCGCAGGCCAATGGCAAAACGACTACATGGTCGACTTCAAGATGGCCTACAACCGTTACTTCAACGCCAAAAAGGCCTGAGCCTCGGCTTGCTTGCAACACAACCCATTCGGCAACCCCGGATGGGTTTTCTTCATTTTTAAACGGTTGATATGAACACTCTCAAACTGCTGCACACAGCAGACCACATCAGCACCTGGGTGGGCAAAGCCTTCTCTTGGCTGATCGTGGCCTTGATGCTTTTGGTGGTGGCGGAGGTCTTCAAGCGCTACGCTTTGAACGCCCCCACCGCCTGGATTTTTGACGCCAGCAACATGATGTACGGCACGCTGTTCATGATGTGCGGCGCTTACACCTTGAGCCAAGACGGCCATGTGCGCGGGGACTTCTTTTACGGCAGTGCCCAACCCCGCACCCAAGCCTCGCTCGACTTGGTGCTCTACATTTTGTTTTTCATCCCAGGCGTGATTGCCTTGACGTGGGCGGGTTGGACGTATGCCGCCGACTCGGTGGCCATTCGTGAGCACACCTTCAACGCCGACCCGCTGCCGCTGTACCCGTTCAAAGCCATCATCCCTTTGGCGGGCTTGACCGTGCTGATGCAAGGTGTGGCTGAAATCGTGCGCTGCGTGGTGTGCTTGCGCACCGGTGCCTGGCCGGAGCGGCTCAAAGACGCCGACGAAATTGACGTGGTGGAGCAGCAGCTGGCCAACAGCATTTATGTCGATGACGATGCCAAACGCGACGCCATTGCACGCGCCAAGAGCATTGACGAAGAGGCGCATCAGCGCGGCCACAACGCAGGAGGTCAGCCATGAGCGATCCCGCACTCGGTCTCACAATGCTGGCCCTTATCGTGGTGGTGATCATGATGGGTTTTCCCACCGCCTTCACCCTCATGGGTTTGGGCATGGTGTTTGGCTTCACCGCTTTTTATGACCCCAGCCAACCCTGGATGGACAATAAGGTGTTCAACCTGATGGTGCAACGCACCTTTGGTGCGATGACCAACGACACCTTGCTGTCGATCCCGCTGTTTGTGCTGATGGGCTATGTGATGGAGCGCGGTGCGCTGGTGGACAAAATGTTCCACAGCGTGCAGTTGGCGTTCCGTCGCCTGCCCGGCTCCTTGGCTGTCGCCACCTTGGTGATTTGCACCTTCTGGGGCATTGCCAGCGGCTTGGTGGGTGCCGTGGTGGTGCTGATGGGCGTGATTGCCATGCGCCCCATGCTCAACGCCGGCTACGACACGCGCTTGGCTGCAGGCGTGATCACCGCTGGCGGCACGCTGGGCATTTTGATTCCCCCGTCGGTGATGATCATTGTGTACGCCGCCGTGGCCGGACAGTCGGTCGTTAAGCTTTATGCAGCGGCCATGTTCCCCGGTTTCTTTTTGGCCTTCTTGTATCTGATTTATGTGATTGGCTGGGTCTTGATTGACCCCAAGATCGCACCCAAGTTGCCCGAAGAGCAGTTGCACGCGCCGGTGTCGCCCTGGATCCAAAAACTCACCGGACTGTATTCAGCGCGCATGTTGCCCACTTTGATCAAAGCCACCCTGGCACCCCGGCGTGCCTTGCAAATTCAAGTGGCTGAGTTGCGCGTGAGCTGGTCGCTGTTGTTCAAGAGCTTGATGATGAGCTTGGTGCCCGTCTTCATGGTGCTCATCAGCTTGGGCGCGGTGTGGTGGTATGTGGTGATTTACTCGCAAGCCGACAACAACGCGGCCGCACAAGCGAGCGCGGCCCAAGTGGCAGCACCCGCACCCTCGAGCGCAGCCGATTCGGCCAGCACCACCGAGCGTGTGGCCACAACCAGCGGTGGCCTGTCTGAGCCACCGGGGGCCCAAGAGCCCAAGAGTGCGGGCGGGTTGTCTGAACCTCCGGGCAGTGAGTCTGTGGCTCAAAACTCAGGTGACAACGGCGTGCAAGCCCCTCCAGGGGCAGAAGCGGACACGCCCGCTGAGGCTGAGACGGACGCCCCACTGCAAGCGCTGGGCGATGGCGACACCTCAGACGCCCCCAAAACCGAGCCTGTCCCCGACAGTTTTTACATCGGGTTTGGCGCTGCCGCAGCCTTGTCGCTGCTGCTGCTGGCTTGGTACTACAAGGGCTTTAACGGGGAGCAGTTCGAGATCTTGAACATGCTGGTCAAGTCGGTCATGCCTTTGGGTGTGCTGACTTTGGTGGTGTTGGGCGTGATTCTCTTGGGCATCACCACCGCCACCGAGTCAGCAGCCGTCGGGGCTGCAGGCGCGTTCTTGATGGCATTTTCTTCGGGCTCGCTGAACTTTGAGCGCATCAAGGAGGCGGTGTTCTTGACCGCCAAGACCACCTCCATGGTGTGCTGGTTGTTTGTGGGCTCGGCCTTGTTTTCTGCGGTGTTTGCCATTCTGGGTGGCCAACGCTTGGTGGAAGAGTGGGTCATGGCCTTGGATCTGTCGCCCATCCAATTCATGCTGCTGTCGCAAGCCATCATTTTTGTGCTGGGTTGGCCTCTGGAGTGGACCGAGATCATTGTGATTTTTGTGCCCATCTTCTTGCCCCTGCTCAACCACTTCCAGATTGACCCCATGCTGTGGGGCGTGCTGGTGTTTGTGAACTTGCAAGCGGCCTTCTTGTCGCCGCCCGTGGCCATGTCGGCGTTCTACCTCAAGGGCGTGTCGCCGCCCCATGTGACGATCAACCAGATCTTCGCGGGCATGATGCCCTACATGTTGATCGTGATCTTGTGCATGGTCTTGATGTACATCTGGCCGGGCTTGACCTTGTGGTTGCCCAACTACCTGTACGGTGGCCGATAAGCCTTAACGCTCGCCCATCCAAGCCGCAGCGCCAACACTGACCCCAGTTGTTTGGCCCTGCGGCTTTTTTGTGCCCGCGCCGATCGACGCAGACAGGACGCGCAGCAGCAAGCGGCTATGATTGACGTTTACGTAAACGTAAACATAACTTTCAACTCAATCGCCAAGCACAACCCCAGAATTTCGGAGTTCCCCATGACCGACTTGTCCGCAGAGTTCCAAGCCCTGGCCCACTACAAGCGCCAGCACAAGGTGCGCTTTGTCACGGCCGCCAGTTTGTTTGACGGACATGACGCCGCCATCAACATCATGCGGCGCATCTTGCAGGGCATGGGCGCCGAGGTGATTCACTTGGGGCACAACCGCTCGGTCGACGAGGTGGTGACCGCCGCGTTGCAAGAAGACGTGCAAGGCATTGCCATCAGCTCTTACCAAGGCGGGCATGTGGAGTACTTCAAGTACATGGTGGACTTGCTCAAGAGCCGAGGCGGCGCGCACATCCAAGTGTTTGGCGGCGGCGGGGGCGTGATCGTGCCACCCGAAAGTCGCGAGCTGCAAGCCTATGGCGTGACCCGCATCTACAGCCCCGAAGACGGCCAAAAAATGGGCTTACAAGGCATGATTGGCGAGATGATCATGCGC
>CAITHK010000131.1 GCA_903892175.1 uncultured Burkholderiales bacterium | reverse complement strand
GCCAGGCTTTGGTCCAAGGTCTACATGCCCACAGCGGCAGCGGTTTGAATGGCTGGGTCTATTTGCGCGGCTTTGCCCTCGCTTATCAAATGGCGCACCGCCGGGGTGGCCAACATGACCTCGTCGGCAGCGACCCGCCCAAGCCCTTGCCGTCGTTTACACAACACTTGGTAGACCACAGCGTCCAAAGACTGCGAGAGCATGGCGCGCTCCATGTCTTTTTCGTCGGCAAGGAACACATCCACCATGCGATCGATCGATTTGACCGCTTCATAGGCATGCAGGCTGGCCAACACCAAATGCCCGTTTCAGCCGCTGTGATGGCCAGGCGAATGGTCTCGAGGTCGCGCATCTCGCCCACCAAGATGACGTCTGGATCTTCGCGCTAGCCTGCACGCAAGGCGGGACTGTCACAGCGAAGCAGGTCACCATCGACCCGCACCATGGGCGGCTCGCCAACCCTCAAATGCAAGTCTGAGCCTTTGATGTCGATGCATTGGGTCAGCCAAGTGTGAATATTTTTCAGCAAAGCGGCATGGAGATGCTATGAAAAAGACGGGTCTTGATTGTTCAGTCCGATCGACCACGCAGCGCCCCCAAGGGCTTACAAACCACGAAAACAGACCCTTCATGAATGACGGGTCTGCGCCTGCAAAAAATACCTTACAGTTTGTGTTTTGAACACTGACGATGAGCGACCTTATGAAAAAAATGATCTCTGCTTTGGCTGTTGTGAGTCTGTTCGGTTGCGCCCACCAAACGCAAACCGGTAACGCCTACACCGCGGGTCAATCTCGTCAAGCGCAAACGGTCCAGCGTGGCCAGGTCATCGCCGTCAAGGACGTGGACGTGGCAGCGCACCCCAGCGGTGTGGGCGCTCTGGCAGGCGGCGCCTTGGGTGGGATTGCAGGCTCGAACAATGGCCGCGCGGGCTCCAACCAATCGGCAGCTTCGTCGATCGTTGGCTTGGTCATCGGCGGCATGGCGGGCAGCATGGTCGATAAGAAACTCAACACTCTGAAGGGTCAAGAAATCAGCATTGTGTTGAACAACGGCACCGAGATCGCCATCGTCCAAGAGATTGACGAGAAAGAAGGCGCCTTCCTCGTGGGCGAACAAGTGCGTGTGTTGAGCGGCGTGGGCGGCACGAGCCGTGTGTCGCGTTAACGCCTAGGCCCCACGCCCACACGGTGTTTGTGAGCGGTTCAACAACTTGCTGGTGCACCGTTCAACTCAAGGTGTCACCACCAATTTGCCGCTGACTTGACGGTTGGCCAGACGCTCAATCGCCTGACCGGCCTCTTCCAAGGGGTAGAGGCCTGACACCCATGGTTTGATCTGTCCTGCCGAGTACATGGCATGGAGCGCTTGCAGATCTCGCGCATTGTCCAGGGGTTCACGTCGGATGTAGTCACCCCAAAAAACGCCGACCAAGGCGCAACCTTTAAGCAAGACCAGATTGAGTGGGATGCGAGGAATGTCTCCGTTGGCGAAACCCACCACCAAATAACGCCCACGCCAAGCCATGCTGCGCAATGCAGGTTCGGTGTAGGCGCCACCGACTGGGTCACACACCACATCGACGCCCTGACCTTGTGTGAGGAACTTGAGGCGTTCGCGCAAATCTTGCGAGGCGTAATTGATCAGTTCATCCGCACCATGTTGGCGACAAACCTCTAATTTTTCCTCGGATGAAGCGGCTGCAATCACACGCGCGCCCATGGCTTTGGCTATTTCAATCGCGGCCAAACCAATGCCGCCAGAGGCACCCAACACCAACACAGTTTCTCCTGGGCGCAGTTGGCCTCGGTCTTTCAAGGCGTGGTAACAGGTGCCATAGGTCATCAAAAACGCGCCGGCCATTTCAAAGGACATGCCCTCTGGCATGGTCATCAAGCGGTCCTGTGGCACCACCGCTTGTTGTGCAAACGCGCCCCAAGCCGTGAACGCAATCACCGACTGACCCACCCATGAGGGGTCTGCGCCCTGCCCTGCCAAGCGCACCACGCCAGCCAACTCGCCACCAGGCGTGAAGGGCAAGGGCGGCTTCATTTGGTATTTGTTTTGGATGATCAAGGCATCGGGGAAGTTGATGCCCGCGGCTTTGACCTCGATCAAAACCTCACCGGGACCTGGCACCAAGTCCGGCACGTCCTCCACGCCCAATTCACTGGGGGGACCGAAATGCTTACAACGCAAAGCACGCATCACAACGCTCCTTGGATCAAAGGGATCGACACTTGAAGTTGACGCCACAAAGACAAAAGGGTTAGTAGAAATCATCTACTAACCCTTGTCATTGCTGGTCGGCGTGGCGGGATTCGAACTCGCGACCCCTTG
>CAITHK010000130.1 GCA_903892175.1 uncultured Burkholderiales bacterium | reverse complement strand
TACCTGCCCCGCAAAGGCGGTCCATTGCCTCGGTTGGCACAAGCTCAAGAACTCAGCGAGGTGGTGGCCAAGATTGAAGCTGGCGACGCATTGACTGCGCTGGAAGCCAAAATCATTGAAGGCGGCGGCAGTCCTCTAGGCGGAGCAAAGCCCAAGGCGCTGATCGACATTGATGGCACGCAATGGGTGATCAAATTCTTCAACAACGAGTACGTTGACTCGCCACTCATTGAGCACGCGACCATGACGTTGGCAGCTCAGGCTGGCATCACCGTTGCCCAGACCCAAGTCATTCATCTGGCTGCGGCTAACGCCATTGCCATTCGCAGGTTTGACCGCGTGGGCAGTCAGCGGATTCACAGCATCTCGGCGGGGACTGCCATCAGAGCAGCTACGCCGTCCGGCACAGAGCCAGAAATGGGATATCCACAGCTCGCTCGAATCCTTCGCAGAGTCGGCGTGAGCCAAGGCGATGCACATTTGACAGATGCACAAGAGCTGTTTCGCAGAATGGTGTTCAACATCTTGGTCGACAACACCGATGACCATGAAAAGAACCACTCGCTCTTGGTTGTGAATCCTTCGGCGAATGGACGACTGAGGCTCGCTCCTGCTTATGACGTTTTACCTACCAACTCAGGCCAAGGCTATCAAGAGTTCATCTGTGGCTCGCAAGGACAAGATTCCACGCTGGCCAACGCAATGTCTCAATGTGATGCCTTTGGCCTTGAGCCTGCAAAGGCCGCAGAGCAAGTTCTGCAAGTCATTGCAGTGGTCAACACTTGGCGCGCGCACTTTGCATCCCATGGGGTATCCGACAGCGACTTGGAGAATTTGGCACAACGTTTAGACGGCGAAGAGTTACTCAGCCAACGACAGAACTTTGACGCCAGCCAATACCAAGGCGCAGTGCCCAAACGAAAACCGATAAGCCCATTTCGTAGAACTTGATTAACAAATGAAAAAAGCCAGCGTGTGAGACTGGCTTGGTGTGAAGGCGGCGTGACCGCGCTTGCGTATTTCAACGCGGTAAGTGTTTTACTTGGTACGTGTGATTGATGCCATTTTGATGCCTTCAAACTTACATGGATTAATTAAAAAAATCCGCGCACTTTTAGGTGTGTTGGAACTAAAAAACCACAATCGAGAATTGGAATTTGAGGGCTTGGCAAAAGCCGACTGCGTGAATCAGTGCGCGGATTTCATAAAACGGTGATCCGTCCTGAATTAGGTTGACACCTTGGACGATGACTCAAGCCGACAAATGTCGGCCAAAGACGCCCGATGCACCGCATCGTGCGTTTGCATTTTCAGAGATAAATGAGAGGGCGCTCGCCGTTATAGATCTGCACTGACTCTCGCACCATGCGCCGCGCTTGCTCCAGATCCGAAACTCCGGACACCTTTACTTAATAGGCGTGAAGTCAATTAACCGCTCTGAACTTATCACTGAGTTCAGGATGAGTCACGCAAACGCATCGCTTTTCTAAGAAATTGGAAATAAGAGCTCTTTTAATTCAGAAGATGCCCCGTCTTCACAAAGATAGTGCATCCTTCTTTGCTAAATGGCTTATGCAGGCTCATGTGAGGGCTTCTGATCCAAGATCCGGTAGAGTAACGACCATGCTCGTCTTCAAACACACCATCGATGACAAAGATTTCCTCTCCACCATAGTGCCTGTGTGGATTGAAAAACGTTTGTGGCGCCCACTTCACCAAAGTCGATCCACTCCCCTGCTGCATGAGTGGCATGACGTTTAGACCAGGAACCATGCCTTGATACCAAGGCGCAGTGGTCGTATCCAAGACTTCACGCACCACCTGCTCTGGGCCCAGATGACGCAGTTTCACAAAGAGGGTGCAACCAGACTCACTGAATGGCACATGGGAAGATCCTGGGGGATTCATGATGTAGGTGCCAGCGGGGTAGTCGCCAGTCTCATCACTGAAAGTTCCATCCAACACAAATATCTCTTCACCGAATTCATGGTGATGCGCTTGAAACTTGGATCCGGGCTTGTAGCGAACGATTGAGGTTGCTCTTGCCACCTCGTCGCCCTGGCGCTCAAGCATGCGTCTCTCAATCCCTGATTCAGGGCTAGGAATCCAAGCAAGATCATGATGATTGATCACGACTCTTTCGCTGTAATCAGTATTGAGGTTCATTGGTATCGATACAACTTGAATTGAAAGGGTTGCAACAATCTAAAGAATTGAACTTCTAGCTTTAGAAAATTAGCTAAAACCAATGGTAGATGAACACGGGGAAAGTCTGTTGACGGTACAAATGCCCGTTCGTATATGGTTAGTTTGCCTATATATTGCCTACAAGTAACCAGAAATAAAAACGCCCTAGAAACCGAAAAGGTCGCTAGGGCGCATGAATGTTGGGGTGGCTGATGGGGCTCGAACCCACGACAACAGGAATCACAATCCTGGACTCTACCAACTGAGCTACAGCCACCGTAGAGGCCAAATTATAACCGAGGAGTTTTGATCTCTACCTTGAACTTTTCTTTCAGCATGCCGTAGTAAGCCAAGCCTTCGGCCGAAGCCCACCACTGCGCGTATTGGGCGCGCTCACGGTCTCGGTTTTGGGCTGCTGCTGTGTCGCGCGGCACGATTTTTTCAACCTTCACCACCGCGTATCCGCTGGTCCCCAAATCCACGCCAACCCAAGCTGGTAGCTTTTGAACATCGGCCCGCAACGCAGCTTCGATCAAAACCGAGGGTTGCTGCTGGGTTTGTTCACGAGAAATCAGCAGGGCAGCGGGCAGCTTGGCAGCGTCTGCGTTTGTCTTCCACTCAGCGAGTTTCGCGGCACCTTCTTGTCGGGCGCGTTGAGCCGATTGTTCGGCCACCAGCTGTTGACGCACCCGCGCTTTGACATCGTCGAAAGGCAAGGTGCGCGCGGGGTTGTACTGTGTGACACGAGCGGCAGCCAGTTGATTCGGGCCAATTTCTACCGCCTCGGTGTTGCGCTTTTTCTCAACCGAATCGTTGGAAAAAACAGCCGCAAGCAACTTTGGGTTGTTCAAGGGTGCAGTGGCTGTGGCCAGCGGTTCACGCGCCAAGCCCTTGGCCGTGATCACTTCCAACTTCAAGCGGTCAGCCGCAGGCTTCAAACTGTCAGACTGCTCATAGACCATGTTGGTGAACTGCTCAGCGGCTTCAGCAAACTTGCGTTGCGCCAACTGGCGACGAACCTCAAATTCCAATCCTGCACGCTGCTCATCAAAACTCTTGGTTTTGGGCTGCTTGATATCGGTCAGGCGGATGATGTGAAAACCAAACTCTGTTTCCACCACGGCGCTGGTTTCGCCTTTCTTCAAAGCAAAGGCTACATCTTCAAAGGCCTTGACCATGGCACCGCGGGCAAAGAAATCCAAATCTCCGCCTTTGGCAGCAGAGCCTGGGTCCTGTGAATTTTTCCGCGCCAGTTCAGCAAACTTGTCAGGCGACTGTTGAATCACGGCCAATAGTTCTTGCGCTTTGTTGCGCACTTTGTCACGTTCTGCAGCAGGTGCAGATTTGTCTGCCGCCAACAAGATGTGGCTGACGCGGCGTTCTTCCATGGCAGCCAAGCGCGATTGGTTTTGTTCGAAATAGGTTTTCAGTTCGGCCTCAGGCACCACCATGCCCTTTTGCACCGAGGCCAAGTCGAGCATCACATACTCCACATCGGCTCTTTCAGGCGACTGGAAAAGCTCTGCATGCGCTTTGTAATAGGTCTGCAACTCCTCATCGCTGGGGTTGACTTTGGAGACAAAGTCGGCCGCCGCAAATCGCGCCACTTGAACTTGTCGCTGTTCATAGAAAGCATTCACCGTCACATCCGCCAATGCGGCAGGGGCAAAGCTGGTCATTCCCACACCAGCCATCACTTGACGCGCGGCCAAGTCGGCACGCACCTGATTTTCAAATGTCTCTGGGGTCATGCCTTGGCTGCCCAGCAGTTGTTTGTAGCGGTCCATGTCGAGCGAACCATCGGCGCGCCGCAAAGCGGCAATGGTCGGGTTTTGCTGCAACTCGATAGCCAAGCGTTGATCGCTAGAACCCAAGCGCAATTCTTGAGCGGCGACTTGCAGCAATCGGTCCCGCACCAAACGCTCCAAGGTGCTGAACTTGGCTTGGGGTGTGTCGAACAACTTGACATCGACACCGGGCATGCTGGCACGCATGCGCTCGACTTGTGCGCGGTGTGCGTTATCCCACTCCGATTGGGTGATCTCTTGGCCGTTGACTTGCGCCACAGCTTCGCCTTTTTCTCGAAAACGGTTGTAGCCGTCGATACCAAACAAAACGAATGACGGAAAGATCAGCAGGAACAGCAGAAACTGCATGATCCGGGTGTGGCGACGAACAAAATCAAACATGCGGTGAACTCAACGTGCTTGGGGTATCAATAAAAAAAGGCGAACTGTTGTGTTCGCCTTGTTCGGAAGTGGTGGGTGCTGACGGGGTCGAACCGCCGACCTACTGCGTGTAAGGCAGCCGCTCTGCCAACTGAGCTAAGCACCCGTCCTTGATCCGAAGATCAATTCAACGCGTCCTTGAGGCCTTTACCTGGACGGAACTTAGGCACCTTAGCTGCTTTGATTTTGATCGCAGCGCCAGTACGGGGGTTACGACCCGTACGTGCAGCACGTTTGCCCACAGCAAAAGTACCAAAGCCCACCAAAGAAACAGTGCCGCCTTTTTTCAAGGTGGTTTTCACCGCACCAATGGTGGATTCCAAGGCGCGCGTGGCAGCAGCTTTGGAGATGTCGGCATGCTTGGCAATGTGCTCAATCAGTTCAGTCTTATTCACAAAAAACCCCTCTCAATGAGATGTGATGTTGATCAAAATTTACAGCTCGTACGTCCCAAGAACAACACAGATGGGTCCTTGAGAATTGTCTGCATTAACAGTGGCGCTGGCCTAGGCATTAGAGCCATGGCACGGGTGTCTGTCAATCAGACAAACACCCGGGATCGCAACGTGGCAGCGGATTCTAGTCGCTTTTTCGATTGATAAATGAAACGAAGAGACGACAAACCACTCACAAAACTTCAGCGATAGCTTTGCCCACATCACTGGTGCACGCAGTGCCTCCAATGTC
>CAITHK010000129.1 GCA_903892175.1 uncultured Burkholderiales bacterium | reverse complement strand
CTTATGGCATCGCCAAAGCTTGCCACAACCAAGGGGCAGAGTTGGCATTCAGCTATGTGGGTGAGCGCTTCAAAGACCGGATCACCGAATTCGCAGCAGATTTTGGTTCAACCTTGATTTTTGATTGCGATGTGGGTGATGACGCACAAATCGACCAGTTGTTCAAAGATCTGTCCGCTCATTGGCCAAGCTTTGATGGATTTGTGCACAGCATTGGCTACGCCCCGCGCGAAGCAATTGCCGGCGACTTTCTGGAAGGTCTGAGCCGTGAAGGTTTCAAGATTGCACACGACATCAGCGCCTACAGCTTTCCTGCCATGGCCAAAGCGGCCTTGCCCTACCTCAATGACAACGCTGCAGTGTTGACATTGAGCTATCTGGGTGCCATCCGCACCGTCCCCAACTACAACACCATGGGTTTGGCCAAAGCTTCGCTTGAAGCTTCGGTGCGCTATCTTGCTGAGTCTTTGGGCGCCAAAGGTCGTGGCTTACGCGCCAACGGCATCAGCGCAGGCCCCATCAAAACCTTGGCAGCCAGTGGGATCAAAGGGTTCGGCAAAATTTTGAGTGTGGTCGCCGAAGCTTCCCCGATTCGTCGCAATGTGACGATTGACGACGTCGGCAATGTGGCTGCATTTTTGATGAGCGATTTGGCTGCAGGTATGACGGCAGAAATTACCTACGTCGATGGGGGCTTCAGCCAAGTGGTGGGTGGAATTGCTGAACCGGTGAGCGAATAAAACAGCTTTTCATCGCATCATAAAAAAGAGCGCCTTGAGCGCTCTTTTTTATTGTTTCACACAGTCTGCAAAGTAAGACCGCTTGCCGTCTGGCGCGACCTCTTCGACCAAACCATGGATGTCGGTTTCAAAACCAGGACATTGCATGTTGAACTCACGGGCGAACTTGAGGTAGTCCACGATTTTCTTGTTGAACACTTCACCCGGGATGAGCAAAGGAATACCGGGTGGATAAGGTGTGACCAAGCTCGTGGTGATGCGCCCCAGCAACTCATCCACAGGCACACGCTCGGTGTTGCGGTGCGCAATTTGTGCATACGCATCACTGGGCTTCATGGCTGGGGTGAGATCTGACAAATACATCTCGGTGGTCAAGCGGGCAATGTCGTACTTGGCATACAAGGTGTGCACGTGTTGGCACAAGTCACGCAAGCCCATGCGCTCATAGGCACGATGCTTTTGACAAAACTCTGGCAGGATGCGCCACATCGGTTGGTTGCGGTCGTAATCGTCTTTGAACTGTTGCAAGGCCGTCAACAACGAGTTCCAGCGGCCTTTGGTGATGCCGATGGTGAACATGATGAAGAAGCTGTAAAGGCCGGTCTTCTCAACGATCACACCGTGTTCGGCTAAAAATTTGGTAACGATGCTGGCCGGAATGCCACTCTTGTCAAACTTACCATTCAGGTCCAAGCCTGGGGTCACGATGGTGGCTTTGATCGGGTCGAGCATGTTGAAGCCATCGGCCAATTTGCCAAAGCCGTGCCATTTCGATGACTTGCCCGTGCCTTTGATGATCCAGCTTTCCGCACGACCAATGCCGTCATCGACCAACTCGTCAGGCCCCCAAACCTTGAACCACCAATCATTGCCGTATTCTTCATCGACCTTGCGCATGGCACGGCGAAAATCAAGCGCTTCGGCAATGCTTTCTTCTACCAACGCGGTCCCACCTGGGGGCTCCATCATGGCCGCCGCCACGTCGCAGCTGGCAATGATGCTGTATTGCGGGCTGGTGCTTGTGTGCATCAAATAAGCTTCGTTGAATAGATGGCGATCTAACTTGGTCTTTTGCGAGTCTTGCACCAACACATGGCTGGCTTGGCTGATGCCCGCCAGGAGTTTGTGAATAGACTGGGTGGCATACACCACCGAATGCATGGGGCGCTCGCGCTTCTTGCCCCTGGCGTGGTAGGTGCCGTATAACGGGTTGAAGGCGGCATGCGGCAACCAAGCCTCATCAAAGTGCAGATTGGCCACATAACCATCGAGCATTTTTTTGATGGTTTCGGTGTTGTAAAGAACACCGTCATAGGTGGACTGGGTTAGGGTCAACACCCGGGGCTTAACTTTTTTGGCATCCACGCCTTTGAGCAAGGGGTTGGCTTTGATCTTGGCTTGGATAGCGGCGGGTTCAAACTCACTTTTGGGAATGGGGCCAATGATGCCGTAGTGGTTGCGCGTGGGCTTTAAGAACACGGGCACGGCACCGGTCATGATGATGGCATGAAGCACCGACTTGTGGCAGTTGCGATCAACGACCACCACATCTCCAGGCGCCACGGTGTGATGCCACACAATTTTGTTGGAGGTGCTGGTGCCGTTGGTGACAAAGAAACAATGATCTGCATTGAAGATTCGGGCAGCGTTGCGCTCGCTCTCGCCAATCGCACCGTTGTGATCAAGGAGTTGCCCCAACTCTTCGACGGCATTGCATACGTCAGCACGCAACATGTTTTCACCATAGAACTGGTGGTACATCTGACCCACAGGACTCTTCAAAAAAGCTACGCCACCTGAGTGCCCTGGACAATGCCATGAGTAAGAGCCGTCTTCCGCATAATCGAGCAAGGCTTTGAAAAATGGTGGCTGCACGCTTTCCAAATAGCTTTTGGCTTCACGAATGATGTGTCGCGCCACGAACTCTGGCGTGTCCTCAAACATGTGGATGAAGCCATGCAGCTCACGCAAGATGTCGTTGGGCAAATGGCGTGAAGTTTTGGTTTCGCCATAAACGTAGATCGGCACATCAGCGTTTTTACGTCGAACTTCCTCGATGAAGTTGCGCAAATTAAGCACGGCGGGATCCAGGTCAGGCCCTGGCGTGAACTCTTCG
>CAITHK010000128.1 GCA_903892175.1 uncultured Burkholderiales bacterium | reverse complement strand
GGGTTGGGCATCATGCTGCTGAAGCTGGCCATGCGGTTGCTCAGGCCAAAAAAGGCGGTGATGGCTGCAATGTCCCAAACGTCTTCGTCGTTGAACCCATGGGCGTGCAGGGCAGCAAAGTCGGCATCTTCTACGGTGTGGCTGTGTAGGCACACCTTCATCGCAAAGTCGAGCATGGCGCGCTGGCGTGGTGTGATGTCGGCCTTGCGGTAGTTCACGGCCACTTGGTCGGCCACCAAGGGCTTTTTCTCGTAAATGCGCAAGATCGCACCGTGGGCCACCACGCAGTACAGGCAGTTGTTGGCGGCGCTGGTGGTGGTGACGATCATCTCGCGGTCACCCTTGGTCAAGTTGCTCTCGCGCCCCACCGTCTCGGGCAGCATCAAAGCATCGTGGTAGGCAAAGAAAGCACGCCATTCGGCGGGGCGACGGGCCAAAGCCAAAAACACATTGGGCACAAAGCCCGCTTTGTCTTGCACTTCCAGGATCTTGGTGCGAATGTCTTCGGGCAGGTCGTTGAGTTCGGGGTAGGGGTAGCGGTCGGGGCTTGTCATGGGTCGGTTCCTGGGGATGTCTCTGTGCCTCGATTGTCAACCTACCAACAATTTATGCACCAAGTCGGCAGTTGTGGACGCTTTGTATTTGCGCATCAGCTTGGCGCGGTAGATCTCAACGGTGCGGTGGCTGATGGCCAGGGCTTTGCCAATTTCTTTGGAGGTCATGCCATCCATCAAGAAGGCGGCCACTTCGCGCTCGCGGGCGGTCAACTCGGCGCGCACGGGGCGGTGGGCGCTCAAGTCTTCAAAGCTCCAGATGCCCGCTTCGTGCGGGGCTTCGCGGTTGAGTGCGCGGCCGGTGACATGGCACCAAAAGGGCTCGCCTTTGAAGCGACCGTCGATGCGCTTCATCACCCGGTCGTCGGCGTACAGGCCCTTGGCATTCAAGATGGGTTCAATGCGAGCCCCTGTGCGCTCGTACTCGTCGGCACTGGGGTAAAGCACCTGAAACGATTGCCCAATCAACTGCTCACGCGGTGCGCCAAACATGTCGCACAAGCGCTGGTTGCAGTCCACCATGGTGCGGTTGCGCGACAGCACCAAACCGATCGGGGCGAGGTCAAAGGCGAGGCGGTAATCGATCTTCATGGCGAGCGGGGGTCTGTGCTTACGGAAAACTACGTAGTGTCTTACGTAGTATCGTAGCGCTATCTTGTAGAACCTTTTGGAGCATCTCTTGAACAAAGTTTTTCCATCCGCCGAAGCGGCACTTAAGGACATCGTGGCCGACGGCCAGTTGATGGCCGTTGGTGGGTTTGGTCTGTGTGGCATTCCCGAAGCGCTGATTGACGCCTTGCGTGACACCGGGGTGAAAGACCTGACGGTCATCTCGAACAACGCTGGGGTCGATGGTTTTGGCCTGGGCAAATTGTTGGAAACACGCCAGATCAAAAAAATGATTTCCAGCTATGTGGGCGAGAACAAAGAGTTCGAGCGTCAGTACTTGGCCGGTGAGTTGGAGTTGGAATTCACGCCTCAAGGCACCTTGGCTGAAAAACTGCGTGCCGGCGGCGCTGGCATTCCAGCCTTCTTCACCAAAACCGGTGTGGGCACCTTGGTGGCCGAAGGCAAAGAGCTGCGTGAGTTCGATGGTGAGACGTATGTGATGGAGCGCTCGTTGGTGCCCGAGATTGCCTTGATCAAGGCCGATGTGGCGGACCGCTCAGGCAACCTGCGCTTCAACATGACGGCGCGCAACTTCAACCCCGCAGCAGCCACCGCCGGCAAGATTTGTGTGGTGGAGGTTGAGCGCATCGTGGCCACGGGCGAGCTGGCCCCGGATGACATCCATTTGCCTGGCATCTACGTGCACCGCATCGTGCACAACCCAACCCCTGAAAAGCGTATAGAAAAGCGCACCACACGCGACCGTAAATAAGGAATCGACATGGCTTGGACTCAAGACGAAATGGCCGCGCGCGCGGCAAGCGAACTGCAAGACGGTTTTTATGTGAACCTGGGCATTGGCATCCCAACGCTGGTGGCCAACCATGTGCCTGACCATGTGGAGGTTTGGCTGCAAAGCGAAAACGGCATGTTGGGCATTGGCCCGTTTCCCTACGACGATGAGGTCGACGCCGACTTGATCAATGCGGGCAAGCAAACCGTGACCACCATCAAAGGCTCGGCCATTTTTGGCAGCGACCAATCGTTTGCCATGATCCGTGGCGGCAAGATCAACCTCTCCATCCTTGGCGCGATGCAGGTGAGCGAGAAGGGCGACTTGGCCAACTGGATGATCCCTGGCAAGATGATCAAGGGCATGGGCGGCGCGATGGACCTGGTGGCAGGCGTCAAGCGCGTGATCATCTTGATGGAACATGTGGCCAAGAAAAAAGACGGCACCGAAGACCTGAAGATTTTGCCCAGTTGCACCTTGCCGCTGACGGGCTTGGGCGTGGTGGACCGCATCATCACCGACCTGGCCATCATGGACGTGGTGCCCGAAGGCCTCAAGATTGTCGAATTGGCTCCTGGTGTGACACGCGAGTTTGTGCAAAGTAAAACAGGTGTGACCTTGATCTGACCTGATCGTCGTTCGCTACATGCAAAACGCCCGACAGAGTCGGGCGTTTTGCATTGGGGGCTTGTGGGTCTAGCGATCAATCGGCCTTGATGTTGGCAGCCTTCACCACGGTGCCAAAACGTGCCAGGTCGCGCTTGATGTCGTCGCCAAATTTGTCGGCACTTCCGGGCGTGGCTGTGATGCCCATGCCGCTCAAGCGTTCACGCACCTCTGGGTCTTTCAACACCAGGTTCAACTCGGCGTTGAGTTTGTCCACGATGGCTTTGGGCATCTTGGCCGGACCCAGCAAACCAACCCAGGAGTTGATGTCGAAATCGGCCACACCGTTTTCGATGAAGGTGGGCACATCGGGCAACGAGGCGGCACGTTGCGCGCTGGAGACCGCAATGGCTTGCAGCTTGCCAGACTTGACGTGCGGTATGGCGCCTGCAATGGCGGTGTAGACCAGTGGGATGTTGCCACCCAACACATCGGTCATGGCTTGCCCGCCGCCTTTGTACGGAATGTGAACCAAGTTCGCGCCGGTCCGCATCTTCAACAACTCGCCCGCAATGTGCGGTGTGCCACCGGTGCCGGATGTGCCGTAAGACAAACCGCCGGGCTGGCTCTTGGACAAGGCGATCACGTCTTTGAGCGTTTTGGCTTGAAAGCCAGGGGGTGACACCAGGATCAACACCGCATCGCCAATCTTGCCGATCGGGGCGAGGTCTTTGACCGTGTCATAGCCGACCTTGGCAAACACATGCGGATTGATGACCAAGGTGCCATCAAAGCCCAACAGCAAGGTGTAGCCATCGGGTTCTGCGCTGGTCACCATTTGCGTGCCAATGTTGCCGGAGGCACCGGGCTTGTTGTCGACCACCACCTGTTGGCCCAGACGCTTAGAGAGTTGTTCTGCAATCAGGCGACCGCTGGTATCCGTCACGCCTCCGGGCGTGAACGGCACGATCAGTCGAATGGGCTTGGTCGGGTAGTTGCTTTGCGCCTGACTGGTGGAGGCGATCAGCCCTAAGCAGGCGGCAGTCAACATCAGCCATGTGGCTTGAAACAGACGATGCATCCAGGCGACGTGAGAGGCGTGTGCGGTGTGTGGCATGGTTTTTATTGAGGGAATTTGTGCATGCAACGATGATGGCATAACGCAACAAGCCTCTAAGTACTCGCTTGTCCTT
>CAITHK010000127.1 GCA_903892175.1 uncultured Burkholderiales bacterium | reverse complement strand
TGCGTCCATTCGTTCTTCTACTCTGAGCATTGCCTTTTTAGCGATGAGTCTGTGTGCAATAGCGACGATGACTTCTGCAGCACATGCTGAGGTGGCTCCCACCCCTGCAACTTGCGCTGCGCTGCAAGCAAAGTATCCCCAATTCAAGGGTAAGACACTGGTTAACGCCATCAATCCACACACACCAGGGTACGAGACCATTGATCCCAAAGACCCTTCAAAATACATTGGATTTGATATTGACCTGGGCGAAACCATTGGCTCATGCCTGGGCTTCAAACTCACTTACAAACCAGTCACATTTGCCGCATTACTGACCACTTTGCAATCAGGGCAAGCTGATATTGTCATTTCAGACATCTACGCAACAGAAGAGCGTGCAAAGGCTGCCGACTTCATCACTTACTCGAAAGTCTTTGATGGTGTCCTCGTCGCCAAGGGGAATCCAAAGAAAATCAACGGTATCAATGCCTCCATGTGCGGTGCTATTGCAGCTGAAAACACTGGTTATGTGGAAGTGCCTTTGATTCAAGCACTGGACGCGCAATGCAAAACCATGGGCAAGCCCGTTCCCGAAATCCAACTCTATGACAACAACCAGAACTGCATTCAAGCAATTTTAGCTGGTCGTGCGGACACGTATGTCAATGACGTCAACACAGTGGACAGTGCTGTCAACGCTTACCCGGACAAGCTGGAAAAAGCCCTCTCCGTTTCCATACCTTACTCCGTGGGAATTGCAGTTCCTAAGGGCAAGACTGACTTCCGTGACGCTGTCATGGCTGCGCTGGTCGAACTGCAAAAGTCCGGTACACACGCTGCACTCTTGAAGAAGAATGGATTGCCAGTGGAAAACCTCGAAGCGCCCAAACTCTTGTTAGCAAAATAAGATGGAATTGTTCCTCCACTATCTCAGTCTGCCATACCTGATCCAAGGTATCGGTTTCACCCTCGCGGCCACGGGTATCGGTCTGGCAGGCGGAGTGGTGTTGGGACTTCTATTGGCGGCTATGCAACTGAGCCGCTTCAAACCCATGGCCGTGATAGCTCGCGGTTATGCGGTGATCTTTCGTGGCACGCCGCTGGTACTGCAATTGGTTTTTGTTTACGACGCACTGCCTTATGTTGGCATCAAGCTGCCCGGACTTCTGGCCGCAGGCGTAGCGCTGGCCGCCAACGAAGCCACTTTTATCGCGGAGATGTTTCGCTCCAGTGTGGTGGGCGTAGATCGCGGCCAGGTTATCGCGGGTCAAGCTTTGGGTATGACCCCACGGGTGCTGATGCACCGCATCATTGCGCCACAGGCCTTGCGATCGATGATTCCGGCCATGGGCAACGAGGCGGTCAGTACGCTGAAAAATTCGTCCCTCGCTTCGGTCATCGCTGTGCAAGAGTTGACTCTACGCAGCACACAGTTGGCGTCTTCTACTTTCGATTTCTTTTCAATATTTTTTGCCTCGGGGCTCATCTATTTGATCTTGACGGGGGGCATCAGCCTGGTGCAGTTGTCACTGGAGGCTCGATTTGACCTGGATCGCCAAGCCAGCCTGCGTGGACTGTCACGTTGGTCACCTTGGCGACACGCTGCAACGCCAGCGATTCCTCTGCCTGCAGTCAGTGATGTCGTTGCTCCTTCCAATCCTGCATTGACCTCGATACCTCCTATCCTTGTTGTTAAAAACAACCCGCTGGCCAATGTGGTTGACCGAAACGCACGCGAGTCCAAATTAGCCGACGCTCATTTGGCGATTCGTGTCAATGGAGTGTCCAAGGCCTACGGTACTCAGTCTGTGTTGCAAGACCTGAGTCTCACGGTTTCCGCCGGTGAAGTGGTGGCTTTGCTTGGCCCCAGCGGTTCTGGCAAGAGCACGCTGTTGCGCTGTATCAATCACCTGGAGAGTTGGGATGCAGGACAAATTCATGTAGGTGGCCATCGCCTCGGTTATCGCGCTGACGGCCAACTGATGACGCCAAGTGACCTGGCTCGGGAACGCTCCAGTTTGGGCATGGGCATGTTGTTTCAGCAGTTCAATTTGTTTGCGCATTTGACCGCTCGCGAAAACGTCGCGGGCCCCTTGCGTTGGGTGCACGGTTGGACTCCTGAAGCGGCTGACGAACGCGCGTTGGCGCTGCTGACCCGGGTTGGTTTGGCGCACCGGGTCGATGCCTTGCCACGTCACCTCTCTGGCGGACAGCAGCAACGTGTGGCCATTGCACGCGCACTCGCCCACGGACCAAGTGTGCTGTTGCTGGATGAACCGACCTCAGCACTGGACCCTGAACTTGTCAACGAGGTGCTGGAGTTGATTCGACGCCTCGCCATTGAAGAGGGGTTGACAATGATCATCTCTACACACCAATTGCGGTTTGCCGCCGAAGTGGCCGACCGTGTGGTATTTCTTTCAGGGGGGCGCATCATTGAGAGCGGACCGGCGCTCGATGTTTTGCAACATCCTAAACATCCTGAAACAGCCCGCTTCCTCAGCGTGATGTCCGCCGATGTTTTGCCTCCCTCCAACACCTCAATCCAGGACCTTGCATGAAACACCACACTCTGCGCGTTTCCCCCCAGACTGTTCACTGGGGCTACTTCAGTAAAGCGGTGGCACCGTCTTTGGTGGTCAAGTCGGGTGATCGGGTGACCATTGAAACGTTGACACATCATGCCAATGATGACCACGAGCGCATGGTCGCCGGTGATCCTGGGGCTGAGTCGGTATTCGCTTGGACACGTGAACACAAGGCCGTATCGCGCCGAGGCGCTGGGTCGATTGAAGGGCCGTTCACATTGGGTGAGGGCGAAGGCCTCGGTGTTCATCTACTCACTGGTCCGGTGGTGATCGATGGGGCAGAACCAGGCGACGTGCTTGAAGTTCGGATACTGGACGTCAGGCCGCGACCCAGTTGCAACGCGTGCTATGCGGGCCGCTGTTTTGGCTCAAACGCTGCTGCATCTTGGGGCTTTCATTTTCAAGATCTGATTGAGGAGCCCAAGCCACGAGAGGTCATTACCATCTTTGAGCTTGATACCTCGGGTGAACCATTCGCTAGAGCTGTGTACAACTACGTTTGGACACCGCAGACCGACCCGGACGGCGTGGTGCACGCCACCATCGACTACCCCGGCGTTCGTGTGGACCATCAATTGGTCAAAAAACGTGAAGATATTTTGCGCAATATCAAGGTGCCTGCACGCTTACACTTTGGCACCATGGGCCTGGCGCCTTGCGAATCGGATTTTGTCAGCTCCATTCCACCCAGCTACACAGGAGGCAACATTGATGACTGGCGCATTGGCAAGGGGGCACGTATGTATTACCCAGTGGCGGTTCCCGGTGCTTTCTTCTCTGTCGGTGACCCGCATGCGGCGCAAGGCGATAGCGAACTCGGTGGCACCGCCATAGAGACGTCGTTGACCGGCGACTTTGAATTCATTTTGCACAAGCAGTCTGAGCTTGAAGGTACTTTGCTGGAGGGCTTAGACCATCCTTTGTTGGAAACTGAAGAGCAGTTGGCGGTCTATGGATTCACTCATACCAACTATTTGGCCAGCTTGGGGCCTGATGCGCAGACCTTGGTGGCCTCGAAGTCGTCACTGGATCCTGCGATGCGCGATGCTTTTCGCAAGTTGCGACGCCTGTTGATGACGGTACACAAACTCAGTGAAGATGAAGCCATTGCCTTGTTATCGGTGGGCGCTGACTTCGGTGTGACCCAGGTGGTGGATGCGAACTGGGGCATCCATGGCTCGATTCGCAAAAGTATTTTTAAGGATCGGTGACGACCTTTGTTGCACCAGCAGCGGGTCGTCCAGCAAACAGTGATTTCCTGATGACTGCGTGAACACCCCAATTGCCGTCGACCACTTGGGTCACGCCAAAGTCGACGGCGACTGACATCAACGAAATCGCCTCGTCCTCTGTCAGACCTTTTGCCGTCATCAAAAACCGACGGGTTTTGTGAAAGGCATCGCGCATCGCCGGATCTAATGAGGACTTTTCGTAGATGGCACTCCGCGCCTTTTCGCCAAATTCCTTGAGGTAGTCGGAATGGCTGAAACCGTGGATCACCCATTCATCAGCGGTTTCCACCAAGGGGTAATCGATGTCAGCAAAGGGCTCGTGCTTCAAATCTTTGGCCTTATGCAGCACGAACTGGAAGACACCAGTCAATGAACATTCAATGGCCGTTCCGCACAATTCGCTGTCGCCTTGAGAAGCATGGGGGTCCCCCACAGAAAATAGGGCCCCGTCAACACCCACTCGCAAATAGACGGTAGCACCTTTGGAAATGCGCCAGTTGTCTAAATTACCCCCAAAGCTGGAAGGTGGAACGGAGTCCACCATGCCCGTCTCGGCAGGAGCTACTGCGATCACACCGAAGTGCGGGCGTACAGGAATGGTGACCCCTTGCAGCACGCCATGATTTTCTACAATAGACGCTCGATCAATCGGGACGCCGGGGTAGTCGATGGTGGTGTGCAGTACGCCGTTGGGATCGAGCTGCGGTGTCCAGCGAAAACTGTAAACCGCATGGGCACAAGCTTTGCCGTGGGTGCTCTCGACTTCGTAGATCGTGATCACCTCCCTGGGTTTGGGCTCTTCAATCAGATCGTCGTAATGAAAGCCCCACCAAGCGGCAGCGTTGCTGCCAAAAGCACGTCCTTCATATCTGGCGTTGGCCGCCAATCTGGGGGCAAGATCGAGAATGCGCACCTCTAGTACATCGCCGGGTTGAGCATCGTTCACGTAGATGGGCCCAGTGCAGATGTGCACACCAAAACCTTCGCCACTGCCTCGTCCGTAGATAGACGCGTCAATCGGACCAGCTCCTCGCCGATCCACGGCTTTTTGCTCACGAGTCCAGTGAAATACACTCTCCGCACCGGAGTCTCCTTTGATCATGCGCTCGTAGTCGTCATAGGCATGCTGGGTCAGCGTTTCGATGGTCACGATTTCGCCAGACGCGATGCGAAGGACAGGCGGTATCGCGTGGCTAAAGTATCCCCAGTGGATGGTGCCAGGCAATGCAGGCAGGTGATGGTGCTGGATCGCGCTGTTGGCCATTACCGCCGTGGTCGCCGCCGGTGCGTGATCAAGCACGGCTGAGTCCTCATTTGCATGAGAAGCTGAATGATCAACTGGCGCACGAGTGACCCGAACTGCGGGTTGTGATTCAAAATAACCTGAAGGCCAACCGCGTTGGATGCGTTTGCGCAACGACGATTGGCTCACCGTATTGGCTTGCTGTCGGTACTGCCGTGGCGACATCTGATATCGGTCTCGAAAGCAATGGCTAAAGTGTGCGGGATCGTTGAAGCCCCATCGAAAGCAGATATCTGAAATGGACAAATGACCGTATTGCCGGTTGCCCAAGTCAGCGCGACTGCGTTCAAGGCGACGATCGCGAACGTAGGCTGTGAAAGATTGTCCCAGCCTTTCGAATAGTTTTTGCACTTGGCGTTCAGAAACGTGTTCGTGCGTTGCCACGCTGGACAATGTGAGTGTGCAATCGTTCAGGTTGGCTTCAATGTACTGACACAACCGGTCCGTTGCAGCAGCATGCGATTTACTAGTCACTTTCTGATCGGTCTGGTTCCAGGCCTCAAAGCACGACGCGATCAACTCGGTGAGTGTTGATTCGATGGGTGCTAATTCGTGTTCACCCAGTGCATCGAATGTATCGGCCAGTGCGCCCAAGATGCCGGAAAACAAACGTCCGAGCCCCGACTTGCCTGGAAGGTGGCCAATGGCGACTGCCAACCCGATAGGCGCCGGCACTTTCAAAAGGGCCATCGGTATCGTCACCATCCATTGGCGGAAATTGGACCCCAGTTCAAGATGAACCCCTACGCGCGTAGCACCAAAGACGATATCACCGGGATTGAGCTCGATCACCTTGGCGCCGTCGTGCAGCAAGGCTTCGCCATCGAGGTGCACTGCAAGCCAAATTGCATCCTTCTTTTCAGGTGCCAAATGAATCAACTGCCGTGAGGACGCGATGCGCGCCATACCAATACCACCCACCGTGCGTCTGGATGTCACGGTGCCAAACAGACCGGTCGAATTTGGTGCAAGTTCAGATCGAAGTCGGTGCATGAGCAGGGTTTCGCACCATACGCGGGAGCGCAAGGAGACTGGATAGGATTCGGTCGTGAACTGCTCGATGGGCACGGAGACACTTTCTGAGTTACCTATCAGGTGTACGCAAGACATGTGCCTCAATCTTTGATGATCAACGCTCTTACTGGCTCAATACTTGCTGAATCTGTGCATGAGTAACCTTCAGCACCTGAGAGCCAAGAAATGTCGTTGCCTATCTTTCATATGATCCCCGGTGCACCCGATCCGGTCGCTCCATTCAGCCATGCCGTCGAAGTTGATGGTTGGATCTTTGTGACGGGGCAAATGCCGTTCACTGGAACGACGCTGGACTCCCCTTATCCGCAGGGCATTGAGGCGCAGACCAACCAAGTGCTCAAGAACCTGGACACAGTATTGGCCGGTTGCGGCCTTGGACTTGAACATGCGCTGAGCGTGCGCATTTACCTGACCCATTTCGATGAAGACTATGAAGCCATGAACACGGCTTATGCCAGCCACTTTCCCCTGGGCAGGCGCCCCGCACGAACCTGTATTGGCGTGACCGGCCTGGCCAAAGGAGCACGCATTGAAATTGACTTGATTGCTCGCCGTGGGGAAGTAACTATGCCCTCAAGTGACTCTGTCTGAAATTTTTCGAACAAATCTCGACGATGGACTATTTTTGTTCAACTCCCTCTTTGTAAGGACGACTATGAAATGGCTTGATCAATCCATCATGCGCACACGCGGGTTAGGCAAAGACCGCACGGTGCAGACCCATTCTTTGACGGAGGCGCTACAGGGGCGCTACCACTACACCATCGGCCCTTACTCTGACCCGGTACTGCACATCAAGCCGGGTGACCGCGTGATCGTGGAGACTCGAGATGCCTTTGAAAGCAAGATCCAAACTGAGCAAGACCTACCGTCCAAAGTCCTGACCATGCCCTTCGTGAATCCACAAAACGGACCGATCATGGTCGAAGGCGCCGAAAAAGGCGATGTGCTTGCTGTTTATATTGAAGAGATTGCGCCTCGTGGGCCCAACCCACGAGGAACCTGCGCGATGATTCCGCAATTTGGAGCCTTGAGTGGCACCTCCTTGACAGCGATGTTGGCCGATGACTTGCCCGAGTTGGTGCGCAAGATCGACTTGGACGAACAAGGCGTTTACTGGAGCAAGCGCGTCACGTTTCCGTATCGCCCGCACATTGGCACGCTCAGTTGCTCACCCGAGATCGACTCGATCAACACACTGACACCTGATAGCCACGGCGGCAACATGGACTTGCCTGATATGGGGCCCGGCAGCATCACCTATTTGCCCGTCCAAACTGCAGGAGGACGCTTGTTCATTGGAGACGCCCATGCCTGCCAAGGCGATGGCGAAGTTTGCGGCACGGCGGTCGAGTTCGCCAGCACAACGTCGATACAGGTCGATCTCATCAAGCACTGGAACATCCAGTGGCCGCGACTTGAAAATGAGTCGGTGATCATGAGCATCGGCAGCGCCAGGCCTTTGGAAGACGCCACGCGCATTGCCTACAAAGAGCTGATCTTGTGGATGGAGACTGAATACGGTTACGACCGATGGGACGCCTACAT
>CAITHK010000126.1 GCA_903892175.1 uncultured Burkholderiales bacterium | reverse complement strand
CGACGCTGCAAGCCCTCCCGGCGGGCCATTTAGAGACTTTGCTCGCCCCCGATATTTTGCCCAGTTTCAGCGCCGAACGGCTCGCACAATTGGGTCTTGAGTTGAGCCCTGCAGTGCGCGCTCACCGTGGTCCCTTGGCCTTGGTGGCCTTGGAAAACGGCGACGCCGCGAACTCCTATGTTTTGGGGAGTGAGAATTTTTACGTGATCACACGCTACAACTGGAGCAGCTACTACGCCATGGCAGTCATTGAGTTGAGTCAAGAAATCCAAGCTGCCCACCGATCCGAGTGAACAAGTGGAAATTGAAGCTGTGTTTTCAAAGGCCACGCAGATCATCTCCTGGCGTGATCTGCAAAATGATGAAGTCTGGCGCCAAGGTTGGGATTGAGATTCAAAATTCTTTGGTCATCTTTGGTGCATAGCTTGTCATCGGTCTGGTCAACAAGCCGAGCTCTTGTGTGCCGCTTGTGGCTACGCAGAAAATGCCGATGTGGTCGGCGCGATCAATATTTTAGAGCGCGGGCAGCGCTTGTTAGCCTGTGCAGAGGAAGGCTCTGGCCGGGGTCGTAAGACCACGACGAAACCAGCCTCAGTGAAGCAAGAACCCACTGAAGTGACTACGCATGAGGTTTCTCATGCGTAGCACCATAGGAATCCCGGTCTCTTCAGGGCCGGGAGGATGTCAATCAGGCCGGGCGTTTAGCAGTGGCGTAAACATGCGTGCGCAGAGCACACCGATTGTGTGCAAAGAAACCTCGATTTGCTTTAATTTGGTGCGATTGCATGCAAGATGGCTTGAGTGACGCGGACTCACTCTTCGTGTTAAAACAACCTCAAGCCATGAAATGCCAAAAAAAATGAATTAAAACAACAGTCTAGACAAAATAAATTCAAATCACCCAAATTGGCACGTTGCATGCAATCCCCAAAGTGTTCATTTCACTTTGGAGCCCTTCATGAATTCTGTTCGCAAGCAAATACCGCGCTGGTTGGTTGCATTGCCTGTGGCTGTGCTGATGTACACCGGTGCACAGGCCGAGACCGTGGCGCGCTATGGCATCTCCATGGCCGACATCCCCCTCACCACCGGTCAACCCGACCGTGGCGCCGGAGCATATCAGTTCACTGGCCACACGATTTATGACCCGCTTGTAGCTTGGGAAGCCAACATTGCCACTCGACCAGGCAAGCTGGTACCGGGCTTGGCCAGCAGCTGGAAGGTCGATCCTAAAGACAACAAGAAATGGCTCTTCACCCTGCGCAAGGGCGTGAAGTTCCATGACGGCTCAGAGCTCAAAGCCGATGCGGTGGTCTGGAACCTGGACAAGGTTTTGTCCGATAAATCTCCCCAATTTGATGCCAAGCAGAGCGCACAAGTGCGCCCCCGCATTCCCTCTATTGCGTCTTACCGCATGGTGGACGAGTACACAGTGGAAATCACCACCAAAGACGTGGACTCGCTGTTCCCTTATCAGTTGCCCTGGTTCTTGATCTCCAGCCCGGCACAGTGGGAAATGCTAGGCCACGACTGGAACAAGATCGCCAGCCAGCCCTCGGGCACGGGCCCCTTCAAGCTCGATAAATTGGTGCCGCGTCAGCGCGCTGAGTTGGTCAAAAACACAGCCTACTGGGACAAGGCCCGCATGGCCAAGACCGACCGCATCATCTTGATGCCCATCCCCGATGCCATGACCCGCGCCAATGCGTTGCTCAACGGCCAGGTTGACATCATCGAAACGCCACCACCTGACGTGCTGCCACAGCTCAAGAGCGCGAACTTCAAAATTGTGCAAAACGTGACCCCGCACGTGTGGCCGTACCACTTCTCCACCCTGCCCGGCTCACCCTGGACAGACATTCGCGTTCGCAAGGCGGCCAATCTGGCCATTGACCGTGACGCGATCGTGAAACTGCTCAATGGTCTGGCCAAACCCGCCAAAGGTCAGGTAGATGCCACCAATCCTTGGTTCGGTAAACCCACGTTTGATTTGAAGTACGACGTGAAGACCGCCAAAGAACTCATGGCGCAAGCCGGTTACAGCCCGGCCAAACCGCTCAAGGCCAAAGTGATCATTGCTCAAGGCGGTTCAGGCCAAATGTTGTCGCTCCCAATGAACGAGTTCATTCAGCAAAGTTTGGCCGAAGTGGGCATTCAACTGGAATTTGAAGTGGTCGAGCTGGAGAACTTGTACCTGCATTGGCGCAGTGGTGCCGCGTCTGAGATGAACGCGGGCAAAGGTATTACGGCGATCAACTTGGGCTACGTCACGGCCGACCCCTTTTACGCCATCACCCGCTTTGTGGACAGCCGCTACATCGCGCCCAATGGTGTGAACTGGGGCGGCTACAACAATCTTAAAGTGGACGGCGCGATCGACACCATTCGCAAGAATTTTGACCCCAAAATTCAAGACAAATTGTTGGCTGAAGTTCATCAGACCATGGTGGATGATGCGCTGATGCTGTGGGTGGTGCATGACCTGAACCCCCACGCGATTTCGCCCAAGGTGCAAGAGTTTGTGCAAGCACAACATTGGTTCCAAGACCTCACCACCATCCGCATGAAATAAATGTTCACCTACATCCTCAAGCGTCTCTTGTACGCGCTTCCTATTGCGCTCAGCGTCACCGTGGTGTCGTTCATGCTGGTGTACTTGGCACCGGGCGATCCGCTCAACGCCATTGCACCGGCCGATGCACCTGCCGATGTGATCGAGGCTTTGAAAAGCGCCTACGGCTTGGACAAGCCTGTGCCAGTGCAATACGGTATGTGGCTGTGGCGTGCGCTGCAAGGCGACCTGGGCACCTCGATCGCTTCTGGGCGCTCAGTGGTCAGCGAAGTCTTCAGCGCCGTGGGCAACACCTTGTTGCTGGCGGGTATCGCCTCGGGCTTGGGGGTGCTGGTGGGTTGTGTGCTGGGCGCATTGGCCGGGTACAAGCACGGCGGTGCGGTAGACCGCGCCGCCACGGCCTTATCGGTGGTGGGTGTGAGCATTCCCCACTACTGGTTGGGCTTGGTGCTGACCATCATTTTTTCCACTTGGCTTGGTTGGTTTCCAGCCATGGGGGCGGGTCCCGGCGGCTCGACCGATTGGGCCTGGGATTGGGAGCATGTGCGTTATCTGGTGTTGCCCTCGGTCACTTTGTCGGTGATTCCAATGGGGATCATCACCCGCACGGTGCGCGCCTTGGTGGCCGACATGCTGGCGCAAGAGTTTGTGGTGGCCCTGCGGGCACGTGGCTTGGGTGGCATGGCCGTCTTTCGCCATGTGGCCAAAAACACCGCACCCACGGTCTTGGCCGTGGCCGGTTTGCAAGTGGGCTATTTGATGGGCGGCTCCATCTTGGTGGAGACGGTATTTGCCTGGCCAGGCACCGGTTTTTTGCTCAACACCGCGATTTTTCAACGGGATATGCCTTTGCTGCAAGGCACTTTGTTGGTGCTGTGCATG
>CAITHK010000125.1 GCA_903892175.1 uncultured Burkholderiales bacterium | reverse complement strand
TCTTTCCAGAGATGGAAAAGGGCGGTTAGCTCAGGGGTAGAGCACTGCATTCACACTGCAGGGGTCACAAGTTCGAAACTTGTACTGCCCACCAAAAATCAACAACTTAGCCACCTTCGGGTGGCTTTTTTGTTGCCTACTGGGGAAGGAGTGGGGAAAACTGCTTGTTCAATCTTGTATCTTTGCGTGCTACAAGGCAATTTGCGGTTAGCAAAAAGGAGCGGCAATGAACCTCAGAAAGCCCAAAAACGGAAATGTCTGCCAGCCCAAGTAGCACGCGATGATGCTGCGCGAATTGTGGCGGAGCTAAGCCACATTCAGAGTATTCGGACATTCGAGAAAACGCGTTGTAGGTCGTTCTACGCGTGGTTTTTAGGTACGGGGCAAACTGCGTTGCCAGTGCAACTGTATCGGGACAAGTCAAGCGATGATTTTGAAAATTAATTCAGATAGTGGTGCTTCATTGCCAAGAAATGATGCCTGCATCACTGGGTATAGGGAAGCTAGATCCAAAGCTGAAAAATTCAAAGAGTAGCCTGCGTGTTCAGCTAGTTGCGAAATGAAAAGTCTTTGTGCCCGACCATTGCCTTCTCGGAATGGATGTATTGCATTGATCTCTGACAAGTAGTGCGCTAAACGGCTAGCAAAAACTTTGGGCTCTAAGTTGAGCAAATATTTTTCTGCAGCCAGGGAGCTGAAAACGGTGTTCGAGTATGGCTGGATTTGCGCACGTTACAAAAACGACGGTCTCCCCTGATGATGTCCACGCTCCTGACTTCACCCGCCCATTCGTAAACACCTTGAAAAAGATACTGATGAATTTTGCAAAGATGCGCTAAGTCGAAAGAGCCCTCGACTGGGTCTTGAGTGAGCTCCAAAAGGCGAACAGCTGTGAAGTCACCTTCATACTCGTCAAGCAAATCTTGATCTGTTATCCCAGCCTTGTTCTTGAGAACAGCCGTGCCCGGGATGCAATAGACATCATCCGCGTCGTAGCGCGACATATTTGGCTTTGACTTCGTTCAGCAAATCAGCAGTCGTTTTTTTCCCATCTACATAGGCCTGTAGCGAGGGCTTGAGGCTTTCACTTGGGCTGAGCTTTTCGATGCGCAGGGTTGCCAGCATATTGGCAACGTTTCTCTGCCGTGCAGAATGGTTTAGAGCTGGATTTGGCATGGCAAGTCCCGTTAGGTTGGACACATTTTAGCTTTTTAGAGCCAATTTGTCACTGGTTTATCGCCAGCTTGGATGCAGGGTTTTGTGGGCTTCTTGTCCCCATCGGTGCAGCCAAAAAGTGGGTCGTTGATCTTGAAAAAGTCTGCTGCGAAAAGATTTGATGGAGTACTTTTCTGATCACCATGGTGATTCTTACTCGGTATCCGTCCAATCTGTCTGGACTCTTGAAATCGGTTGTCTATCTGCGTGTCTGAAACAAAACTGTAGCCATACAACAAGGGCTACAGATGAAAAATTTCGATGCAAATCAACTTTCCCACTTCACCGGCACTGAGCGTTATTACCGGATCAGCCGCAGACATTTGCTGACCGACGGGACCAAATGCTTGGCAGAAGAAGCAGAGTGCTTTTGGATGATGGATGCCGTAGCCAGTCTCAGCGAAATTGGAACAGCAGATTGGTTTGTTCTGGTTCGCGTCACTGTTCAAGGTACCCGAGCCACCATGGTCTAGAAGGACGGTAAAGGCCATGAACATGCTCGCCAAGAAGTTCCGTTTACCGACCTCCCACTGGCTGAGCAAACACTTTACGCCTGCTGGGATGGTGAGCAAACCCTGTCCCAACGACGATGGTCAACTGAATGACCACATACGACGCCACGATGATGCGGCTGAGTCGTTTGTTGAAGTTGGTGGTCTGCGCGGTGTGGTACGCCAATCTCG
>CAITHK010000124.1 GCA_903892175.1 uncultured Burkholderiales bacterium | reverse complement strand
TGCTGCCTGCACCGCCTTTGGTTTCGACAATCACGGGCTGCCCCCATTGGGTGGTCAGCTCTGCGCCGAGCGTGCGCGCCGCTGTTTCGGTGAATGAGCCGGCAGCGAACGGCACGATGATGCGAATGGGTTTGCTGGGCCAGGTGCTTTGCGCCATGGCGCAGTGCATCAGCAGCAGGCCGAGTGCGACATGAAAAACGTGCAACATCAAACGGTGCATGGTGTTCCTGAAGATTTAGAGGTGGAGGGTGGCACGCACTTGTTGTGCCGTGGCCTGGATGGAAGACAACACAGGACGGCCAAATTCGGCGCTCAAGGTTTGAAGAATGTCAAAGGTGGGCAGTTGTGAGCAAGCAATGAACATGGCATCACAGCCATCGGTCATGACCTGACGCGCCATCTGTGCCACTTCGGTAGAGGTGATGCGCCCCAGTGCGTCCACGTTGGGTGCCCGCAAACTGTCAAACGCGAGCACCTCAATGCCACCATCGGCCAAGAAACGTTTGAGCTGATCGTTGACTTCGTCGTGGTAAGGCGTGACCAAACCAATGCGTTGGGCCCCTTGCGCTTGCAACGCTTTCACCATGGCACTGGCGGTGGTGACCACGGGTTTGCCAATCAACTGGCTGAGTTCTGCACACAACTCGGCGTCACCTTGCGCACCGGACAAAAAACTGGCGGCGGTGCAACCGTAAGCCAAAGCCTGAATGGGCTGCCCAACCAAAGTCTGTGCCAGTGCCAGCGCTTGGGCTTTGTAGGCCGGAATGGTCTCGCGCGTGAGTAGACCTTGACCACGCGGAATCTTCAGCGTTTGGCAATCGGTACCCGTAGGCAGCCAGCCCGCCAACTCGGTGGCCATGGTGGTGTTGTTGATGGGAACCATCAACGCAATGTGGGGTGGGTGGTTCATACAGGTTCGACACGACGGGTAAGGGAGTGGTCTTGTTGGCGTATGCCAGGTGGCAAAGGACGCCAGTGCAGGGCACGTATTTCGCCAAACTCCTGGGGCAAGCGCTCCCAATGCCATCCGCCATTTTGGCTGACGAAAACTTGGCCCAAATTGGTACAGGCCCACAAATGCATGGGCTGCAAGGGGTGGGTGGCCACGGTCCAGACCGTGCTGTTGACGGTACCGGGCAAGTGCACTTCTTGCCAGTGTGCGCCGTAGTCTTCGCTGATCAGCAGACGCCCCCGGTTGCCCGGAGGGCCATTGCCGTTGGTAAGAAATACCACGCCAGTGTGATCGAGCCGGGGCACGATGGCGCGGGTGTATTGCCAGGGCGAGTCGATGGCTTGGAACTCCCAATGCAAACCGCCATCGGTGCTGCGGTGCAGACCTTGGTTGGTGGTGGCGTACATCAGGCGTTGGTGGTTGGGTTGATCGAGGATGGCGATGCCATGCACATCCGCAGAAATCAGTCCTTGATCGCGTGCATGCCACGTGTCGCCGTCGTCATGACTGACAAAGATGCCGCCAATTTCAACGCTCAGCCACACCGTGTGAGCGTCCAGGGGATCAAACAAAATTTGCGTGACCCGCGTGGCTCCCATGTTGAGGGTGGAGAACTGTTGCAAGCCTGGAACTTGGAGCGCTTGCCAAGTTTTGCCGCCGTCATGGCTGCGACAAATGCCCGCTGGTCGGCTGCCGACAAACCACAACTGAGGGTCTTGCGGGTGGATGGCTGCCACCCAAACGTCTTGCAGCGGCGTCGCGATGGCGGTCCACCGCGCACTGGCTTCGTGCCATCGGAACAAACCCATGTCGGTGCCAGCCAGCAGCCAGTCGGGATGCCCTGGGTGACTGGCGAAACTCCAGACACGGGCTTCGAGGTACATGCCGGAATGGCTGTTGGGGTGCACCCAGTTCAGGCCACCGTCCTCGCTGAACCACGCAGAGTGTCCAGCAGTGCCGACGTAGACATGGGGTTGCAAATTCATGGAGACAGAAGACCTTGCACAAGGGTGTTAAATTGCGTGCGCTGAATGATAGAGACTATCAAAATCGCAACCGTCATGAAGGAGACAGCTGTGCTGAAGATCAAACGATGGGGCGTTGGATGCGCTTTGACTCTGGTGTGTGTGTTGGGGGCTGTTGCCCAAGGGTTTCCTCAAAAACCGGTACGGGTGGTGATTGGTTTTCCACCAGGCGGCGGCATCGACATCGTCGCCCGCTTGATTGCACCCAGGCTGTCGGAGTCGCTCGGGCAATCGGTGCTGGTGGACAACCGTCCGGGGGCCAACGGTGTGTTGGCGATGGACCATGTGGCCAAATCAGCGCCCGATGGCCACACCTTGTTTTTGGGCACTTTAGGTAATTTGAGCATCAACCCCTCGTTCTATCCCAACTTGCCATTCAATGTAGAAAAACAGTTTGTGCCGGTCACGGAGGTGGCTTCGCTGTCATTTGTCTTGTTTGTCAATCCGGCCGTTCCTGCCAACACCTTGCCTGAGTTGGTGTCCTATGCCAAGGCCAATCCGGGTGTGCTGAATTATTCTTCCAGCGGGGCTGGGGGCCTGCCGCATTTGGCAGGTGAGTTGTTCAGTTCTGCCGTCGGCTCGAAGATGGTCCACGTGGCCTACAAAGGCAGTGCACCCAGCATCAGCGATGTGATGGCAGGGCAGGTGCACATGACGTTTGAAGCAGCAGCAGCGGGCGCTCAGCAGCTCAAGGCAGGTCGACTCAAGGCCTTGGGTGTGACGGGCAACAAACGCGTCGCTTTCTTGCCAGATGTGCCCGCGGTGCAAGAGGCGGTGCCAGGCTTTGAAGTGCTCAATTGGTACGGCTTGGTGGCGCCCGCTGGCACCCCCAAAGACACCATCCGCAAGTTGCAGCAAGAAATTGTCAAGGTGATGGCTTTGCCCGAGATTCGCGACAAGATGGTGGCCATGGGTACCGACCCGGTTGGGTCAACGCCTGAGGAGTTCGGTCAATACATCAGGTCTGAAACAATGAAGTGGGGACGCATTATCCGAGAGGGCAATATTCGACCGGATTGAAGTTGCGGCGCGTGTCCATTCATTGCTACAGTTGGCATTGAATTGGAAGATTTGCGAACTGAGTCGAAAGAGCGTATGCGAGTCAGGCTACAATACGCAGCTTCGGGGCGTAGCGCAGTCTGGTAGCGCATCTGGTTTGGGACCAGAGGGTCGTAGGTTCGAATCCTATCGCCCCGACCATTTCATGAAAAAGGCCCCTTTTGGGGCCTTTTTTGATGGTTTCTGCCCGTAGCTCAGTTGGATAGAGCAACAGCCTTCTAAGCTGTGGGTCACAGGTTCGATTCCTGTCGGGCAGGCCACGTGGCTTGATTCAGTTGAATAACCAATCTGGATTCAAAGCCACATAGCAATTTTTCTCAGCCAGCAATTGCCCCTGAGGGCTGACACAAAATGCTCCGCGTTGAAATTTACGTTCGTCGGTCAATACGTACGAACGGTAAATGTCTTTGCTTCGTTTGCCCGTTTTATCTTTGGGAAACAACATGACCAAACGTGTGCTGCCGCATGCGCCCAACTTCATGCATTCAACGGCTGCTTTGTCGTTGACATAGAACTCCAAATAAATGGCGCCCGGAAATTTGGTGTCTGCTTTTGCAATTTTGACCATGCAAGGCATGTCTTGCGCTCGGGTCAAACCCATGCGATCGGCAAAAGTGTTCATTTCGGCGAGCACCGTGTTGCGATATTTCGTGCTTACAACATCTCGGCACAAATAGTAATCAGCGTTCTTGGTCGATCTGAAGATGGGTTTGAAGGGGCGGTTGTTGGCATCGAGTTTGATCATCGTGGATTCGTACAAGGCGCTTGCTGTGGGCGCTTCTTTCTTGGCTTCTTTGCCATGACCATCTCCATGACCTCCGCCGTGGCCATCGTCTTTCTTTTTGTCTTCCTTTTTCTTTTCTTCTTTTTTGGGTTCTTTGTGGTCGCCCTCGCCGTGGCCGTCGTCTTTCTTCTTTTCAGCAGGCTTGCCATGATCATCTGCTTTACCATGCTCATCAGGTTTTCCGTGAGCATCAGACTTGCCATGGGGGTCTTTTGATTCCGCTTTAGGAGGCGGTTTTGGCTCTTCCTTCGGGACAGGCTTGGGCTCTTCATAAGCCTCTTTCGCTACCCGTTTGTAGGTGTAACCTCGACCTTCTTCTCCCGCTTCGTCTACGTACTTGATTTTCTTTTCTTCTTTCACGGGTTCAGCCTTTTTGGGCTCATTGGCCCAAGCAGGCAAAGAAAAGCCTCCCATCCAAATCAGGAGGCTAGAAAAAACGACCGCAGAGGAAAAATTGGGTGGGAACTTCATGGCAATCAATGCTTATGCCTAGAGCATCGACACCACGTGTGTTCGCTTGAGTTGAGTCGCAGAAATAAGCGCTTCAATCGACGGTGTAGCAGGTGGTGTCGCTGTGCCACTTACCCTTGTCGGTGACGCAGTGCTGTGCAATCAACTTGCGAGACATGTCCGATAAGAAATAGGAACGATACAAGACTTCACCTTTGGGAATTAAGCTGATGCTTCGAAAGACGGGACATTGCTCATTGCGTACACACGCCGTGAGGCGTTGGCTGTTGGTATAGAGGTGAATGCTGATTCGTCCTGGCGTCAGACTTTTTCCAGTACCAATGCTGACCACACAGGCGTCACCCTTGACGAAGGGGATATCGTTGAGTTCCGCAAAGTAATTCATCTCTGCCACCAACAGTTCGCGAAACCATGGGGCTACGATGCCGTCACACTCAAAGTATTCAAGCTTGATGGTGTGCGCTATGGCTTCTGTGTAAGGTCGGTTTTTGGGGCCCAACAACACCATGGGCTCTTTGCCTGACTGAGGCGGCCTTGCCAAGATAGCGCGTGAGGCGGTGAGGGGCGTGGGTTTGTTGAAATTGGGTTCAGTGATGTTGGCGGGCGCTTCGCCTTTGGTCAAAGGATAGGGTTTGTAGTTTGGTTCGGGCTTGTCTTGCGCAAAGACGCTTGTCCAGCAGCTCAGTAGCAGACAGGTCAAAAGACAAAACTTCTTGAACATATTGGGTCGCATCGGTTAAAAGAAGGTCAACTTTATCAGCAACCCAAGATAGACGATGAGTTGAACTCAAGTAAAGTGCGAATAAACCGATGAGAAGAATATGAGAATACAAATTGTGGTTGGCGCCTTTCTCGTTCAGACTGTCTTGTTCGGGTGCGGTGGTGGGGGTGGGAGCTCTATCGGAGTTGGGACGCCCTTGGTAGTTGCAACTACCTCCTTTGACAATAAAAACAGCACAGATCCAGCTCTGAACACGCCTCAAATCTCAGAAATTACAACCATCACACCCACTGGACGTTCCATTGCTGAGTCCTTGGCTTTCGGAGATTTTTTTCAAACGGGCAGCTACTCTGCTTTTGTTGCTGTCAGTCAAGCAGGCGCTTTGGCAAAAGCTTATTTTTTGAAAAAAAATGCAGGGGGGATATGGGACGACAACACATCCACTTTGCTGTCTAACAGTGATCGTTCCGTTTGCGCAAATGTCGTGCAAGCGTTGACCGCAGATTTCAACAACGATGGCAAACCGGATGTCTATGTGGTGTGCGGTGGAAACACAGCGGCCACACAAATTCTTTTTTTGAGTCAAGCCAACCAAACAGCATACACACGCCAAGAAACAACAGGCATCAGTTTGCAAGCTTGGGGTGCAGCAGCAGCCGACATCGATGGTGACGGTGACATTGACGTGGTCTCCACAGACGGCAACAGCATTGTCCAACTCACCAACAACCTGTCCGCAGGTTTGGTGTCATGGACCAAAAAAACTCAATCAGACATGGGAATCACAAGCTTGAGCGATTTTCCCACCATGCCGCGCAAGGTATTTCTTCTGCCTAAAGCGGGGGGGCTGGCCGACTTGGTGGTGACTGGCAACGGCAACCAAGTCAACAACACCATGGTTTGGATGAAAAACCAATTAGGTCACTTTAACTTCAACGGCAATTCTGCAGTCTCGAGCATCGCAGACACTTATTCAATGACGGGCATCGACAACCAGCCCATCCACGCGAGCGTGTTTGATCTGGTTGTCACTAGCAGCAACTTGTTTGTTTTGGCAAAAAACACCACGGTCGAAAATGGGTCCAACGCCACCAGCATGTTGGTGTTGCGTTACGAGTTGCCCAGTGCAAGTCCGGGTACGCAGTTGAACCTCATCTCATCATTGGCCTTGCCCACCACGCCCTACCAGCCTACTGGAGGACTGGTGAGTCAATTCAAGCCCAACAGCAGCGGGAGACTCGTGGCGTATGACGCAGATTGCGTCAGCACAGAGCAACGCTGCGATTTCGTCGTGACGCCTTGATCAACGCGATTTGTATTGCGTGTTGCCAAACAACACTTCGCGGGATTTGTCGTCGGTGATGGGTTTACGCAAGTCGGCCAGCACTTGAACGCCGCGTTGCACGGCAGGGCGTTCTGAGATGCGGTCAAACCAGATTTTGAGTTGAGGGTAATCTGCCCAGTCAATGCCCTGGTTTTGCCAGCTTCGCAACCACGGGAAAATGGCAATGTCCGCAATGCTGTAGCTGTTGCCTGCGATGAATTTGCTTTGCGTCAACTGCTTGTTCATCACGCCATACAATCGCTTGGCCTCATTGGTGTAACGGTTGACAGCGTAGTCAATCTTCTCGGGTGCATAAATTCGAAAGTGATGCGCTTGCCCCAGCATGGGCCCCACGCCTCCCATTTGAAACATCAGCCATTGCAGCACGTCATATTTGGCGCGATCGCTCTTGGGTAAAAATTTACCGGTTTTAGCAGCCAAATACAACAAGATGGCGCCGGACTCAAACAGGTTGATCGGCTTGCCGTCTGGACCCTGTGGGTCGACCAGTGCAGGAATTTTGTTGTTAGGACTGATGTTCAAGAACTCGGGCTTGAATTGGTCGCCTTGCCCAATGTTGACAGCATGTGCCTGCCAATCACGGCCGAGCTTGAAGCCGCATTCTTCGAGCATGATGTGGACCTTGTGCCCATTGGGGGTAGGCCATGTGTAAACGTCGATCATGGGTATTCCTTAGCAGCCGCGGGTGATGGGCATTTCGATTTCTTGGGGGGCAGCGGCGATGTGCCGAGCAAGTTCCAGTTTAGCAATGGCGTTGCGGTGAACTTCGTCAGGGCCATCGGCCAAGCGCAGGGTGCGTTGGTGGGCATAGGAATAGGCGAGGGGGAAGTCGTCAGACACGCCTGCCGCGCCATGGGCTTGAATGGCCCAATCAATGATTTGAGTCGCCATCGTCGGGGCAATGACTTTGATCATGGCAATTTCAGCCCGAGCCACTTTGTTGCCCACCGTGTCCATCATGTAAGCCGCTTTGAGGGTCAGCAAACGCGCTTGCTCAATCATGATGCGTGCCTCAGCAATTCGCTCATGCCAAACGCCTTGGGCAGAAACCGGTTTGCCAAATGCCACGCGGCTGTTCAGGCGGCGGCACATCAGCTCCAAAGCACGTTCTGCGGCTCCGATGGTGCGCATGCAATGGTGAATGCGTCCTGGGCCTAAACGACCTTGTGCAATTTCAAAACCACGCCCTTCGCCCAGCAGCAAGTTGCCGACTGGCACGCGGACGTTGTGTAAGACAACTTCCATGTGGCCGTGGGGTG
>CAITHK010000123.1 GCA_903892175.1 uncultured Burkholderiales bacterium | reverse complement strand
CCTTTGGAGGCAAAAAAATCCAGGAAGGTTTTGCGAATGTCCGCGACGGTGAATTGGGGGGTAGTCATTCTCAAATTATAGGTTTGGCCACTGCACAGACATTGGCCCGAAGCTGAGGGGAAGCCAGCGAAGGTATGCTTGTGGCATTGACCGGAGACACGCCATGATGAACACCCCACTCGCTTTGCTCAACGACCCCAGCTTGCTGAAAACCGATGCCCTGATCAACGGCCAATGGGTACAAGGCAGCAGCCGCTTTGACGTGCACGACCCGGCCACGGGCGCCAAATTGGCGGATGTGGCCAACCTCGGGGTGGCTGAGGCCGAGGCGGCCATTGCTGCGGCCAACAGCGCATGGCCCGCCTGGCGCAATAAAACCGGTAAAGAGCGCAGCATCATTCTGCGCAAATGGTTTGATTTGCTGATGGCCAACGTGGAAGACTTGGGCCGCCTGATGACCGCCGAGCAAGGCAAACCCTTGGCCGAAGCCAAAGGTGAGGTGGTGTACGGCGCCAGCTTTGTGGAGTGGTATGCCGAAGAAGCCAAACGCGTCAACGGCGAAACCCTGCCCCAGTTCGACAACAACCGCCGCCTGATGGTGCTGCGCCAGCCCATCGGTGTGTGCGCCGCCATCACGCCTTGGAACTTTCCACTCGCCATGATCACCCGCAAGGTGGCCCCGGCGCTGGCCGCAGGTTGCCCGGTGGTCATCAAACCCGCTGAGCTCACGCCCCTCACCGCCCTGGCCGCCGCCGAATTGGCCATGCGTGCAGGCATCCCAGCGGGTGTGCTCAATGTGCTCACCGCCGACAGCGACAACAGCGTGGCCGTGGGCAAGGTGTTTTGCGCCAGCGATGTGGTGCGCCACATCAGCTTTACAGGCTCCACCGAGGTGGGCCGCATCTTGATGGCGCAATCCGCGCCCAGCATCAAAAAACTCGCGCTCGAGTTAGGCGGCAACGCCCCCTTCATCGTGTTTGACGACGCCGACATCGACAGCGCGGTAGAGGGCGCCATGGCCAGCAAATACCGCAACGCAGGCCAAACCTGTGTGTGTGCCAACCGCATCTATGTGCAAGACGCGGTGTATGACGAGTTTGTGCAAAAGTTTGCCCACAAAGTCAAAGCGCTCAAGGTGGGCAATGGTTTTGAAGACGGCGTGGCCCAAGGCCCACTGATTGAGCCCGCAGCGCTTGAAAAGGTCGAGCGCCATGTGCAAGACGCGCTCAGCAAAGGCGGCAAGCTGCTGACGGGCGGCCACAAGTTGGAGGGCCAGTTCTTCCAACCCACGGTGATCGCCGAGGCGCGCGCCGACATGTTGTGCGCCCGCGAAGAAACCTTTGGCCCCTTTGCCCCGGTGTTTCGCTTCAAGCACGAGCAAGACGCGATCGATGCCGCCAACCACACCGAGTTTGGTCTGGCGAGCTACTTTTACAGCCGCGATGTGGGCCGCATTTTCCGAGTCAGCGAAGCGCTGGAATACGGCATGGTGGGCATCAACGTGGGCATCATCGCCACCGAGCATGTGCCCTTTGGGGGCGTCAAGCAATCTGGGCTGGGGCGCGAAGGCTCACACCACGGCATGGACGAGTATTTGGAGATCAAGTACTTGTGCTTGGGCGATATCTTGAAATAAGCCGTCTCAGCAGCAGAGAAGAAAAAGTTATTCATTTGAAAACAACATGCATCTGAAGCGATTTTCCTCCGTATACTGACAGAAGTAATTTTTTGTCAATTCTGACAATTCAGTCATGCCTACGAAACATATCTATTTGCGGTTTTTGAATCTTGTTCACGCGCTTGAGGGGAGTCAAAAAACCCCCGCAATGGATTTGGACGCCAAAAAACTCCTGGAGGTCATTGCTGTTCGCTACGCGCAAAAACAAGCCTTGACCGTGACGGATGCCATGGCACTGAACACCATCGCGTCACCCGCCACCATCCACCGCAAACTGGACCAGTTGCGTGAATTGGGCATGATCGACACCGTGTTCGAAGGCAAAAACCGCCGCACCAAATATTTGGTGCCCACCCAGGCTGCACACGATTACTTTGAAGACATCAGCCAGGTGATGCACGAAGCCTTGACTCAGACCGCGTGATTTGAATTGGCCTTCAGGCCATGCCCCACTCGCGGCGGAACAGGTCTTCCATTTCACGGCGCACTTGAACCACTTGCTTGCTGGCATCAAAGTCCACATCGTTCCAAGACACCACCTGCCCGGCAGCCATGTCGCGTTTGAGCACCATGTGGTGCGCCAAACCAATGGGCAAGCCCCCTAAGCGCAAAGAGTCTGCCGCAGGAATGACCTTGCCGTAGACCGTGAAGCCGCCCTCGCCATCCAGGGTCTCCCCTGCTTTGAGGGCCCGCTTGGCGGTGGCCACCACATCACCCCGCCAGTCACCCGTTGCTCCTGTGGCTTCGCCGCGTAGCGCAATGCTGGCAACCGAAATGCCCAACTCCAACCCAATCAGGTGGTAGGGCTTGTACATCGCGGCGTAGCGCCCTGTGCTGTCGGTCTTCAAACCGTATTGCGCAAAGCAGTCCATCACGTAGGGGCTGGGTGCCTCGAACACGGCGTACACGCCCCAACGCAAGTCGCGAAACACCGGACGACCGTCGCGCTCGATGGAAGACACCACTTCGACCGTACCTTTTTGCGCCAAGATGCCGCCTTCGCTCGCAGGCCGCAAGATGTGGGGCAAGTCGTCCACACCACAGGGCGGAAACAACAAACCATCGCTGGGTGGCAACAAGTCGCAACCATTGGCCACGGCGGCCATTTCCAGCGCTGACTTGGTGCCATCCAAGAATGAATTGAACATCTGGGCATTGAAGTCGCCGCCAGCCACCTGTTCTTCGCTGAAGCCATAGTGACCCCACACCGTCTCGGGCGTGGACTGGTGGTAGACGGGCAGGTACTTGGTGCCCTTGCCCGCACACACCACCTCCAAGCCAATGGTGCGCGCCCAGTCCACCAGCTCGGCAATCAAAGCGGGTTGGTCGCCAGAGGCCATGGAGTAAATGATCCCGGCCTGTGTGGCCCGACGCGCGAGCAAGGGGCCCGCCAACACATCTGCCTCGACGTTGACCATGATGATGTGCTTGCGGTACTCACAGCACAGCAACGCGTGGTGCACACCCGCAGCGGGGCTGCCGGTTGAGTCGATCACCATGTCGATGTGGTCGCTGGCAATCACAGCCTGCGCGTCATCGGTGATGAAAGTGGCGCCCATCTTGCTGGCTTCGGCCAAGGACTTGGCGCTGTATTGAGCTTCTGACCAACCCACGCGTGCCAAGGATGCTTTGGCGCGGTCGGGCGACAAGTCAATCACGGCCACCAAATGAATGCCGGGGGTGCGTGGCACCTGAGACAAATACATCGAGCCGAATTTGCCAGCGCCAATGATGGCCACGCGCACCGGCTTGTGATGGACAGCGCGGGCCTTGAGTTGCTGAATCAATGACATGAACAAGCTCCTGAAAACAATTGCGATCTTTGGATCTCAAAGATCCAACACCAAAACGCCTGATCGGGCGCGCGACACACACGCCGTCAAACACTGGCTTTGCTCGTCGGCACCCAAGATGTGGTCGTTGTGCTCTACGTCACCCGACACATAGCCCACCTTGCAAGTGCCGCACAAACCGGAGATGCAAGAGGTGGCAATCTCAATGCCCTCACCGGCCAAGGCATCCACCAACGATTGGTGGGCCGCCACCGCAATGGTTTGGCCTGTGCTGGCAATTTGTGCCACAAAGCTGCCGTCGCCCGCAGCCTGATTGGGGCTTGCCGGCGCATCGGCCACCGGCGCTTGAAAGTGCTCGGAGTGAACTTGCGCCGCAGGCCAATGCGCCGTAGCAGCCTTGCAGGCTTTCATGAACCCGGGTGGGCCACAGAAATACACATGGGTGCCCTCTTGTGGCGTTGCCAGCAAGGCGGCGATGTTGAGCCCTTGGCTGGGGTCGCCCCCATCCACATGACACTGCGTGTCCGGCAGAGCTGCCAATTCAGTCTGGAAGGCAATGCGGTCATCGCTGCGCACGCAATAATGCAAGGCAAACGAAGACCCTGCATGCGACAAGGCATGTGCCATCGACTTCAAGGGCGTGATGCCAATGCCACCTGCCAACAACAGCGTGTGCTGTGCGTTGGCGGCCAGTGCAAAGTTATTGCGCGGGGTGCTGACTTGGATCATCTGCCCCACGCGGGCGTTGCCCGTGAAGGCGCGCGAACCACCACGCCCCGCCTCATCGCGCAAGACGCCAATCACATAGCGATGTGTTTCTTGCGGGTCGTTGCTCAGGCTGTATTGGCGAATCAGCCCATCGCCAATGTGCACATCGATGTGCGCCCCAGCGCTGAACGCGGGCAGCGCCTGGCCCTGCGGGTGGACCAGTTCAAAGGCATAGATGTCTGTGGCTTCCCATCGAATTTGTTTGATTTGAAGTTGCAGGGTGGAAGGGTTCACTGAATCGGCCATGGTCACGCGTGGTAGGCCTTCTTGACCGTTTGCTCTAGCTCTTCAAAACGAGTTTTCACAAACTCGGTGCGCGCGGGGCCTGACATCTTGTCGCTCTCGTTCAAGATGGCAATCACCTGCTTGGACAGCATGCGGCGTTGTGCCACTTCGTCTTCCACCGTCTTGGCCAGCGGCAGGTGGAACACATTGCCCGAGCAAAAGCTGTTGGGAGCGCCGTTGCTGTCTTTGAGCCATTGGGCAAAGCGCTCGGCACTGGCCCCTGGGTTGCTTCCGCGGATGGCGTCCCGCAGCAGCTTGCGGAACATGTACAAGCCCGCATCAAATTTGGTGGGATTCTCCAAACCATGCACAGCAATCGGACGCTGGCTGATGATGGCCTCATAGTCGCCCGGTGCGTACTGCGCGTCTTTGTAATTGGCACGCTCGCGGTGGTTGCTTGGGATGGGGGGCATGTCTTCGAGCTTGTACTTGCCAAAACGCTCGGGGCGACGCATGGCCACTTGGCCTTCCAAGAAGTCGATGGCCTCGTAGCCCACCATGTTTTTGTCGCCCACACCGCGTGTGTCAATCGTGGGGCCCAACACGCGCCAGCCAATCATCTTGCTGTTGACGTCGTCCACCGGCACCGTCCAACGCACGATGTTGAAACGGCTGAAGAGCTTTTTCTTCAAGCCATCTTCTGAGGTGTACGCGTGCAGGCTCAGGTTAGGCAACACCTGGTGTTGCACCCGCACAAACATGTGCTGGTCGTCCGAGCGGCGTGCACCGGCACAGGCCAAGCCACGGCCTTCGTGAATCGGCACAAACAACATGTCGGGGGCCACCTCCATCGAGGCCGCGCCCACTTCGTTGAAAGTGGTGCCCTGAAAGTGTCCGCCCACCACGCTGGACGCCGCATGCAGCGCCGCCGTGTGGTAGTTGTCCGCCGCGTTGTCTTGCACTTGCAACCAGTTGCAATGCTGGAAGTTGCTGTAGGGCACCAACTCGTCGCCAGGGGCAACGGTGAAGTCTGTCTCCCACTCAGGGAAAGGAGGCTCCTCTTCAGGTGGGCCCATGTAGGCAAACACCAAACCATTGCGCTCCAAAGCTTTGTAAGCGCCTTGGCGGATGGTGCAGGCAAAGCGTTCGGCTTCTTTCTCTTCGCCTTTTGGATAGGGCACATGCAAGCAGGTGCCGTCCACGTCAAACACCATACCGTGGTAGCAACACATGATGCCGCGCTCTTGAATCGCGCCGTACTCCAGCGAAGCCCCACGGTGCACACAGTGCGCATGCAGCACGCCCACTTGACCACTCTTGTCACGGAAAGCTACCAGCTCTTCGTTCAAGATTTTCAAGAAGCGCGGCGTGTCTGTCAGCTCCATCGACATGCAGACCGGGTGCCAAAAGCGACGGAAATACTCGCCCGCAGGCGTACCTGGGCCAGTCTCGGTCAGCTCGGGGTCATGCGCCAGCGTTTGCTTGGCGTAATAGCCGCCATAGGGGATGAGTTTTTTGGCAGGCGCGGCAGCAACACTGGCGCTTTTGGCTTTGTCCATTTGCTCTTCTTTTTTCATATCAGGCCTCTTTCTGTCTCATGATTCACTTGAGCATGTCGGGTTGGGTAGCCAACAGGTGTTCCCAAATGGGCTGGAAATGCAGCCAACCAATGTATTCGCTGCCCACGTGTTCACGGCTGTAGCGTGATCGCTCGGGGGACACCAAACGCGGCTTGATGCCGGTAGCCTCCACCGCCATTTGCTGCTTGCAGCAACGCTCCAACGCGATGAACCAAAACGCAGCCGCTTCAATGCTGTGGCGACTGGCGGTCAACAAACCGTGGTTTTGATGGATGGCAGCTTTCACGCCCTTGAAGGCGTTGGCCACTTTGTGCCCGCCCTTCACCTCTACCGCCACTTGGCCCGCCTCTTCGCTGATGACCACATGGTCTTCGAAGAAGGCTGCCGCATCTTGTGAGATCGGATCCAACGGACGGCCCAATGAAGCGAAGGCCGTGCCGTAGACCGTGTGCGCATGGCACATGGCCACAATCTCAGGGTGTGCTTCATGCACCGCCGCATGCAACACAAAACCGGCGCGGTTGATGGCGTGTTGGCCCTCCACCACACGGCCTTCATGGTCGGCCAAGATCAGGTTGGACACCTTCACTTGGTTGAAATGAACCGCCATGGGGTTGGTCCAGTACAGGTGAGGACGCTCTGGGTCGCGAAAGGTCAAGTGACCGGCAAAGCCGTAGTCAAAGCCTTCCAGCGCAAACGCGCGGCAAGCCGCCACCAGGCGCTCTTTGCCATGCTGACGCGCTTCGGCATGGGTTTTGAACACGGGCACTTGCGGAAAAATCAAACCCTCTTGCTCGGGTTGGTAAATCGACACCCGCTTGTCGCCCAGACTCAGTGGCGCAGACGTGTAAGAGGTTTGTTTTTGATCATCAAGCACGGCAGACATGGTTTT
>CAITHK010000122.1 GCA_903892175.1 uncultured Burkholderiales bacterium | reverse complement strand
AGGACGCCACGGCTGCCGCTGTTGAGCGGCCAATGCCTGGCAGGGTTTGCAAGGCCTCGGCACTGCGAGGAAACACGCCGCCGTGCAACGCCACCACTGCTTGCGCAGCTTTGTGCATATTGCGTGCGCGGCTGTAATAGCCCAAACCACTCCACAAACCCAACACATCGTCCAGCCCAGCCGCGGCCAAATCAGCCACCGTTGGAAACCGCTGCATGAAGCGCATGAAATACTCGCGCACCGTGCTGACTTGGGTTTGCTGCAACATGATTTCAGACAGCCACACCGCGTAGGGGTCTTGGGTGTTTTGCCAAGGCAGGTCATGGCGCCCGTGTTGTAGTTGCCAAGCCACCACAGCATCGGCGAAAGTCATCTGGGGTTTGGGCATCAGATCAAGCTTTCTGGCAAGTCGGACAGTAATAAGTGGATCGCTGACCTTGGCGTCGCCAACGAATCAAGGAGTCACAGACACGGCAGGGCTGCCCAGCGCGGTCGTACACCATGGCTTCAAGTTGAAAGTAGCCCTGTTGTCCATCGGCATTGGAAAAGTCACGCAAAGTGCTGCCTCCTTTTTGAACGGCGCGGGCCAGCACATCCACGATGGCGGTACGGAGTTTTTCCGCGCGTGGACGACTCACGCGATCGGCCCGCAGCGTGGGCCGAATGCCAGCAAGAAACAAGGCTTCAGAAGCGTAGATATTGCCCACGCCCACCACCACATCGCCAGCCAACAGCACTTGCTTGATGGCAGAGCGTCTCTGCTTTAAGCCGTGGTGGAAGGCCTTCAGGTCAAAGTCGCTCCCCAAAGGCTCTACCCCCAAATGCCCCAAGAGCTTGAGGGCTTGGGGGCTGGTCTCGCTGGCCACGTACACCACAGCACCAAAGCGTCGCGGGTCATTCAAACGCAACAAGCCTTGGTCGGTGTCCAAATCAAAGTGGTCGTGTGCTGTTGGCGCACTGCGGTCGTCCCCAAACCGCAAACTGCCAGACATGCCCAAGTGCCACAACAACAGGCCTTGGTCCAAATCCACCAGCAAGTACTTTGCGCGACGACGCACACCGAGCACTCGCCGTCCGATCAACAACTCGGGCTCGTACCCCAAGGGCCAGCGCAAGTCTTTGCCAACACGCACCCCTGTGACGCGCGCCTGTGCAATGCGGTCAGCAAAACTCAATCGGGTAACTTCAACCTCGGGCAATTCGGGCATGGGGAGCAAGCGAAAAAAAGCAGTCAGCGATTATGATGCCGCTATGAAATTTCCCTTCTTCACCGGCCTGCACAAAGCATATGGCTGGATTTTGCTGATGAGCATGGCCGGGTACTGGCCACTTTTCGCCCAAGCTCAAACGCAAGAGACTGCGCAGAAAGTTGCGAACTCCACCCTCACGGGCGAGTTGCTCTACGAGATCTTGTTGGGTGAGCTCAACCTCAGACAAGGTGAGCCTGGGGCCGGATTTTCCTTGCTCTTGGACGCTGCAAGACGCTCCAACGATATCGAGTTATTCAACCGAGCGGTGGATATTGCACTTCAGGCGCGTTCTGGCGATGGGGCGCTGATGGCGGCGCGCGCTTGGTCCCAGGCCTACCCCCAAGACCGTAAAGCCAACCTTCAGGTGTTGCAGATTTTGTTGGCGCTCAACCAAACCACGGAGAGTTTGGAGCCTCTGAAAAAAGAGATTGCCTTGGCACCTTTGCCGGAGCGCGCAGTGGCGATCAGTCTGATCCCTCGCTACTACAACCGTGTCACCGATAAAAAATTGGCCCTGGATGTGGTTCAAAAGGCCTTGACACCCTATTTGCAAACGAGCACCACAGCCGCAGCAGCTTGGACCGCACTGGGTCATATGCGAGGTTTCACCGATGATTTGGCGGGGAGCCTGGAAGCGGCGCAAAAGGGGCGTTCAGCAGATCCCTCGGCCCTTGGCCCCGCCTTGTTGGCCGTGGAGTTGATGACCAGAAAAGTCAATGGCGCAGAGGCCCTCGTCGTTCAAGCCGTGCGGCAACAAGGTTCTCCTGAACTCTCAATGAGCTACGCCCAGGCCTTGATCGAGTTAGGCCGTTACCCAGACGCCAACACCCTGCTGCAAGACACCACCACACGTTTTCCACTGCATGCGCCTGCATGGTTGATTTTGGGCTCTTTGCAGTTTGAGCAAGGGCTCGACGCTTTTTCTGAAGTGTCCTTGAAACGCTACGTCGACCTCGCGAGCCAAGACACGAGCCAAGACGCAACTCGCAGCATCATGCAAGCGCAAACCCGACGGGCTGCCCTGTTGGCGCGTCAGGGCAAACTCAAAGATGCGCGAGAACTCATTGCGCAACTGCCTGCAAAGGACGAACAAGAGCTGCGCAGCCGCTTGATGGCCGAAGTGCAACTGCTGCGCGACCAACGCCAATGGCAAGCGGCCTTTGAAGTGCTGGCCAGTGCGCAATCGGACGAGCCTGATCTTGTGTACGAGCAAGCCATGCTGGCTGAAAAGCTCAACCGCTTGGACGAAATGGAGCGTTTGCTGCGTCTTGTCATTGCCAAAGACCCTGCCTATCACAACGCCTACAACGCGTTGGGTTTTTCACTGGCCGATCGCAACCTACGTTTGCCAGAAGCCAAAGCCCTCATTTTGAAAGCTTTGACCTTCGTACCCAACGACCCCTTCATCACCGACAGTTTGGGGTGGGTGGAGTTTCGACTGGGCGATTTACCCAGTGCACTCCAGCACTTGCAAAAAGCCTACGCAAATCGCGCCGATGCTGAAATTGCAGCCCACCTTGGCGAAGTGCTTTGGCAACTCAACCGCCGCGAGGACGCGCGCAAAATTTGGCGCGAGGGCATGCGCTCCGCGCCTGACAACGAGACCTTGCAAGAAACACTGCAGCGCCTCAAACCCGAGCTTTGACAGCGATGCGCTCACGGACTCAGCGCTGTCTCGCAAGCCTTGCGGCATGGGCAGCATGTTTGCTCTTGCTGGGCTGCGCAGGTCCTCAAAGAATGCCTCCTCGTGATCCGCTGACACCCATCAGCTTGGCCGAGCCCGAATGGCAGGGGCGGCTGAGCGTGGTGGTCTACAACACCCCCAGCCAAGCCATGAGTGCCAACTTTTTGCTGCGCGGCAATTCCAAGCTGGGCGCTTTAGACCTGTATTCCCCACTGGGCACCACCTTGGCTGCCGTACGCTGGTCGCCCGGATCGGTGGTGTGGTTGCAAGGCAGCAGCGAGCAACGGTTTGACAATTTGGCAGCCTTGACTGAGCACGCGACTGGCGCAGCTTTGCCGGTGACGACACTGTTCGATTGGCTGCAAGGCTTGCCCGCATCTGCACCGGGTTGGCAAGCTGACTTATCGGCCTTGCCCAATGGCTTGCTGATGGCCAAACGTACCACGCCTCTTCCTGAGGTGGTGTTGCGACTCAAACTCGACTGACTGCTGCTGCACCATGCCGACCTTGAACCATGTTTTAGCGCCCGCCAAACTGAACTTGTTTTTGCACATCACAGGTCAGCGTCCTGATGGCTACCATTTGCTGCAATCGGCCTTCATGCTCATCGACTGGTGCGACACCCTTCACTTTGAGCGCTTGGATCGCCCGATCCTTGAACGTGAAGACCTGAGCATTGCATTGCCCGCAGATGACTTAATCATGCGCGCTGCGCACAGCTTGCAAGCTGCCAGCCACACCTCATTTGGCGCTCACATTGCCATTGAAAAATCCATCCCCTCACAAGCGGGGATGGGAGGCGGCTCCTCTGATGCCGCCAGCACATTGCTGGCCTTGAACCGCCTGTGGGACTTAAACTGGCCACTCTCGAAGTTATTGCCTTTGGGGCTCGCACTTGGCGCTGACGTTCCTTTTTTCTTATACGGACACAACGCCTGGGTCCAGGGCATTGGCGAGCAAATTACGCCGATTGAATTACCTTCAGGCCGCTTTGTGGTGATCAAGCCCGAAGCTGGTTTGGAAACTGCAAGAATTTTTCGTGACCCGAACTTGGAAAGGGCCACGCAAGCTGCTACAATGACAGGCTTCGCTGTTCATCCTTTTGACTTTGGTCGAAACGACTTGCAGCCAGTGGCCCAAGCGCTGTGCCCAGAAATAAGTCAAGCCCTGCAATGGTTGGCTTCTTTTGGATTAAGCCCGCGCATGACCGGATCTGGCAGTGCAGTTTTTGCGCAGTTGCCCCATGGTGTGGTGCTCAATGAGCCGCCCGCCTCATGGCAAATGCAGGTGTGCAGCAATATGGCAGTTCATCCATTGGCTGGGTGGGTTGTCAGCGACAATTAACGGTTGAAAGCTGCAAAGCTGTCGACCTGTGTAGGGGAGTCGCCAAGTTGGTTAAGGCACCGGATTTTGATTCCGGCATGCGAAGGTTCGAGTCCTTCTTCCCCTGCCAAAATTTTCAAGCACCCGAGTGCTTGGTTTGCTTGTGACGGCACGTTGGCGTCATGGCTCTTGAAGCGAAAGTCACCGTCATCATGTCGACCCCTACCCCTGACTTCATGGTTTTCACTGGCAACGCCAACCCAACCATGGCGGCCGAAATTGCCAAGCACCTTGGCATCGAGTTAGGTGCGGCCAACGTCGGACGCTTCTCTGACGGTGAAGTCACCGTAGAAATCAACCAAAACGTACGGGCACGTGACGTCTTCGTCGTGCAAAGCACCTGCGCGCCCACCAACGAAAGTTTGATGGAGCTGCTGATCATGGTGGACGCCTTGAAGCGCGCTTCGGCAGAACGCATCAGCGCCGTCATCCCCTACTTCGGCTACGCCCGCCAAGATCGCCGTCCACGCTCGAGCCGTGTGCCTATTTCAGCCAAGATGGTGGCTGACTTGCTGCAAACCGTGGGGGTGGCCAGCGTTTTGACCATGGACTTGCACGCCGATCAAATTCAAGGCTTTTTTAACATTCCGGTTGACAACATCTACGCCTCACCCGTGCTCTTGGGCGACCTGCGTTTGAAAAATTACGACGATCTCATCGTCGTCTCGCCTGATGTCGGCGGCGTGGTGCGTGCACGTGCCTTGGCCAAACAACTTGGCTGCGACTTGGCCATCATCGACAAGCGTCGCCCTAAGGCCAACGTGTCCGAGGTGATGAACGTGATTGGTGACATCGAAGGCCGCAACTGCGTGATCATGGACGACATGATCGACACGGCGGGCACCTTGGTCAAAGCCGCCGAGGTATTGAAAGAGCGCGGCGCCAAAAAAGTTTACGCTTATTGCACACACCCCATTTTTTCTGGCCCCGCCATTGAGCGCATTGCCAAAGGCAGTGCCTTGGACGAAGTGGTGGTCACCAACACCATCCCGCTCAGCGAAGCTGGGCGTGCGTGCAAAAAAATTCGCCAACTCTCGGTGGCACCGTTGATCGCAGAAACGATTCAGCGCATTGCCAAAGGTGAGTCGGTCATGAGTTTGTTCTCCGACCAAGACCAGTTGTTTTAAACAGCTGGGCCACAAGTCGCGGAACATTGTCCTGGGCTGCTCGTCTGCCCTTTTTGAAACTGGAGCCACACTGGTCGCGGTGGGTTCTTACTGGAGTGAAACTATGAAATTCGTCGCTTTTGAGCGCAGCAAGCAGGGAACGGGTGCGAGCCGCCGTCTGCGTATCACCGGTCGTACACCTGGCATCGTCTACGGTGGCACAGCCGAGCCTTTGTTGATTGAGTTAGACCACAACGCCTTGTGGCACGCCCTCAAGAAAGAGGCCTTCCACGCATCTGTGTTGGAAATGGAACTCAATGGCAAAAACACCGAGGTGTTGTTGCGCGATGTGCAATACCACCCGTTCAAGCAACTCGTGTTGCACATCGATTTCCAACGCATCGATGCCAACACCAAAATGAACAAAAAAGTGCCTTTGCACTACAGCGGCGAAGAGAACTCGCCTGCCGCCAAGGTGGACCAGTGCTTGATCAACCACGTCGCGACCGAAATCGAAGTCTCTTGCTTGCCCAAAGACTTGCCTGAGTTCATTGCCGTTGACCTGAGCCATTTGACCAAAGGTCATTCCTTGCACCTCAACGACATCACACTGCCTGCTGGCGTTACCGCAGTGACCAAAGGCAAAGCCAACCCCGTGTTGGTCGCTGTTGTGGCCACCAAGGCAGATGAACCAACCCCCGCCCAAGTGGCGGCTGCAGCGGCTGGCAAGAAGTAATCTTCTGGCTTTCTCTGCTCACGGCCCACTTCGGTGGGCCGTTTTCATTGGAAAGCACACCGGATAATCAGCCCCATGATCAAGCTCTTAGTTGGCCTTGGAAACCCAGGCACTGAATACGAAGCCACACGCCATAACGCAGGTTTTTGGTGGATTGACACGGTCGCCCGCGATCTCAAAGTGCATTTGCAAGCCGATCGCGCTTACCACGGCCTGGTCGCACGCACGAGCGTGCATGGACACAACATTTGGCTGCTTGAACCTCAAACATTCATGAACGTGTCGGGCAAGTCGGTGGCCGCGCTGGCTCGGTTTTTCAAAATTCAGCCCGATGAAATTTTGGTCGCGCACGACGAGTTGGACATTCAACCTGGCGAAGCCAAACTCAAACTCGGAGGCAGCCATGCGGGGCACAATGGTTTGCGCGATATCCATGCGCAGCTCGGCACAGACCAGTACTGGCGACTGCGCATTGGCATCGGTCATCCGGGCGTGAAATCTGAGGTTGCCAATTGGGTGCTGAAGAAACCGGCACCCGACCAACGCCAGGCCATCGAGGACTGCGTGACACGCACTTCCTTGGCAGTGCCTCATTTGCTCGCGGGTGACATGGTCAAAGCCACGCAAATGGTTCACACCGCCAAGCCGCCACGGCCCAAACCTCCTAGGCCGGCAACGCTGGCCAAGTCAGAGGAGACAGCGCATGCCACACCACCAGAGCGCTCAGCGCAAACGGGACCGAAATAAACACATCACCCACTGCGGGGTGCTCATGCTGTGGGCACTGCTGTTGAACATGCCCCGATGTTTGTCGGCTCAAACGGTCTACAGGTGTGGCGAACACTACAGCGCCAGTGCTCAGTGCGCCAAACAGTACAACGCCATCGGTGCAAGACACACGCAAAACAGAATAAGCCAAAGCCCAAGAGCGGTTCACACAGCAAAACTTGCGTAACGCTCATGCGCTGGAGAAAAGTCGCGTGCAAACTGAACGCCAAGCACCAGCAAACCGGACTCACACCGCGCCCACCTAGACACCTGACAACGCCCACGCCTGCACAGCCCCTGAGAATTTGGCCGCACCATCGCGACACGCGCCCCCCCGAAGGCCAGCCCCTACTTCACTGCCAAAGATGGCAGCGGAAAAAAGCGATCAGAAAGCAAAGCCCGCAACGCAGGGAAAGGCCACGTCCGATGCAGCAGCCAAACCTTGATGACTTCTCAATCTTTGGACAGGTTGTGTGAAGGCACGGGTGGCTTTGCAGCCAATTGCAAGACACGAAACTTGGCCATCAAAGCGTCTCGTCCTTCTACCCGTTGGGGATTGATCGGAATGCAGGCGACGGGGCAGACCTGAACACACTGGGGTTCATCGAAGTGCCCCACACACTCGGTGCATTGATCGGGGTTGATTTGGTAAATCTCCGGCCCCAAGAAAATGGCCTCGTTCGGGCACTCGGGTTCACACACATCGCAGTTGATGCATTCATCCGTGATCATCAAAGCCATGGCAGTTCACCCGGGGGTCGACAACAAAACCTGATTATCCCTTGGTCAGACGACCCCATTCATACCAGGGTATTGATGTCCCGCACATCAGGCCTTGAGGTTCGCTGGACGATAGACCGGTTGCGGTGGCATGCCACCCAAATGTGTCGTGTCGGCCCAGGCATGGATGTGCCAAGCGCTGTCTTGCCGTGCCACCTGGTTCCACCCCGCATTGGGAATGTCACACACCCGAGGCCCGTGCAAAGACAAGGTCTGGGTATAGCGCCACACCATGTCCAGCACCCCTCCGTGCGTCACCACCACCACATGCTCGTCAGGGTATTGGTCTGCCAAGCGCGTCATGGCCTCAACCACCCGATCGTGAAACCTCTGGGTGCTCTCAGCCCCAGTCACTGCGTAGTTGGCGTCAAACTCAAGCCAGCGCTGCCAAGCCTCGGGGTGCTGCACCTTGATCTCAGGCACGCACAATCCCTCAAAGCAACCAAAGCACTGCTCCCGCAAGCCCTCCTCCAACACCAAATCACATTCCAGGGCCTGCGCCACGGGTTGAGCAGTTTGTTGGGCCCGCAGCAAATCGCTGCTGATGACACGCGTTGGTGTGCGCCCTTTCGTGAACCACCCAGGCATCGAGTGCGCCACGCGCTCTTGCAAACGCTGAGCTTGCGCCAACCCAATGGCGTTGAGTGAGACGTCTACTTGGCCCTGGAAGCGCAACGCTTTGTTCCAGTCGGTTTCCCCGTGCCGAATGAGCAGAAAGTCGGTCATAAGCGCCGAATGAAACTCATGCGGCTGGCGCTTTCTTGGCCATCAGGCGTGCATACACCGCAGGGGAGACCAACTCGCTGGCGTCGCCCTCGCCACCCAATTGAGAAATCTCTCGCACAAAGGTGCTAGAGATGAACTGGCAAGATGCACTCGGGGTGAGAAACACCGTTTCCACATCTGGCATGAGTTGGCGGTTCATGCCAGCAAGCTGGAACTCGTAATCAAAGTCGGTCACTGCCCTTACCCCGCGCACCATCACGTTGGCATGATGGGCCCGCACAAAGTCGCGCACCAAGCCGCTGAACGGCTCAACCGTGACCTGGGGATAAGCCGCCATCACCTCGCGCGCCATGGCCATGCGCTCGTCCAAACTGAACAGTGTTTTTTTGTGGTGCCCAGCGGCCACCGCCAAGATCACCTGGTCAAACAATTGTGTGGCTCGCACCAAGATGTCTTCATGGCCCAAAGTGATGGGGTCAAAGGTGCCGGGGTACACGGCAATCACGGGCTTCTTGTCCATGGACACTCCTGCAAATTCAAAGGTGGGCAGATTATGCAATTCGCTGCAACAGGTGCGCATGCACAGTGCCCGCTTTGAGGTGACGGTATGTTGCCAAGCCCAAGACAGCCAAAGCCTCGTCGCTCCAACGCGCGGGTGCCTCCAGGTAAACAAAGCCATCGGTCTTCACCGCCTGAGCCGCAGCTTGCAACGCGGCATCAAACAAGCCGCTCTCAAAGGGGGGATCGATGAACACCAGGTCGACGCTGGAAGCACTCAATTGCTTGAGGCAGGCCACGCCGTCGCCTCGTTGCACCTGCACCGCACTGGCTTTGAGGCGCGCCACTGTGGTGGTGAGTTGTGCCACCAAGCCCGCATCGCTCTCACACAGATGCACATGCACAGCGCCACGCGAGGCAGCCTCTAACCCCAAAGCCCCCGTGCCTGCGAAGGCATCCACACAGCGCCACCCCAAGAGGGATTGGCCCAACCAGTTGAACAAGGTCTCGCGCACGCGGTCCGGCGTGGGCCGCAAACCAGGCTTCAATGCCACTGGCAGCTTGGTCCGGCGCCATTGCCCGCCGATGATGCGAACCTCGCCAGCGCCTTTGGGTAATTTGGGAGAAGTGGTGGTGGGTTTCATAGAATGGACCGATTCTAGAAACACCCACCCATGTTTAGCTTTTTCAAGAAAAAAATCAGCCCTCCTCCTGTCGCGGATGCGCGCTTGACGCTCACCGAAGACATTGCGCCTGCAAACACACACCCTGCGGCAGAGCAACCCCGTCAAAGCTGGATGGCACGACTGGGCCAAGGCTTGCGCCGCACGAGTCAAAGCATCAGCACGGTGTTCACCGGCACGCAAATTGATGACGCGCTGTACGAAGAACTTGAAGCGGCCTTGCTGATGGCCGATGCAGGCGTGCAAGCCACCCAGTATTTGCTGACCGACTTGAAGCAACGCGTCAAAGACAACCGAACCGCCGAGCCCTCTCAAGTCAAAGCCTTGCTGGCTGCATCCATCGCCCAATTGCTCAAACCCCTAGAGAAGTCCTTGGTGATTGGGGCACACAAACCCACGGTGATCATGGTCGCGGGCGTCAACGGTGCCGGCAAAACCACCTCGATTGGCAAACTCACCCGCCACCTGAACGACAGCGGTGCCTCCGTGCTGCTGGCCGCAGCCGATACCTTTCGCGCCGCCGCCAAAGAACAACTCGGGGTGTGGGCAGACCGCAACCAAGTGGAGATCGTCAGCCAAGCCGGTGGCGACCCCGCTGCGGTGAGCTTTGACGCCGTCACGGCAGGCAAAGCACGTGGCAAAGATGTGGTGCTGGTCGACACCGCAGGACGCTTGCCCACGCAACTGCACCTGATGCAAGAGCTCAGCAAGATCAAACGCGTGGTGCAAAAGGCAGACGCCACGGCACCCCATGAAGTGTTGCTGGTGATCGATGGCAACACCGGGCAAAACGCCCTCGCGCAAGTCAAAGCTTTCGACGAAGCGCTGGGATTGACTGGACTCATCGTCACCAAACTCGACGGCACAGCCAAAGGGGGCGTGCTAGCGGCGATTGCCCTGTGGGGGCAAACGCGTGTGGCTGCTGGCGGCGAGCAAGTTCCGGTCTACTTCATTGGTGTGGGTGAAGCGGTGGAGGACCTAGAGACCTTCAATGCCCAAGAGTTTGCCGACGCCTTACTCGGCTGATACACAAAACACACAGGCTGAACAGTTGTTACAAAAAACTCTTGCCCTTCTGCGTAACCGGCCCAGATTGACCTGCTGCATTGCACTGGGACTGATGAGTCTGGCTCTGTTTCCCAACGAATGGCGGCTGCATTGGATCACCCGCCTGACCTTGGCCTGGAATGTCGGTGCTTTGCTTTATTTGGCCCTAGCCTTGCACATGATGTTTGGCTCCAGCCACGAGCGCATGCGCACGCGGGCGTTACAGCAAAACGAAGGCCGTTTGGTTTTGCTTGGCATGGTGGTCATATCAGCACTGACCTGCTTAGCGGCCATCGTGGCTGAGCTGGCGCTGGCCAAAACGGCGCAAGGCACCTTGCGCTATGCACACATCGGCTTGGCGGCGTTGACCATGGTGTCGTCTTGGGGCTTTACACAAATCATGTTTGCCTTGCACTACGCCCACGACTATTACGTCGCAGACCTCAAAAACCAAACCGGGGGATTGGATTTTCCGGGTGGCCATGCCCCTGACTATGGAGATTTCTTGTACCTCGCGTGCGTCATCGGCACCTCAGGCCAAACTGCCGATGTGAGCTTCACGAGCCGTGCACAACGTCGGGTGGGCTTAGTTCACTGCGTGTTGGCGTTCTTCTTCAACACCACTGTGGTTGCCTTGATGATCAACATGGCTTCCGCCTTGCTTTGAAGGGCTTGCTGGCATGCCAGTTCCGAACGCTCATGCCAGTTTCAGAACGGCCAACGACTGCCCCATGAAGTTGAAATGTTCGACCCAGACCTCACGACGATCGTATTGGTTGGGCGCTGTGCAAAAGCCTATGGAGAAAGTGTTTTGGGCCTGAGTTGTGGTGGCGTCGTCCAGTTGCTCTCGTAACACTGCCAGGTCATCTGGCGTAAAGGCCAAGGGCCAATCTTCAACCGGATCGTGGATAGAGAAATGGGTCGCCAACCTATAAAACAAAAGTTTTATCTTGAAGTCCTCGGTGCCGAATCTGATCAAAATGATTTTGTCGAAATCGGTCAACAGCTCTTCCAAAATAGCCCACGCCTCGCCTGTTTTTTTGGAAAAATAAATCCGGTCGTTTTCTCTGTGCAGTGAAATTTTGTGCCGTGACTCCATGACTTTGAGCAATAACTCACGCGCATACACCGAACGACGCAAAGACTCCATGAACGCGACGGCTACCAATGTCACCAGAGCAAAATTCAAGGAGGTGATCAAATCTTTGGCCGAGATCACATCAAACGTGCCGTAAGGCGGTACAAAAAAATAATTGCCAAGACCGGTACTGACCACGATGGCGAAAACGGAGAACCTGTAGCCATATAAATATTGGGTCAACAGGCATCCCACGATGAAAAAGTGAAATACTGCGAAGGGTTCAATGTAGGGGTGCAAAAAGTAGCGCAGAAAAAAAGCGACCAGCGTGATCAAGCACGCCCCCAACAAGGCTTGTTCTTGAGAATACCTGACCCAATTTTTTGAATTTTTGATTTCCATGAACTCATCCCTGACCCGTCAAAACGGTATTTACCTCGAAGCAGGCCCGCATTGTGTGTTGATGTTACATGGCCTAGCTGCCAACTCTGTCGAGCTGTCGCGCATGGCTAAAGAACTCCATCAACAAGGCTTTTCTGTGTGTGTGCCAGACATTGACGGCTATTGCTTTGGCACCCCTGCTCAGCCATGGACCGCTTGGGTAGAGCAAGTTCAAAACCAAGTGTGGGAACTGCGCAAGCATTACGAAAGTGTCAGCGTGGTGGGGATCTCGATGGGGGCCACACTCGCCATGGTCTTGGCCCAAAGAGAAAGCATTGACGCCTTGGTCCTGCTCTCGACCGCCTTGTCCTATGACGGTTGGGCCATGCCTTGGTACAGGTTTTTGTTGGACTGGGCCTCTTGGCTGCCATTTGCCAACAGTTACACCTACCAAGAAGCCGAACCCTATGGGGTCAAAAACGAGGAGATGCGTGCCATGGTCAAACGGGCCATGAAATCAGCACACATCTCAGAGTCCGGCTCCGAAGTATTGACCATGCACTACATCACGCAAGGTCGACAACTGATCAAGCAAGCCATCAAGCATGTGCCCGACGTCGATGCCCCAGTTTTGTTCGTGCATGCGGTCGATGACGAAACCGTGCACATCCGCAACGCCGAGTGGGCGTATCGGCGCGTGTCGTCTAGCCAGAAAGATTTCATCTATTTGGGTGACAGCTACCACATGATTACGGTCGACAACGAACGTGAAATGGTCAGCTCAGAAACCGCGCGTTTTTTGAAAAAGGCCATCAACAGTAGCTTGGAGACACCGGCCTTTGAGGTACCGACGGTGCTGTCTCCTGAGTTGCGCCGCGCGCTCAGAAAACGCGCTTGATGGCGTACATGTCGCGGCTCTATTTGAAAGAGCGCGTCAGTGCCAAAAACCCACTGTCTTGTTGCTGCGCAAAGACCAAGGGACTGTGGGTGATGGCTCGGTCCAACCAACGGCGTCGCCATTGCAGATTGATACGCCACGCCTCATCCACAGGCCACTCCAAGGCCATGGCAAGCACAGGCGTGTCAGAGGCTGTCGCGCTGTAAGCCCCCAAGCCACTGGCCAGCGCCTCCTGACTGGACACACCGTAGAGGTGTTGCACGTACTTTTGTGAGCGGTGCTCTATCCCCAGCTGCGGATACACGGTCACCGCACCCACTTGGAACTCTGCGGCATAGGTCAATTCATGCAGCATGCCGCCCGAAGAGGGGTCGTAAAAACTGTACGCAAACAACGCGCCCCAGGGCGTCTCTTGGTAAGTTCCCACCCCCAAGGGCATGGGGTTGGTTCTGGCTGCAATGCCATGCAAGCCAGGCGCATCGGTTGGGAAACCCTCAAAACTGATGCGTCCAGCCAACTCCAAATGACCATTGCCTAAACGCATGGTCTTGACGCCCAAGGTATCGACCCGTGTGTAAAAGCGCCCATAGTCAAAGTAGGCGTAAGGCAAGGTCATGCTCTGTGAGCCCGTGCTGTGGACAATTTTTTGGGTGGTGTAGACAGCTCCACCCAAGTCGCCTGTCAAACGGTCTTGAGCGAGGGCACTGAGGGCCATGCAGCTCCAAAGCACCAGAACAAATTTAGAGTTCATCAGAGTCCTGTTCAAGGCGCCACCGTAGCACCGTCGATGCGATGCCGCAACAAAGCTTGCGCTACAAAGCCACTGGTTTTCATCTCCTGCACAAACGTGGTCAGCACGTCGCTGGCGGCTTGTCCGCGTCCTTGGGGCATGCCCATGGCTTGGTCAATCACCATGAAGCGTCCCGGCAACAAGCGCAAGTTGGGCACGCGTCCCGCATCGGCCTCGAGTTGCTGCCTCACACCCGCCGCCACTTCCATGCCTTGCGCCAAGAAAAAATCCACCACCTGCGGTGACGTGGGGGCACGCACGATCTGCGCCTGCTTCAAATGACGCGTCAAAAACAAGTCGTACGCACTGCCCTTGCCCACCACCACGCGGTGCGCTGCGACATCCACTTCGTCGTTGCGCTGCAATGGTGAGTCTTGCCGCACCAAGTAGCTGCCCTCAATTTGCACATAGGCAGGCGTGAACACCACGCCTTGCGCCCGCTGCGGGTCAAGGGCAAAAAAACCGATGTCCGCCCGGTCTTGGGTAACGGCTTGCACCGCTTTGCCTGCTGCATCCACCACCACCAGTTGCAATGGCACACCCAAGCGTTGGGCCAAGCGTTGCGCGAGATCGACCGACACGCCGACCGGCACACCCGTGCTGTCATCACGCCGAGCCAAGATGGGGTTGCCTAAGTTGATGACAGCACGCAAGGTGCCACTTGGCGCCAACAAAGCCGCCTGAGCACTGGGCGTTTGCGCATGAACCACGCCCGTCATCCACAAACACAGGGCCACGATGCCCGCACCAATGCATCGCAAAGAAGTAAAACAGAAAGTGGGTTTCATGGGCAGAGGTTAGCACTCCGGTACAGTTCGTCCCCATGACATACAGCGTGAAAGAAATGTTCTACACCTTGCAAGGCGAAGGTGCGAATGCAGGCCGTCCGGCCGTATTTTGCCGCTTCGCAGGTTGCAACTTGTGGAGCGGACGAGAAGAAGACCGCAGCAGCGCCATCTGCCAGTTTTGCGACACCGACTTTGTGGGCACCGATGGCGACGGTGGCGGCAAATTTGCCAACGCCCAAGACTTGGCCCTCGCCATTGCCGCTTTCTGGCCCGAGGGCCAAGCGCATCGCTTTGTGGTCCTCACGGGAGGCGAGCCCTTGTTGCAAGTCGACGCGGCGCTGGTCCAAGCCCTGCACGACCAAGCCTTCAGCATCGCCGTGGAAACCAATGGCACGGTGCTGCCGCCTGAGGGCATCGACTGGCTGTGCGTCAGCCCCAAAGCTGGCAGCGCCTTGGTGGTGCACCGCGGGCAAGAGCTCAAGCTGGTCTACCCCCAAGCGGGCCACCCTCCGCAGGCGTTTGAACAGCTCTCCTTTGAACACCATTACTTGCAGCCCATGGACGGCCCCTTGGCCAGAGCCAACACCGCAGCCGCCATCGCCTACTGCCAGTCACACCCGCAGTGGCGACTGAGCGTGCAAACCCATAAATTGATCGGTATCCGATGACGTTTGAACTCAGCCAACGCTTCTACTTTGAAGCCGCACACACCTTGCGCCGAACCATTGACGCGCAAGGCAGCCTGCGCATCCACGGCCACACCTACCACGCAGAAGTCACACTGTCTGGCGAACCCGACCCAGCCACCGGCATGATGATGGATTTGGCGTATTTGCGCCAAGAAGTCGAAAAAGTGCGCACCCTGCTCGATCACCACTTCTTGGACGAAGTAGCAGGTTTGGGCCCCGCCACGTTGGAGAACCTGTGCTTGTTTTTACACACGCACCTCAAAGCGGCGTTGCCCACCTTGGTTCGCGTGGTGGTCGAACGCCCGGCCAGCGGAGACAAGTGCTGTCTTCGACTTGACGCCTGATCACACAGTGCTTTGCGGGTTCAGTGTGGGGGCTTGAGAGCGCATCAAGGCGGCGCAAAGTTGATCTTGGTCGCCAAGCGCTTGTTCACCTCGATCTCGTCGGCAATCACCTTGGCAAACTCGGCGGGTGTGGAGCCCACAGTCACATAGCCCTGCTCGGCAAATGAACGTTTGACCTCTGGGTCATCCAAGGCTTTGACCACTTCTTGGCGCATGCGCGTCACGTATTCGGTGGGCGTGCCAGCGGGGTACCACAAGCCGTACCAAGGGGTATAAACAAAGCCTTTCAGGCCCGCCTCATCCACTGTGGGCACATCGGGCATCAAGGCCCAACGGGTTTTGCCCGTGATGGCCAAAGCACGCAGCTTGCCCGACTTGACCAGGGGCAACAAAGCCGTGGCCGAACCAATGCACACATCGATGCGCCCGGCCATCAAATCGGTGATCGCCTCGCCCACGCCCTTGTAGGGCACATGGTTGATCTTGGTGCCCGCACTGGTGTTGAAAAATTCGGCCGCGAACTGCATCACATTGCCCACACCGCCCGAACCATAGTTGAGCTTTTCTGGGCGCGCTTTGGCGTCGGCGATGAACTCTTGCAAGGTGTTGGCCTTGACACTCGGCCCCACCGCCACCACAAAGCCCACGCTGTTGGCCACCAAGGTGATGGGCGTGAAGTCTTTGACAGGGTCATAACTCAAGCCGGGCGAGACCACGGGCAGGCTGGCATGGCTCGACGAGGTGTTGAGCATCGTGTAACCATCGGGCGCCGACTTGGCGACCACCCCGGTCCCAATGGCACCACCGGCTCCCGCGCGGTTGTCGATCACAAAGTTTTGCCCCAAAGACGGGGCCATTTTTTGGTTCAGTGCTCGGCCAATGAAATCCATGGGCCCCCCCGCCACATACGGCACCACCATGCGAATCGGGTGGTTGGGGTAATCCTTGTGCGCGGTTTGAGTTTGCGCTTGGGCCCAAGAGGTGCACAACATCACGCTGCTCAGCAGCCAGGGGGTCATCTTCATGGGACGTCTTTCAAAAGATTCATTGCATGCGGTCACGGTTCGCCAATTGAGGAAACAGGCGCAACCACAGCACCGCCACCACGATGGTGCCCAAGCCCCCCAGCACCACCGACTCCACCGGCCCCAACCAAGCCGCCGTGGCGCCCGACTCAAACTCGCCAAGTTGGTTGGAGGCCCCAATGAAAATACCGTTGACCGCAGCCACGCGGCCCCGCATGTCCTCGGGGGTTTCCATTTGCATCAAGGTCAAGCGGGTCACCACGCTGATGTTGTCTGCCGCCCCCGTCACGGCGAGCGCCAGCATCGACAGCCAGAAGGACTCTGACACACCAAACGCCACGGTGGCCAAACCAAAGACGCCCACCGCCCACAGCAGTCGGTGCCCCACGTGGCGCTGCATGGGCCAGCGCGCCAAGATCAGCGACACCACCAAGGCCCCCAACGCAGGGGCGCCACGCAACAGCCCCAAGCCCTCGGGCCCCACATGCAAAATGTCGCGCGCATAAATCGGCAACAAGGCGGTGGCGCCGCCCAGCAGCACGGCAAACAAATCCAGCGCCATCGCGCCCAACAACACTTGTCGTTCACACACAAACACCACCCCGGCCATCACGGTGCGCCAACTGGCGGCCTTTTGCGCGGCTTGGGTGTGCGGCAACACCACCCACCAGGTCAAGACGAAGGCCAGCGTCAACAACACGGCACAACTCAGGTACACGGTGGTTGGGCCCAACACGTACAGCAAGCCTCCTAAGGCCGGCCCGCCAATGACGGCCACTTGCACCCCACTGGAGCTCAAGGCAATGGCAGGCTGTAGCAAGCTGGTGGGCACCAGCATGGGGGTGATGGCTTGTTGTGCCGGCATTTGAAACGCGCGCGCCACGCCCAGCACCACCGACAGCGCAAACATCAACTCTCGGGTGGCAAAGTCGCCTTGAACACCCCACACCAACAGCACAGCCACCAGCGCATCGGCCAACATGCACACAGCAAACAATCGACCGCGGTGCACCCGGTCAGCCACGTGCCCCGCAGGCAAGGTCATCACCAAAGCGGGAATAAACTGAAACAAACCCACCAGCCCCAAGTCCCAAGCGCTGGAGGTCATGTCGTACACATGCCATGCCAGCGCCACCATGAGCATTTGATTGGCCAAGATGCCCACCAAACGGGCAAACCAAAAACGAAGGAACTGAGGCTGCTTGAGCAGCGCGGAAAACGAATTGGAGTTCATTGGATTTTTAAATAGATCACGCCATGATGCCGTAACTCATGATCAACAAAGTGCCCGTCAGCAAGGCCGCCACCAAGCGACGCTGTGGGTGCGACACCATCACCCCCACACTCAACACACACACCGCCACACGCACCACCACAGGCACTTGTGCCAGCACGCCAATGGGCATCAAGATCATGCGCACCGTCAAGGCGGCCACCATGGCATAGGTCACGGCAGACAACCAGCGAAAAATTTCGCTTTCTTGGTTGATTTGGTCCGACAGCAGCACACCAATGGCACGGCAAAAATAAGTGCCCACACTGGCACCCGCCAAAGCCAGCCAAGGTGTCCAGTCGGTCAATGACGCACTCATGGACGCACCTCTTGGGGTGCAGGGCGCAGCCAGCGACGGTCCACCCAATAGGCCAGAGTTCCGCCCACCAAACCCGTGGTCAACAAACTGGTGTCACGGTCCCAGAGGTAAAAGAACGGGCCCAGCACGCAACCCAAAGCAATCGCCAAACGGTTGGCCCAAGGCTTGACCTCGGTGAAGGTCAGCAAGAAAAACAAGGGATTCAAAAACACCAGCGCCAAGATCACTGGAGGCGACACCCACCCTGCCACTTGGTAGCCCAAGTAAGTGCCGGGCACCGACACCAACCAGCACGGCACGGCCAAGCCCAAGAAGTAGGCCAAGCGGTGCTTGGCAGGCATGGCCTGAAACTCCCGCATCGACACCGCCCAGGCCGTCATGGCCAACACATGCACCGCCGCATACAAACTGCTGTTGCGGTCACGGCGGTGAAACTGCGGGAACAAGGTGACGGTCATGGTGATGAAGCGCGAGGACGACAAGGTCACCGCCAGCACCATGGCAAACAAGGACGAGCCGGTGATCAGCATTTCAAACAACACCACTTGCCCAGGCAAAGCAAACATGAGCAAACTGCTGGCCGTCATCAGCCACACATCAAAGCCATTGCTGCGGCCCATGGCACCAAAGCCCACCATGCCGGCAAACAGCACCACCATGGGTGCGCCTAAGGCGGCACGCACACCAGCCACCCAAGCGTCTCGTCGGTTGGCAAACCGTGTCTCTGTCATCTCACGGCCTCACATCAGTCTGGCTGAACGCCGGCCTTGATCAACAAGGGATTGAGCGTTTCAATTTCGTGTTTCAAATGGGCACGCAAATACTCAGGCCGAGCCTTGTCTGCCGTCACCGGCAAGGCCCCCAATGAGCCCAGGCGTGACTTCACGTCCGGGTCTTTGATGGCCGCTTGCAGCGCCCCGGTGAGCTTGTCGACCACTGCCTTGGGCGTGCCCCTGGGGGCATACAAGCCAAACATGATGCTGATGTCAAACCCCGATGTTCCCAGCTCGGGCAAGGCCGGCAAATCAGGCAGCGAGGCCAAGCGGGTTTTGCCCGCCACCAAATAGGCCTTGACGCGACCACTGGTGGTGGCAGGCGTGGTGCTGGTGGTTTGGTCGCACATCACATCCAGCTGCCCACCCATCACATCGTTCAAGGCAGGGGCTGCGCCCTTGTAGGGCACGGAAGTCAGTTGCACATTGAGCGCGTTCATGAACATCAAGCTGCACAGATGAGAAGCCGAACCCACACCGGCATGGCCCATGCTCAACTTGGCCGCGTTGTCGCGCACATAGGCCACAAATTCTTTGGCATCTTTGGCCGCAAAGTCACGCCGCGCTACCACCACCATCGGGCCTTCGGTCGCCAGGCCAATCGGCTCAAAGTCGTCCACCGGGCTATAGGAGAGGTTTTTGAACATCGCCAAATTGGTAGCGTGGCTCACATGGATCATCAACAGCGTGTAGCCATCGGGCTTGCTGCGCGCCACCTTGGCCGTGCCAATCGTGCCCGAGGCACCGGCGGTGTTGTCCACCACAATTTGCTGACCCAGCGCCTTTTGCATCGCTGCGGCATAAATACGGGTGATGACATCGCCGGGCCCGCCTGGTGCGTAGGGCATGACCATGGTGATGGGGCGCGCTGGGTATTCTTGGGCCCCAAGTGGTGCGCTCAGCACCAGTCCCAGCCAGAGAAACCGCTTGAAAATGCAAAATCGTGTCATGGCCTGCAGCGTATCACGCCCCCCGAAATCCAACCCGCAGCGTGTCGAGTACCCGAGTCGTTTGCGAGACCTGGGCTCAAGCCGCAAACTCAAGTTCTGCGGTGTCGTACCGATCATGAAAGCAGACAAAGAAAGGATTTGGCCATGGGCTTGAGTGTCAACAACATCAACAGCAATCGCCCCTCGGCCAAGGTCTACCCACCCGTGGCCAAAGTCTCGCGCGTCACCAAGGGGGCAATCCCGGTGGAAGAGGTCGACGCACCCTTGAGTGCCAGCGCATCTGATAGCGTGTCAATGGCCGGGGCCAACGCAGCAGGAGGCCGCCCGAGTGCGGCCGCGCTGTTTGAAGGCAAAGGCAGTGAAGTCGACGTCTACGCTTGAAGCGTTTTACACGCTGAGCACCGTCAACATCTGGCGCAACTGACCCATTTGCCCCGCGTCGTCGATCCAGCGCAGCCACAGCTCGCCCGAGCGTGTGGCACGCAGGTAAAACTCAAACAAGGGGTTGGCCGAAATCCCCGATGACGGCTCGACCCGAAACACCTCTTGCGGCGGCGCGCCCTCGCCCACCCAATGGCAGGTCAAGGTTTGGATCACATTGCGCGGCACGGTGCGTCCCTCGTTGTCTTGCAAGTAGCCCGTCTCCATCGGGTGTTGCACCAAGAGTCGAACCTTGAACACATCCCCCACCACCACCCGGTCGGGCCACGACATGCGTGCCAAATTCAAGGCCATGGCGTCACGACCCGT
>CAITHK010000121.1 GCA_903892175.1 uncultured Burkholderiales bacterium | reverse complement strand
TGCGCGCACCCGTGCAGGCCGCAAATTTGTGCCCGCCTGAGTTTCGACGAACAACAAAATTTCACCCCACGAGGAGACCAGCATGCACTTCGACGCCGTACTCATCCCACCCCGCCGCGCTCACAGCGTGGCCCAAGGCTTGTGGCACGACCGCACCATCAACGACGACTTGGCGCGCTGCCTGGCCCAGTGCCCCGACAAAGTGGCCGTCACCGCCGTGCAAGCCGAGAGTGGGGTGGTCACGCGCTTCACCTACCGCGAACTCGCGGCCATGGCCGACCGCGTGGCCGTGGGCCTGAGCAAACTCGGCGTGGGCCACAACGACATCGTGGCCTGCCAGTTGCCCAACTGGTGGCAGTTCACCGTCACCTACTTGGCGTGCTCGCGCATCGGTGCGGTGATGAACCCGCTCATGCACATCTTTCGCGAGCGTGAGCTCTCCTTCATGCTCAAGCACGGCGAAGCCAAAGTGGTCATCGTGCCGAAGGTGTTCCGTGGTTTTGACTACGAGCAGATGGTCGAGGGCCTCCAACCCAGCTTGCCCGACTTGCAGCAAGTGGTGGTGGTCAATGGCAGCGGGGCCAACAGCTTCGAGGCCTTGCTCAGCGGCCCCGCGTGGGAGCAAGACCCGCAAGCGCACGCCATCCTCACCCAGCACCGCCCAGGGCCCGATGATGTGACCCAACTCATTTACACCTCGGGCACCACGGGCGAGCCCAAGGGCGTCATGCACACCGCCAACACGGTGATGGCCAACATCATTCCCTATGCCCAGCGCTTGAAGCTTGACGCCAACGACATGGTGCTCATGGCTTCGCCCATGGCGCACCAAACCGGCTTCATGTACGGCTTGATGATGCCCATCATGTTGCAAGAGTCGGCGGTGTTGCTTGACATGTGGGAGCCGCTCAAGGCGATAGACCTGATACGTGCGGAAGGCTGCAGCTTCACCATGGCGTCTACCCCCTTCCTCACTGATCTCGCCAAAAACGTGTCCGAGTCGGGCCAGGCCGTGCCCACGCTGCGCACATTTTTGTGTGCGGGTGCGCCCATCCCCGGCCCGCTGGTGGAGCAAGCGCGGGCGGTGCTGGGCACCAAGATCGTGTCGGCTTGGGGCATGACCGAAAACGGCGCTGTGACCTTGATCGAACTCGACGACCCCGACGAGCGCGCCTTCACCACCGACGGCTCACCCTTGCCCGGCGTCGAGCTCAAAGTGGTGGACGACGATGGCCACACCTTGCCCCCCGACCTGCCCGGCAAATTGCTCGTGCGCGCCTGCTCCAACTTTGGCGGCTACCTCAAGCGCCCCCAGTGGAACGGCACCGATGCCGAGGGTTGGTTTGACACCGGCGACCTGGCCCGCCTGGATGCCCAAGGCTATGTGCGCATCACTGGGCGCAGCAAAGACGTGATCATTCGCGGTGGCGAGAACATTCCGGTGGTCGAAATCGAAGCGCTGCTCTACCGCCATCCCGCCATTGCCTTGGCCGCCATCGTGGCCTATCCAGACGAACGCTTGGGTGAGCGTGCCTGTGCGGTGGTGGTGCCCAAGCCCGGCCAGCGCATCGATTTGCCACAACTCGTGGCCTACCTCAAAGAACAAAAGATTGCCGTGCAGTACATCCCCGAACGCCTGGAGGTGCGCGAGAGCATGCCGTCCACGCCCTCGGGAAAGATTCAGAAATTCAAGCTGCGTGAAGACCTGCGTGCCTCCCTGACTTGAGTCAGCCACGCCCAACACCCCCCAGCACG
>CAITHK010000120.1 GCA_903892175.1 uncultured Burkholderiales bacterium | reverse complement strand
CGAACAACAGCAGACGCCGCACTAGGGGACAGCTCCGCTGTACGCGCTCTACATCCCCGCCCTAAAGGACGGGGTTTTCCGCGCAAGATGGATAAAAAAAGCCGCTAGGCGGTTAAACCTAGCGGCTTTTGAACTTATAAATGGTGGTGCATTGTGGACTCTGGTTCAATTCCTCACCAACGGCGCTTGCTATCTGGTTACCGGTAGTTGCGTATGCGGTGCGTAACTTACAAACTCCGCTCAACTACTCGATTTAACTGGCTTTTCCCCCGAATCTACGCATCAATTGACTTCCCATAAAAAAGGAAAAACCCAAGACAGATTCCTCGAAACACCTAACTCAAAACGACCTAGCCAACAGATGGAAAAAATCCGTTCATGATGCCGCATGACCTTTATTAGAAGCCTCATCACTTGTCGGGAGTTAAATCAACGGAGTGCCCAGTCGCCCTGCTTGGCAGTGCCTCGTATCCGATTCTTGTTCATCGGCTCGCAATTTATGCTCCACGCTTCCTTCCCACACTCGGTCACCCTCGTGCAGTTGCGCTTCACTTCACTCGTTGTGATCAACTTGTGACGGGACTTGCACCCATAGGAGTGCGCCCATGTTGAGCGCACAAGAAAAAGGGCTCGGAGATTTTCCGAGCCCTTGTGTATGGTGGTGGTAGCGGGATTTGAACCTGCGACATCAGCATTATGAATGCTGCGCTCTAACCAACTGAGCTATACCACCTGATGCAGGGCAGCATTGTAAACCATCCCCGTAACCGGTTGGTTGGCGCCACGGCTTTAACTCAGCAACACATAGCCTTTTTGAATGAGGCATTGCCTCAAATCGGTGATGGCGTTGTTGGAGGTTAGTCGATCACTGTATTTCGCGATGATTTGCTTTTGACAGACTTCGAGGTCTTGTTCGTAGGCGCGACGTGGCTCCCCCTTGAGGTTGACATCGGGCGCGTAGTTGCCGTTCTGAATGGGGAGGCCAAGGCTTTTAGGCAAGGAGCAGGCGGACAACGCTGCGGTGAGCAAAGTAAGACCTACCAAGGTGGTGAAGCGATGTGATGGACTGGTCGTCATGCCAGTATCTTATCAAATATAAATAGATATTCATTGCTATAAACGATTGATTGGTCGCGCCGTGTCCTAAGAAAGGCGAACTCAGCAAACCGCAGCAACAGCAGGGGGTGCATGGGCTACAGCGTCACACATGGCTTGCCCCAGTTTGTCGAGGTAGAGGTTGGCTGTTGGGGTGGGTACCAGGTATTTGGTGCGTCTGTTTTGGCCTTCGAAGACTTGTTCGATCAAACCTGCTTCGCGCAGATCGTCGAGTTTGCGGTGCAAGGTGGCAGGGCTTGCCAAGGCCAGTTGTGACATGGCGTCTGTGACGGTCATGGGTGTGCCCTGTCCAAAACGTACCGCGATGATTTCAAGCAGTCGTTTGGACATCTCGTCCAAATGGGTTTTGCCTGTGAGTGATGGCCTGAGGGCATGGGCGAGGGATAAAAAGCGCAGATAGATGTGTTTCACAGAAACTCCTTGATACACCTCAGTTGGTGATGAATGTCTTCAGAACAAGCAAGCTTGAAGTAAAGAAAACATAAAGTGAGCTCACAGAAAGTTGCGGAGAGGGCATAAAGAGGGCATAAAGAGGGCATCAGGCCTCACAATGGATCGTGCCCATGCGGGGTATGACGCGATCGACGCGAATGAATTGGAAAACTGTATGAATATGACCCATTACATG
>CAITHK010000119.1 GCA_903892175.1 uncultured Burkholderiales bacterium | reverse complement strand
CGCTGTAATTTTTTTCTGACAAAGCGTGTGGAATCGGCTCTTTGTTGGCTTGCATGTCTGCTACCACGTCGCTGACCACTTTGCGGATACCTGCCAGCGCTTTCTCAGGGCTTGGTGCTAACCAAGACAGCGACGGGAACTCGGCGCACAGGCCAATGTGTTCGTTGTCATCGGGTGACCACGTCACGCGGTAGGTGTAGTGATTGATGTTCATGGTTTCACTTCCAATCTGTCCAGTGCCAGCAGCACTTGCTTGACCTGATAAGCCTTTGCTTTACCTTTGTCGTTTTGAATGTTCACCCTTGGGTCGCCGGGCCACGGAGTTTTGAAAATCGAATGGCTGCCGCCTTGTTGCCGGGCTTTGCCAAAGTAAAACTCGCAAAGCTTGTGCAAATCAGCAAAGCGAACACTGGCAGGTTCGCGCCGCATTTGCTCCAAGATTTTGTCGAGGTTGGCCATTGACTAATGATATCTTTATTGATACTTCTTGCCAAGCCGAATGACGGCGGCCTAAGGCTTATCTCAGTTGTCACAGCAGATTCGGCAAAATGCGACGATGAACACCCAACGTCGCCCCCTTCTTCGTGCCGCCGTGTGGCTGGCGTTCACCGCCACAGGCTGGTGTGTGCAAGCTGCCATGGCGCAAAGCCACTACCCCGGCAAACCGATTGTGATGGTGGTGCCGCAAACCGCCGGTGGCACCAACGACATCGTGGGGCGCTTGGTCAGCCAAAAACTCTCTGAGGTGCTGGGCTCGCCCGTGGCAGTGGAAAACCGTCCGGGTGCCGGGGGCAACATTGGCACGCAGTACGCGGCCAAAGCGCCTAAAGATGGCTACACCTTGTTGATGACCATCAGCAGCAGCCAGGCCATCAACCCCGCGCTGTACAAGAACCCGGGCTTTGACCCGGTGAAAGATTTCAAGCCCATCAGCCTCATCGGTGCCGTGCCCAATGTGCTGTTGGCAAATCCAAGCTTTGCGCCCAATTCGGTGAAAGAACTCATCGCCTTGGCCAAAGCCAAACCCGGCTTTTACCAATACGCTTCAGCGGGTAATGGCACCCTCAACCACCTGCTGGGTGAAATGCTCAACAGCATGGCCGGCATCGACTTGCAGCACGTGCCCTACAAAGGGGTGGCACCAGCCCTGAACGATGTACTGGGTGGGCAGTTGCCGCTGGTGTTTGCCAGCTTGCCGTCGTCGCTGTCGCACATCAAAGCAGGCAAGCTCAAACCATTGGCGGTCAGCAGCCCACGCCGTTCACCCGCCTTGCCCGATGTGCCTGCTTTGTCAGAGGTGGTGCCGGGTTACAGCGGCACGCTGTGGATTGGCCTGTTTGCTCCGGCGGGTGTGCCAGCCGATGTGTTGGCTAAGTTGCAAGACGCGATGACCAAAGCCCTGGCCGCCAAAGACCTGCGCGACAAGCTCGAACTGCAAGGCGTGGAGTTGGCGCCGCCCACCACACCCGAGCAATTGGCCGCCTTGCTCAACGAAGACATGGTGCGTTGGGCCCAAATTGTCAAAAGCTCCGGTGCGTCGGTGGACTGAGCCACCTCAGTCCTTGCGCAACCACCGATCACGACCCCCCATGACATCCACCAACGCTCACGCACCACACAAGCCCCGTCCGCTCGACCACATCACCGTGGTGTCTTTGGAGCACGCCATCGCGGCACCGTTTTGCACCCGCCAGCTTGCTGACTTGGGCGCACGCGTCATCAAGGTCGAACGTCCGGGTGTGGGCGACTTTGCCCGTGCGTACGACCAGCGTGCCCACGGGCAGTCGTCTCACTTTGTGTGGGTCAACCGCTCCAAAGAAAGCTTGGCGCTGGACCTCAAAGACCCGCAACACTTGGCCGTGCTCAAGGCCTTGCTGGCCAAGGCCGATGTGTTGGTGCAAAACCTCGCCCCCGGTGCTGCGGCGCGCATGGGACTGGATGCGGCCACATTGATGGCAGCACAGCCACGCTTGATCGTGTGCGACATCTCGGGCTACGGCAACGACGGCCCGTACCGCGACAAGAAGGCGTATGACTTGCTGATCCAAAGCGAGGCGGGTTATTTGTCGGTCACGGGCACGCCAGAGCAGCCCAGCAAAAGCGGCAACTCGATTGCCGACATTGCCGCGGGCATGTACGCCTACACCAACATCTTGTCAGCGCTGTTGCTGCGCGACAAGACCGGGCAGGGCTCGCACATTGATGTGTCCATGCTGGAAGCCTTGAGTGAGTGG
>CAITHK010000118.1 GCA_903892175.1 uncultured Burkholderiales bacterium | reverse complement strand
GGGAAGCCTTGATTGACAAGGAAAGTTGGTGCCGGAGAGATGAATCGAACACCCGACCTTCTCATTACGAATGAGCTGCTCTACCGACTGAGCTACACCGGCAACCGAGCCGAGATTATAGCCAGGCCGCGTGTGCCACTCAGCCTTTGAGGTGGTAGCTGGTGATGCGGTTCACCTCGTTTTTAGAGCCCAGCACCACGCTCACACGTTCGTGCAGTTGCGTGGGTTGAACTTCCAAAATACGTTGACGCCCGTTGGTGGCGGCACCACCTGCTTGTTCGATCAACCAGCTCATGGGGTTGGCTTCGTACATCAAGCGCAGCTTGCCGGGCTTGTGGGGTTCGCGCTTGTCCCAGGGGTACATGAAGACACCGCCACGGGTCATGATGCGGTGCACATCGGCCACCATGGAGGCGATCCAACGCATGTTGAAGTTCTTGCCGCGTGGGCCTTCTTCGCCTTGCAAGCACTCGTCGATGTAGCGCTTCACGGGCTCGTCCCAGTGGCGCATATTGCTCATGTTGATGGCGAACTCTTTGGTGTCGTCGGGGATGCGCACGTCTTCTTGCGTCAACACAAACGAGCCTTGCTCGCGGTCCAGGGTGAACATGACCACGCCGTCGCCCACAGTGAGTACCAAGGTGGTTTGCGGGCCATACACGCAATAACCGGCAGCCACTTGGGCGGTGCCGGGTTGCAGGAAGTCGTCTTCGCTGACACCTTTGCTGGTGTCGGTTTTTTTCAGCACGCTGAAGATGGTGCCAATGCTCACGTTGACATCGATGTTGCTGGAGCCGTCGAGCGGGTCAAACATCAGCAGGTATTCGCCCTGGGGGTAGCGGTTGGGCACCACGTGGATGGTGTCCATTTCTTCCGAGGCCATGGCGGCCAAGTGGCCGCCCCATTCGTTGGCTTCAATCAGCACATCGTTGGCGATGATGTCGAGTTTTTTCTGCACTTCGCCTTGCACGTTTTCGCTGCCTGCCGTGCCCAACACATCGCCCAAAGCGCCTTTGTTGACAGCTTGGCTGATGCTTTTGCAGGCGCGTGCCACGACTTCGAGCAGCAAACGCAGCTCGGATGGGATGTGGCCTTTGGCCCGTTGTTGTTCGACCAGGTAACGGGTGAGTGAAATGCTCATGGTGTGTCTCTGAGGTAAGGTTGAAATTAACTGAGGGCGCGGGTGATGACTTCGCGCACATCGTTGCTCAAGTCAGACTTGGCCGCAATGCGGGTGAGGGCCACATGGGCAGCGCTTCGATAGGGTTCTGCCAGTTTGCTCCAGCGGTCCAGGGCGCGGGCCAGGCGGGCAGCGACTTGGGGGTTGAAGGCATCGAGTTCGAGCACGCGTTCGCTCCAGAACACGTAGCCTGCTGCATCGCTGCGATGGAAAGCGCCAGGGTTGGCGTTGCAAAAGCTGAAGATCAGGCTGCGCGCACGGTTGGGGTTTTTGAGTGTGAAGTCGGGGTGCTGCATGAGCTGACGCACCACGGACAGCACGTTGCCACCACGGTCAGGTGCACCCGCTTGCAAGGCAAACCATTTGTCCATCACCAGCGCTTCGCGCGAGAACAGGCTGTAAAAGCGTTGCAACGCAGGCGTGGCCAAGGCATTGCCAGAGGTCACCAAGGCACTCAGGGCGTTGAAGCGGTCGGTCATGTTGTGGGCGTTGTCAAAGCACTTCAGCGCCCGCTCGGGCCAGTGGGTGTCTGCCGTGTTGCGCGCATGCAGGCAGACCATGTGCAGCGCCAGACCGCTCAGGGCGCGTCGTCCGCTGGAGATCGGATCGGGTTGGTAGCTGCCGTTTTCGCGGTGTGACTCAAAGGCCCAGGCCCAGTCGTCGTGCAGGGCTTGCGCGAGTTGTGCGCGCATGGCCTCGCGCACGGCGTGGATGCGCTGGGGGTCGACCACGTCGAGCTGTTCGGCGATGTAGGTTTCAGCGGGCAAGGTGAGCACGAGTTCTTTGAAGGCGGCATCGAGCTTGGGGTGACGCAAGACCGTGCGCAGGGCTTGCAGCAAGGCAACGTTGAGCACGTGTGCGGGCTCGCCCTCGGCGTGCACCGCAGTTAAGGCCGCTTGCATGTACAGGCGCTGCGCAGCTTCCCATTGGTTAAACGGGTCGCTGTCGTGGGCCAACAAGGTCAGCAGTTGTTCGGCGCTGAAGTCCATCTCCAGCACCACGGGGGCGCTGAAGTCGCGCAGCAGCGAGGGCACGGGCACTTGGCCGTCGGTGATGGGCAGGTCATGAAATTCAAAGCTTTGCGTGGGCTCGGTGAGCACCAACAACTGGCTGGGCAGCACCTCACGGCCACTGTGGTCGAGCAAGCCCATTTGCAGCGGAATGACAAACGGTTCTTTGTGGTCTTGGCCGGGGCTGGCGGCGCAGCGTTGGCTCAGCGTCAGGGTGTAGCGCTGTGTGGCAGTGTCATAGGCGCCCACGGCGTGCACCCGGGGTGTGCCCGCTTGCGCATACCAGCGCTTGAACTGGGGCAGGTGCAGCGCCAAGGCCGTGCCAGGGTTGGCGTCTGCAATGGCTTGGGCAAAGTCGTCGCAGGTGACGGCTTGGCCATCGTGGCGCTCAAAGTACAGGGCCATGCCTTTGGCAAAGCCTTCGCGCCCGGTATGGGCCAAGCCACCCACGCTGCCGTGGGCGGTGAGGGCCGGCGCGACCAAGGTTTGCATCATGCGCACGACTTCGGAGCCTTTTTCGTAAATCGTGACGGTGTAGAAGTTGTTGATTTCCAAATAGCTGTCGGGGCGTACCGGGTGGGCCATGGGACCTGCGTCTTCGGCAAACTGCACGGTGCGCAGCAAGCGCACGTCTTCGATGCGTTTGACCGCGCGTGCCGAGTTGGCTGCGGCTTTGTCGCCTGCCAGCGCCTGGCTGGCCAGGTCTTGGCTGAACTCTTGGTCGCGGAACACCGTGAGGCCTTCTTTGAGCGAGAGCTGAAACCAGTCGCGGCAGGTGATGCGGTTGCCGGTCCAGTTGTGGAAGTATTCGTGGCCCACCACGCTCTCGATGTTGGCGTAGTCGGTGTCGGTGGCTGTGGCCGAGTTGGCCAGCACGAACTTGGTGTTGAAGATGTTGAGACCCTTGTTCTCCATCGCACCCATGTTGAAGTCGCTGGTGGCAACGATCATGAAGCGTTCCAAGTCCAGGCTCAGCCCAAAGCGTGCTTCGTCCCAAGCAATGCTCGCGCGCAGCGAGTTCATGGCGTGTTCGGTCTTGTCCAAATCGCCCGAGCGCACATACACCTGCAACATGTGTTCTTTGCCAGAGCGCGCCGTGACGCGTTGCTCGCGGCAGACCAACTGGCCGGCCACCAATGCAAACAGGTAGCAGGT
>CAITHK010000117.1 GCA_903892175.1 uncultured Burkholderiales bacterium | reverse complement strand
TTACTGCTGTGTATAATGATTTAAATGATAATAATGAAGACAAAGAAAATAATGAAGAAGATGATTCAAAAGTCCTTCCAAAATTAGAAGTTGGAGATAAGGTCATAATGCAAGAAATTGTTTCAGCCCAGTCTTTTTCAAAATCACTGCTGGCGGTTTGCACCGAATGCTCCACATCACGTGCCGCACTTTCCACCGTGTCTTTCATTTTTTTGAGCTCATCGAGCTCCATCGACCGGTTGACCTCGGCTTTGACGTCCGCCACATAGCGTTGCGCTTTGCCAATCAATGCGCCCACAGTTCTGGCCACGCGTGGCAGCTTCTCAGGGCCAATGACGATCAACGCCACGGCGCCAATCAGCGCAATTTTGGATATACCCAGATCAATCACAGCAAACGATCAATGTGCATCAAGACTTGTGCTTGGCTTCAACGTCGATGGTGGTCTTGGCGGCTTCGGTGGCCGCATTGACTTGCGCAGCAGGCTTGTCTTCAGGCGTCGAGCCTTCTTTCATGCCGTCTTTGAAGCCTTTCACAGCCCCGCCCAAATCACCGCCTAAGTTTTTCAGCTTCTTGGTTCCAAACACCATGATGACGATCAACAAAACGATCAGCCAATGCCAAATTGAAAACGAACCCATGTGTTTCTCCTTGAATACGGGGAATTCTAATCAGCCACGCAACCATGGGCGCGGTCCACCCATAACATGCCAGTGCAAATGGTGGACTTCTTGTCCGCCTTCGGCACCCGTGTTGGTCACAATGCGAAAGCCACCCTCCGGATATGGCCGCGCGCCCTCTTGCAAAGCCAGCCGAGGGGCCAGCAGCATCATGCGACCCAACAAACCTTCGTGCTCAGGCCCTACATGCGCCATGGAGGGAATATGCAACTTGGGGATCAGTAAAAAATGAACAGGCGCCCAGGGGTTGATGTCATGAAAAGCAAACACCTCGTCGTCTTCATAGACTTTGCGCGAAGGAATTTGCCCGGCAATGATTTTGCAAAAAATACAGTTGTCACTCGTCATGCTGATCACTTTGAAGAACGAAGTCGCCCATGGGTTGCTGCTTGTTCATGCGCACCATACCCAGAACGATGCGGTATAAAAACCAAATCGAAATCAAAATCCAGGCAATCCAGCCCGGAATCAGAAACAAAAACCACAAAGGCGCTGTCACCACATACAAGACAGCTGCACACAACACCGTGCGGATGCGGTAGCGAAAGTGCGAAGCCTGCCAAGTGCCGCGGGCGTCTTCTCGTTTCACCAAATCCAAAATCAGTGCCACCACCAACAACACTGGGCCGACTTGCGCACCCGGAATGACGGCGCTCACCGCCACGATCAGGTGCAGCACATAGCTGACCCAACTGACGGCTTGCAAGGCATCATTTTGTCCAGACGAGGGAGATGACAGCGTCATAAGTTGCGTCAATCACCCGTCTGTTCACGGCTTTGGGCTTTTCGCAAAGCTTTTTCTTCCAAGCCGCTCAGGCCTTCGCGACGGGCCAACTCAGTGACCACGTCGGCAGGCGTCAATCCATAGTGGGCCAGGGCAACCATGCTGTGAAACCACAAATCAGCCACCTCGTACACCAGCTTGGCAGGGTCACCGCCATGGTCCACATCTTTGGCGGCCATCACGGTTTCGGTGGCTTCTTCGCCAATTTTTTTCAAGAAAGCATCCGGCCCTTTGTGCAGCAAGCGTGAGACGTAGCTCCTCTCGGGGTCGCCGCCATTGGCGGGCTTGCGGCTTTCAATCACCGCCGCGAGGCGCTGCAAAGTGTCTGAGGTGTTGACGGGGGTAGCGCTCATGTCTGTCATTTGTAAATGGATTCGGGGTCTTTGATCACAGGCTCGCAGGCTTGCCAATCGTTACCCTCCAAGCGTTGATAAAAGCAACTGTGACGCCCAGTATGGCAGGCTATGCCGGGCATGTGACCCAGCTGTGTCACACGCAGCAACACCACGTCGTTGTCGCAATCCAGGCGAATGTCATGCACCGTTTGCACATGGCCCGACTCTTCGCCTTTGAACCACAACTTGTTGCGCGAACGGCTGAAGTACACCGCACGCTTGAGCTCAGCTGTTTTTTGCAGGGCTTCGCGGTTCATCCAGGCAAACATCAGCACATCGCCGCTGTCGTTTTCTTGGGCGATGACGGGGACCAGGCCCTTGTCATCCCATTTGATTTTTTCTAGCCAATTCATAAGGGGTGATCTTAGGACATTGGCCGGCATTGCCTTTGCGGTGGCGAATGGATGGACGCCATGCCACCACAAAAAAATCACTGCATGGAGTGAAGACCCAGCATGTTGCCTTCAGTATCGATGACAAGCGCAATATGGCCATACGGCCCAATGGACATCTTGGGCTTTTGGACCGTACCGCCCGCTTTGGCGGATTTGTCAGCCTCTACGGCGCAGTCAGCGCACTTGAAATACACCAGCACACTGTTGCCCCCCGAGGAAAAGCCTGGCATACGAACCAGAGCCCCAGAGGCACCGAAAGTGGCCACGTCCATGGGAAAAGCCCAGATCTCAAGCTCTGGGTTGTCGAGCTGGGACAGCGTGGTGTCAAACACCGCCTCGTAAAACGCTTTGGCGCGTGGCATATCTTGCACATAAATTTCGAACCAGCCGACGGGGTTGTTCATACGTTTTCCTTTCGATGTCTAGAAAAAAATAATTCGAACCGACCCGGTGTGTCCGTCACCGATAGGCGATCAAAGGCGCACAGGAATCCCCCGCTCACGCATGCGTTGCTTGGCTTGTTGCACGGTGTATTCACCGTAGTGAAAAATGCTGGCCGCCAGCACCGCATCGGCACCGCCTTGCTGCACGCCATCGGCCAAGTGGTCCAGGTTGCCCACCCCACCCGAGGCAATCACGGGCACCGACACGGCGTCGGCCACGGCACGGGTCAAGGCCAAGTCAAAGCCCGACTTGGTGCCGTCACGGTCCATGCTGGTGAGCAAAATTTCACCTGCGCCATGCTCGGCCATTTGGGTGGCCCAAGCCACGGCGTCTAAGCCAACGTTTTTGCGCCCACCATGGCTGAACACATCCCAACCAGGGCCCATGGGCAAGCCATGGGCGCCGAGGCGCAGTTCTTCATCGGCGGTGCGGCGCTTGGCGTCAATGGCCACCACGATGCACTGGGCGCCATATTTGGCCGAGGCATCGCGAATCACTTGCGGGTTGGCAATGGCGGCCGAGTTGAAGCTCACCTTGTCGGCGCCGGCGTTGAGCAAGCGGCGCACATCGTCCACGACGCGCACACCGCCGCCCACCGTGAGCGGAATGAACACTTGGCTAGCCACGGCTTCGATGATGTGCAAGATGACATCGCGCGCGTCGCTGGTGGCGGTGATGTCCAAAAACGTCAACTCATCGGCCCCTTGCTCGTTGTAGCGTGCGGCAATTTCCACCGGATCTCCCGCGTCCCGCAGCTCCACAAAGTTGACGCCTTTGACCACGCGACCACCGGTCACGTCAAGGCAAGGAATGATGCGTTTAGCGAGCATAGGGGTCCAGCAGGTAAGTTCTCAAGAAACAGTCAAACGTTGCCAACCCAGCCACTGGCCGGCCGCGGGCACAGTGATGGGCTCGTACACCTGCGCGGCCTCCACGCACAGCATGCGCGCAAAGCCATCGGAGGGCATGTCTGTCAGAGCGGCGCATTTCTCGGGGCCGGGGTTCCAGACCACCGATTGCCCCCAAGACGGGCTTTGCTCAATGCTCATCACGCCGCTGCCATCTTGCACGCGCAGCGGGCCTGCTGCGGCAGCATAGACACGGTCAAACTCGCCATCAAAGTACAAGGTGTCGTCGGCCACACCATGCACATCGGCCACGGCATCCCATTCGGCTTGACCTTGCAATCCGGTCACATCGGTCAAGTCAATGTCATCTACCGCCAAGTAAGTGTGCAGAGCACCCGTGAAAGCCAAAGGCTGAACGTCGGTGTTGTGCACCGACAAGCTCAGTGTCAATTGGCCGGGCTGCAGGTGCACGCTCAGTTGGGCCACAAATTGCTGCGGCCAAATGGCTTGCGTGTGCGCATTCGACGTCAGGGTGAAGACCAAGTGCGCCTGCGCGTCATCTGCTGACACATCAGCAAAGGACCACATCACATTGCGGGCAAAGCCGTGCTTGGGCAAGGGGCCACGTTGGTTGAATTGCGGAAAACACACCGGCACGCCGCCTCGGATGGCCGTTTGGCCGTCCCACAAATTGTCAGGACTCAAAAACAAACGCTCTCGCCCCTGGCTGACCCATGACAACACATGGGCACCTTGCAAGGCCACCCGCACGGTGTCGCCGCACGGCAAGCTCAGGCGATGGCAGGCCAGGCCTTGAAAAACTTCCGGGGTGGACATCGGCATGGCGTCAAACCTCAGGCACGGCCATACGGATCGGCGGATGAAGAATCAGCCATTGAGCTCATCGGCGCGGGCTTGAGCTTGTTCGAAATCCAAATCACCGCTGTAAATGGCGCGGCCACAAATCACGCCTTCCACGCCTTCGTCTTGCACGGCACACAGCTGGTCAATGTCAGCCATGTTGGACAAGCCGCCTGAGGCAATCACGGGAATCGTCAACGCCTGTGCCAGTTTGACGGTGGCTTCGATGTTGATACCGCTGAGCATGCCGTCACGCCCGATGTCGGTGTAGATGATGGACTCCACACCGTAGTCTTCAAACTTCTTGCCCAGATCGGCCACTTCGTGGCCGGTCAGCTTGCTCCAGCCATCGGTGGCCACTTTGCCGTCTTTGGCGTCAAGTCCCACAATGATGTGGCCACCAAACGCACTGCATGCATCGCGCAGGAAACCAGGGTTCTTCACTGCCGCCGTGCCAATGATGACGTAGCGCAAACCCGCGTCGATGTATTTTTCGATCGTGTCCAGGTCACGGATGCCCCCACCGAGCTGCACCGGAATGTCCTGGCCCACAGCTTTCAAAATGGCTTTGATGGCCAGGTTGTTTTGCGGTTTGCCCGCGAACGCGCCGTTCAAGTCCACCAGGTGCAAACGTCGCGCACCTTTGGCGACCCAGTTCAACGCCATTTGCGCGGGGTCTTCGCCAAACGTGGTGGCCTGGTCCATGTCGCCTTGTTTGAGGCGCACGCAATGTCCGTCTTTGAGGTCAATCGCAGGAATAAGTAGCATGGTGACAAAGGGCTTCAAGCAGGCCCGGTGAGGTGAAAGATCAGGGATTCCAGTGCAGAAAATTGCGGTACAGGGCTAGACCATGTGCTGCGCTTTTTTCTGGATGAAATTGTGTCGCAAAAATATTATCGTGTGACACGGCGCAGGTGAACAAACCACCATAGTCTGTCTGCGCCGCGCAATGGGTCAAGTCTTTGGGGCGTGCATAAAAGCTGTGCACGAAATAAAAGTAACTGTTGTCGGGCACGTCTTGCCACATGGGGTGGGCTCGGGTTTGCAACACTTGGTTCCAGCCCATTTGCGGCACTTTGAAGCGGCTGCCATCGGCCTGGGTGCGTCCGGCCAAATCAAATTTCACCACCTCGCCCGGGATCAACCCCAGGCCTGGGGTATCGCCTTCTGCGCTGTGATCCAGCAGCATTTGCATGCCCACGCACACGCCAAAAAGAGGCTTGTTGTGTGCAGCTTCCAGCACCGCGTCCATCAAACCCGACTCGCGCAACTCGCGCATGCAATCGGGCATGGCACCTTGGCCAGGCAAAACCACGCGGTGCGCATCGCGCACCACCTGGGGGTCAGAAGTGACCACCACCTCGGCGTGATCGACCACCGAAGCGGCGTGCATCACTGCTTGCGCCACCGAGCGCAGGTTGCCCATGCCGTAATCCACGACTGCAACTTTGTTGTTCATAGCAGCTCAGCCTCAGGGGCTTGCGGCTGCTGGCCACACTGCGCTTGAAGCATCACAGACTGCCCTTGGTCGAGGGAATCACCCCCACAGAGCGCGGATCCAGTTCGAGGGCAGCGCGCAAAGCACGGGCAAACGCTTTGAACACGGTCTCCGCTTGGTGGTGGGCGTTTTCGCCCCGCAGGTTGTCGATGTGCAGCGTCACACCTGCGTGGTTCACAAAACCTTGAAAAAACTCAAAAGCCAACTGGCTGTCGAACTCGCCAATCATGCCGCTCTTGAACGGCACGTGCATCACCAAGCCAGGACGGCCTGAAAAATCAACCACCACGCGGCTCAGAGCTTCATCCAGAGGCACGTAGGCGTGGCCATAGCGGCGAATGCCTTTTTTGTCGCCCACAGCTTTGGCAAACGCCTGGCCCAAGGTGATGCCCACGTCTTCGACCGTGTGGTGGCCATCGATATGCAAATCGCCTTCGGCATGGATCTCCAAATCGATCAAGCCATGGCGCGCAATTTGGTCCAGCATGTGGTCAAAAAAACCGATGCCGGTGGACAGCTTGGACTGACCCGTGCCATCCAAGTTGACCTTGACGGTGATGCGGGTCTCGGCGGTGTTGCGGCTGACTTCAGCGGTGCGGGCGGTCATGCGGGGCTTTCAAGAAAGGGCAGAGGTCAAAGCGGCCAGGAGTTGTGCGTTTTCTTCCGGCGTTCCCACCGTCAGGCGCAGGCAGTTGGCCAGCAATGGATGCATTTTAGAAACGTTCTTGACCAACACGTGGCGTGCTTTGAGCGCGGCGAATACGTGGCTGGCGGCACTGTCGGTGTCCCCCTGCGCCGCTGCAAAACGCACCAGCATCATGTTGGCATCGCTGGCATAGGGCATGACACCGGGCAACTGTTGCAAGGCTTTGAACAACACCTCGCGCTCCGCGCGGATGGTGGCCGCCTGCACCGCAAACACATCGGCATGCTCCAGCGCAAACAAAGCGCACTCGGCGTTGAGCACGCTCACGTTGTAGGGCGGACGCAGTTTGTCGACCTCATGCACCAGCGCCGTGGGGCCCACCATGTAGCCCAATCGAATGCCAGCCAAACCAAACTTGGACAAGGTGCGCATCAACAACACCTGCGCATTGGCCGCTGGGTGCTGGCGGATTTCATCCAACCAGCTGCGGCTCGAAAACGGCTGGTAGGCCTCGTCCATGACCACCAGGCCGCCGTAAGCGCTGACTTGGGCGATGAGGCGACGAATCACCGCCTCGTCCCACAAATTGGCGGTGGGGTTGTTGGGGTAGGCCAGGTACACGATGGCCGGCTCGTGCTGAGCAATCGCGCGCGACATGGCCGACTCGTCCAGTTCAAAGTCAGCCGTCAAAGGCACGCCGATGTAGGACAAGCCTTGCAGTTGCGCGCTCATGGCATACATCACAAAGCCCGGCTCCGGCGCCAAAATTTTGGCACCTGGCACATCGCAGGCCATGGCCAAGAGCGAGATCAACTCGTCCGAGCCATTGCCCAGCATCAGGCTGTGACCATGGGGCAATCCCACATAACTGGTCAGGGCCGCCTTCAGGTCGTCGATGCGGGCCCCGGGGTAACGGTTGATCGCCACCTGACCCAAGCGCTGGCCCAACTCGACCTGCAAGGCGGGGGACAAGGAAAACGGGTTTTCCATCGCATCGAGTTTGACCATGCCCACCGAATGCTGGATGGCATAGGCGTGCATGGACTGCACATCTTGGCGGATGAAACGCAGGGGCGTGCTCATGCTCAATCTTTCTTCAAACGAAACTCGGCGGCCATGGCGTGGGCTTGCAAGCCTTCGCCATACGCCAACACGGCTGCAATCTTGCCCAGCGTCTGCGCACCCTGCTCGCTCACCTCAATCAGGCTGCTGCGCTTTTGAAAGTCGTACACCCCCAAAGGCGAGCTGAAGCGCGCGGTGCCGCTGGTGGGCAACACATGGTTGGGGCCCGCACAGTAGTCGCCCAGGCTCTCGCTGGTGTAGGCCCCCAAGAAGATGGCACCCGCGTGCTTGAGCAGCGGCTCCCAGCGGTGGGGCTCGTGGCTCGACACCTCCAAGTGTTCGGGCGCAATGCGGTTGCTGATGGCGCAGGCCTCTTCCATGCTGCGGGTGTGGATCAACACCCCACGGCCATTGAGCGATTTCTCGATGATGTCGCGCCGCGGCATCTGTGGCAGCAGTCGTTCGATCTCGGCTTGTACGCGGTCAATGTAGGCAGCGTCGGGGCACAACAACACGCTTTGCGCCAGTTCGTCGTGCTCGGCCTGGCTGAACAAATCCATCGCCACCCAATCAGGCGGGGTGGAGCCATCGGCCAGCACCAAAATTTCGCTCGGACCCGCAATCATGTCGATGCCCACGGTGCCAAACACACGGCGTTTGGCAGCTGCCACATAGGCGTTGCCAGGGCCGGTGATTTTGTCCACCGCAGGCACAGTGGCCGTGCCGTAAGCCAACGCTGCCACCGCTTGCGCGCCGCCAATGGTGAAGGCGCGGCTGACCCCGGCCACATAGGCGGCAGCCAGCACCAAGGGGTTGCGTTCACCCTGTGCGGCATGGGCTGCGTGTTTGTCGCGGGCGGGCGTGGGCACCACCATGATGATTTCGCCCACCCCGGCCACGTGGGCGGGAATGGCATTCATCAACACGCTCGATGGGTAGGCGGCTTTGCCACCCGGCACGTAAATGCCCACGCGGTCAAGCGGCGTGACTTTTTGACCCAGCAAGGTGCCATCGGCATCGCGGTAGCTCCAGCTCTCTCCGCTGGCCTTGCGCTGCGCTTCGTGGTAGCTGCGCACCCTGGCAGCAGCAGCCTGCAAGGCCTCGCGCTGATCGGTAGGCAGACCGTCGAAAGCCGCTTTGAGTTCGGCCTGCGTCAACTCCAATGCGGCCATGCTGTGGGCTTTCAAACCATCAAAGCGCTCGGTGTATTCCAGCACCGCGGCGTCACCGCGTGCGCGCACATCGGCCAAGATGTCAGCCACTCGTTGCTCAATGGCGGCGTCGGTGTCGGCCGACCAATGCAAGCGGGCTTTGAAATCGGCTTCAAAGTTCGGGCTTGCGGTCGAGAGACGGAGCGGTTGTGCCATGGCAGGATGGTGTCAAAGGTTGGGAAAGGGTTAACGGACAGGCAAAGCGGCTTCGAACGCGTCAATGATGCGGCGAATGGCAGCTTGCTTCAATTTGAGGGCGGCTTGGTTGACCACCAAGCGCGAGCTGATGTCCATGATGCGCTCGACCTCCACCAAGTGGTTGGCCTTGAGCGTGTTGCCCGTCGACACCAAGTCGACGATGGCATCGGCCAAGCCAGTGAGCGGCGCCAACTCCATCGAGCCATACAGCTTGACCATGTCGACGTGCACCCCCTTGGAGGCAAAAAAGTCACGCGCAATCGCGGTGTATTTGGTGGCCACTTTCAGACGTGCGCCTTGCTTGACCTGGGCCGCGTAGTCAAAGTCCGCACGCACGGCCACGCTCATGCGGCACTTGGCGATTTGCAAATCCAGCGGCTGGTACAAGCCAGCAGCCACCACACCGTTGGCATAGCCACCGCCGTGTTCGATCAAGGTGTCTAGGCCTGTCACGCCCAAATCGGCACCACCGTACTGCACGTAGGTGGGCACATCCGAGGCGCGCACCAGCACCACACGCACGTTGGCGTGGTTGGTGGGCAAGATCAGCTTGCGCGATGTTTCGGGGTCTTCCAACACCTCAATGCCTGCGGCTTTGAGCAGCGGCAGGGTTTCGTCAAAGATGCGGCCTTTGGAGAGCGCGAGTGTGATCATGTCATGTGCTTTCATGGCGTGGGCGCCATTATTTGACTCGTTCAATGTCAGCGCCAATGGCGCGCAGTTTGGCTTCCATCTTGTCGTAGCCGCGGTCGAGGTGGTAGATGCGGTCGACCAAGGTCTCCCCCTCGGCCACCAAGCCGGCAATCACCAACGAGGCCGAAGCCCGCAGGTCGGTGGCCATGACGGTGGCACCCGACAACTGGGGCACGCCTTCAAGCACCGCCACCTTGCCATCGATCTGGATGTGAGCGCCCAGGCGCACCAACTCGTTGACGTGCATGAAGCGGTTTTCAAAAATGGTTTCTGTCACCTTGGAGGCGCCCCGTGCAATGGCATTGAGCACCATGAACTGGGCTTGCATGTCGGTGGGGAAACCGGGGTATTCGGTGGTGCGAAAGTTTTGCGCCTTGAGGTGCGCGAACGCGGGGGCTGCGCCTTGAATGCGAATGCCCTCAGGGGTGGCTGTGACGGTGGCACCTGCATCGCGCAGTTTGTCGATCACCGCATCCAAATGGTCGGCACGGGCATGGCGCAACAACACATCGCCCCCCGTGGCCGCCACGGCACACAAAAAGGTACCGGCTTCGATGCGATCGGCCACCACCTGGTGGTGACAGCCGTTCAAACGTTCGACACCTTGAATGTGGATACGGCTGGTGCCATGGCCTTCAATCTTGGCGCCCATGGCGATCAGCATCTCGGCCAAGTCCGGGATTTCGGGCTCTTGTGCGGCGTTTTCCAACACCGTCTCGCCATCGGCCAAAGCAGCGGCCATGAGGAAGTTTTCGGTGCCCGTGACTGTGACCATGTCGGTGGCAATGCGCGCGCCCTTCAAACGCGTAAAACCTGGCTTGAGCTTGGCCAGCATGTAGCCGTGTGCCACCTCAATCTCCGCCCCCATGGCTTGCAAGCCCTTGATGTGCTGATCCACAGGACGCGAGCCAATGGCACAACCACCAGGCAGCGACACCTTGGCATGGCCAAAACGTGCCAGCAAAGGCCCCAGAGCCAACACCGAGGCACGCATGGTTTTGACCAACTCATACGGGGCTTCGGGGTTGTTCAAGCTTCCTGCATTCAAATGCACCGCACCGGCGTCATCGCGCTGCGCCGTGACACCCATGTTGCGGATCAACTTGAGCATGGTGGCCACGTCTTGCAACTGCGGCACATTGCCCAGCACCACCGCCTGGTCGGTCAGCAAGGCCGCGCACAGTTCGGGCAAAGCGGCATTCTTGGCACCCGAAATCAGCACCTCGCCGCTCAAGGTGCGACCACCGCGAATCAATAGTTTGTCCATAAAGGGGGGCTCAGGCGCGGTCGGCAGCAGGCAAAGCTTGCCACTCGGCGGGGGTGTAGGTCTTCATCGACAAAGCATGGACCTCGTCGTTGTGCATTTTTTGGCCCAGCGTGGCATACACCCGCTGGTGGCGTTGAATCAGGCGCTTGCCCTCGAACTCGGTCGACACCAAGGTGGCGTACCAGTGGCGGCCGTCGCCGTCGACGTGCAAATGCTCGCAAGGCAATTGGGCAGCTATCAATGCTTGTATTTCTAGTGCGGTGATCATGCGGTTCAGCCTCGAATTTTGTAACCCGTGCGCAGCAAATGCAGCGCCACTCCCGAGACCGTCAGCAGGCAGCTGACCACCAAACCCAGACTGAGCCACGGTGACACATCGCTTTGGCCAAAAAAGCCATAACGAAAACCGTCAATCATGTAAAAGAATGGGTTAAGGTGGCTCACGCTTTGCCAAAAGCTGGGCAAGGAATGGATGGAATAAAACACGCCGCTCAAAAATGTCATGGGCATGATGACAAAGTTTTGAAACGCGGCCATTTGGTCAAACTTGTCAGCCCACAGCCCCGCAATCAAGCCCAGACAACCGAGCATGGCGGCACCGCACGCAGCAAACACCAACGCCCACAACGGTTGAGCCGGCCACAGCGAGACGCTCAGCACTGAAGATTGCCACACAAACACGCTGGTCACCAGCAACACGCCCAAGCCCACCACCAAGCCGCGCACCATGGCCGACAAGGTGTAGGCAAAAAACCAGCTCCAGTGCGACAGCGGGGTCAACAACAGGAACACCAAGTTGCCCATGATCTTGCTTTGCACCAACGACGATGAGCTGTTGGCAAACGCGTTTTGCAACACGCTCATCATCACCAGGCCGGGAATCAAGAAGGCGGTATAGCTCACACCGCTGTAGACCTGCACGCGGTCTTCCAGCACATGACCAAAGATCAGCAGGTACAGCACGGCCGTCAGCACAGGTGCCGCCACGGTTTGGAAACCCACCTTCCAAAAGCGCAGCACTTCTTTGTAAAACAGAGCGGTCCAGCCGGTCATACGCGCACCTCGTCGGAATGTGCCGCCATCACGTCCAAGAACACGTCTTCCAGATCGGCTTTGCGGATTTCGATGTCTTCGGCCACCAAACCCGCTTCGCGCACCGCGGCCAAATAGCGCTCAATCTCGAGCGCATCGTTGGCCGGCAATTGCACAATGCGGCCCGTGACGCGCGCCTTGACCGCCAAAGCGGCGGGCAGTTCGGCATCCAGCTTGAAGCGCAACACGTTGCTGGACGCGGCTTTGAGCAACTCGCTGGTGTTCTCTAGCGCGACCACCTTGCCCTGCTTGAGCATGGCAATGCGGCTGCACAAGGCTTCAGCTTCTTCCAAGTAATGGGTGGTCAGCAGCACCGTATGGCCTTGTTTGTTGAGCTTGGCAATGAACTGCCACAAGGTTTGGCGCAACTCCACATCCACGCCGGCCGTGGGTTCGTCGAGCACGATGACGGGCGGTTTGTGCACCAAGGCCTGAGCCACCAGCACGCGACGCTTCATGCCGCCCGAGAGTTGACGCATGTTGTGGTTGGCTTTGTCGGCCAGCCCGAGGCTGTGCAACAACTCGTCGATCCAATCGTCGTTGTGTTTGACGCCGAAGTAACCCGATTGAAAGCGCAGAGCTTCGCGCACATTGAAAAAAGGATCGAACACCAACTCTTGCGGCACCACGCCCAATTGGCGTCGCGCCTGCGCAGCTTGGGTGTTGACGTCAAAGCCGTGCACGGCAACCGCACCAGCACTGGCTTTGGACAAGCCCGCCAGAATGCTGATCAGGGTGGTTTTGCCCGCCCCATTGGGGCCGAGCAAGCCAAAGAACTCGCCGGGCTGGATATCAAAGCGCACACCGTCCAAGGCCTGAAACGGACCTCGGGCAGTGAAGTAGGTTTTGGAAACGGATTGAAAAGAGATAGCTGGCATGGGAAGCCTTAGATTTTAAGGCTTTGCCAGTACCCTTCGGGCAACAACGTTCAGCCGATCAACTCGGTCACGCCATAAACGCGCGCCAAGGCCTGGGCACGGGCAGGCAAACCAAGCACTTGGAGCTGCCCGCCTTGTGCCAACACGGCACGGCGACAAGCCAGCACCACCGCCAAAGCAGAGGAATCAAACTGCGTCAAGGCCGACGCATCGACCACTGCCTGGCCGCCTTGCGCCACATTGGCCAGCAGATCCTTGACCAAAGCGTGAGCCACCGACTGGGCTTGAGCCTGGGTCAAGGTGGCAGGCAATGCCACGGGGCGGGCAACAGGGGTCGTCATGGCTTATTTGGCGTCCGCTTTGCGCACGCTGTTGGCTTTGTTGCGTTCGGCCAAACTCGCAATCAACCCATCCACCCCTTTGGCGTTGATTTCTTGGGCAAACTGGGTGCGGTAGTTGTCGACCAGCCACACGCCCATGACATTGAGGTTGTAAATGCGCCAACCCGATGGCGCGTCGGGTGATTTCTCCACCCGGTAATCGAGCTGAATCGGGTCGCCCTTGCCACGCACTTCGGTGCGAACAATCAACTCCTTGTCGTCCGAAGCGGCGCGTGAAGGCTTGACCACGATCGACTGGTCGCTGACCTGGTTGACCGCCCCGGCGTAGGTGCGAACCAACAAGGCTTTGAACTCTTCTTGCAGACGCTTTTGCTGCTCAGGGGTGGCTTGACGCCAGCCTGGGCCCACCGCGGAAGCCGTCATGCGCTGAAAGTTCAGATGGGGCATGACACGCTGGTCCACCAGCACCGAGATTTTGTTGATGTCACCCGACAAGATCGTTTTGTCAGCTTTGACCGTGTCCAACAAATCGGTGGATAAGCGTTTGATGAATGCGTCAGCGGTGTCGTCAGCCGCCCAGGCGGCGGGGCTCAGTGCCACACTGCCAAGCAGCCCAATGGCCAGGCCAGCCATGGTGCGGGTCAAGGTACGTCGGATCAAAGAAAAACGGGGCATTGGGTTCAAGTCCATCGATAACATGTGGTTTTAACGCGCTGGCGCGTCATTTGGCCGACTCAGGCTCAACGCTGTAGTCAGGCTCGTCTTCCTCTGGCGGGTTGCCGTCGTAAATTTGCGAGCGTCGGTATTGCAAAAACGCGTCGCGTGTGAAGCTGTATTTGTCCAAAGAAGCCTCTTCAAGCAAGTTGCCCGCGTCCAACAGGCCCGCCCGCTTGTCCACCAAGCGCAAGGCGGTGGTTTGGTTGCGGGTAGAGACATCGCTGATGCCATGCACCGCGTCGGCGGTGGCGTCGACGATGAAACCGCCTGTGTCGCGCACCGTCGAAGGGCCAAACAATGGCAACACCACGTAGGGGCCACTGCCTACGCCCCAGTAGCCCAAGGTTTGACCAAAGTCTTCGTTGTGACGCTGAAGCTTGATTTCAGTGGCCACATCAAACACGCCGTAAATTCCGAACACCGTGTTGACCACCACGCGCATGAAAGACTCGGCCGTGTCTTTGCCTTTCAGTTGCAATCCGCTGTTGAGGGTGGTGCGGACATCGGACAGGTTGTTGAAAAAATTATGCAGTCCCGTTTGCAAGGGCTTGGGCGTGTAGTCGCGGTAACCACGCGCCAATGGCTTGGTCACATTTTCATCGACGCTGTCGTTGAAGATGGCAATCTTGCGGTTGATCGGCTCCAACGGATCCTTCGGGTTGGCGGTGGGGCCGGTCGCACACCCCGAAACCAGCAACACCGCGCAGGCACACAGCAGGGTGCCAACTTGGCGCTTGAAACACAGCACACTCATTTGCCTGCCCCTTGGGTGGGGGCTGGGTCAGCCGCTTTGTTGTAGAGGAATTGGCTGATCAAGTTCTCCAACACCACGGCCGATTGGGTGGATTGGATGCGGTCGCCAGAGGCCAGGTTATCCGCCTCAGAGCCGGCTTCAATGCCAATGGATTGCTCGCCCAACAAACCGCTGGTCAAGATTTTCAGCGAGCTGTCTTTGGGAAATTTGTAGCGACTCTCCATGGCCATGGTGACCGTGGCTTGGAAGGTTTTGTCGTCAAACGTGACAGACTCCACGCGACCGACCACCACGCCCGAACTTTTGACGGCGGCTTGACGCTTGAGGCCCCCGATGTTGTCAAAACGTGCACTCACGGAGTAAGTGGATTGAAAGTTCAAACTCAGCAAATTGGCCGACTTGAGGGCCAGAAACAAAATAGCTGCCGCCCCCAACAGGACAAACAAACCCACCCACAGATCATTTTTAGAGCGTTGCATTGCGTCGCCTCGAATTTAAATACTGAACATCATGGCGGTCAGAACAAAGTCCAACGCCAACACCGCCAAAGAAGCCACCACCACAGTGCGGGTGGTGGCACGCGACACGCCTTCGGGCGTGGGCTGCGCTTGGTAGCCTTGCAGCAAAGCCACAAAGGTCACGGTGACACCAAAGACAAAACTTTTTACCACCCCGTTGCCCACGTCTTTCCAGACGTCCACACCACCTTGCATCTGGCTCCAAAACGAGCCTGCATCGACGCCGATCATGAGCACGCCCACCATCCATCCCCCCAGCACACCCACGGCACTGAAGACGGCAGCCAGCAAAGGCATGGTGATGACACCACCCCAAAAGCGCGGCGCCAAGATGCGTCGCACGGGATCCACAGCCATCAAGTCCATGGCACTGAGTTGTTCGCCCGCCTTCATGAGACCGATCTCTGCGGTCAGCGACGTGCCAGCACGGCCCACAAACAACAAGGCACTCACCACAGGGCCTAACTCTCGCACCAAGCTCAAAGCGACCAACAAACCCAGCGCCTCCGACGAGCCATAGCGCTGCAAGGTGTAGTAGCCCTGCAAACTGAGCACAAAACCCACAAACAAACCCGACACGGCAATGATGGCCAGCGAGTAATTGCCCAAAAAATGAATTTGATCCCGAACCAAGCCAAAGCGGCGCAGGTTGTCGCCCAGCAAGCTGAGCAAGCGCACAAACAGCCGTGTGGCCTGACCCAAATCGGCCAGGTAACTGCGAATGGCAAACCCGATGTTGGCGATGAACTTCATGCCAAACCTCCCACGCCAAAATCTTGCACCACCGAGGGGCCGGGGTAATGAAAGCGCACCGGACCTTCAGGCGCCGCACTGACGAACTGGTGCACCAAGGGGTCGGTGCTGTGGCGCACTTCGTCAGGCGTGCCCTGCGCGGCGATCTTGCCGTTGGCCAGCACGATCACTTGGTCGGCAATGTGGAAGGTCTCGTCCAAGTCGTGCGACACGATGACGCTGGTCAGTCCCAAGGTGTCATTGAGTTGACGAATCAAACGTGCCGCAGTGCCTAGCGAAATCGGGTCCAAGCCGGCAAACGGCTCGTCGTACATCACCAGTTGCGGGTCCAAGGCCATGGCACGGGCCAAAGCGACACGACGCGCCATGCCACCTGAGACCTCAGACGGCATCAGGTCGCGCGCACCACGCAGCCCCACGGCTTCGAGCTTCATGAGCACGATGTCACGCACCATGCTCTCGCTCAAATCGGTGTGCTCGCGCAATGGGAAAGCCACGTTGTCAAACACGCTCAAGTCGGTGAACAAGGCACCAAACTGAAACAACATGCCCATGCGACGGCGCACGGCATACAAGCCGGCTTGGTCGAGGGTCGAAATTTCTTGCCCATCAAATGTCAAACTGCCCGACTGGGCACGGTACTGGCCGCCAATGAGGCGCAAGACAGTGGTTTTGCCGCCACCAGACGCACCCATCAAGGCCGTGACTTTGCCACGCGGCACCGTCAAGGTGATGCCGTCCAAAATCACGCGCTCGCCATAGCCAAAGCGGATGTCGCGCAGTTCGACCAAGGGCGTCATGTCAGAGGAAGAATTTAATGGGAAAGTCATAGCAAAGCAAAAGCCGGGGGATGCCGGCTTTGCGATTTTAAAACCAAGTCGTTACAGACCTGTAAAGATGGGCATTGATCAGCGCGGCAAATCGCTCACGCCCATCAGAAACTCGTCGACCGCCCGTGCGGCCTGACGGCCTTCGCGGATGGCCCACACCACCAAGGACTGACCGCGTCGAATGTCGCCCGCCGCAAACACCTTGGCCACGTTGGTGGCATAGCCTCCCGTCGCCTCGGTGCTGGCCTTGGCATTGCCACGCGCATCTTTGTCCACACCAAAGGCGTCAAGCACGGTCGCCACAGGGTTCACAAAGCCCATGGCCAAGAGCACCAAGTCGGCCTTGATGGTTTCTTCTGTGCCAGCAACCTCCACCATCTTGCCGTCTTTCCACTCGACGCGAACGGTTTTCACCCCCGTGACTTGGCCTTTTTCGCCGACAAACTCTTTGGTCGAAATCGCAAACTCACGCTTGAGTAAACCTTTTTCAGCACTCTCGTCGTGGCTGGAGCTGGTACGCAGCTTCAGGGGCCAATAAGGCCAGACCAGGGGCTTGTTTTCTTGCTCGGGTGGCATGGGCATGACTTCAAACTGCACCACACCTGCGGCACCGTGGCGTGTGCTGGTGCCCACGCAATCGCTGCCGGTGTCGCCACCGCCAATCACCACCACATGCTTGCCATCGGCGCGCAATTGGTCTTTCAGCTTGTCGCCGGCATTGACCTTGTTTTGCTGAGGCAAGAACTCCATCGCGAAATGAATGCCTGCCAAGTCACGGCCCGGCGCAGGCAAGTCACGCGACTGCTCAGAACCACCGGTCAAGAGCACCGCATCAAAGTCTTTCTTGAGCTGCTCGGGGCTGATGGTCTCGACGGCCCAGTTGGTGACTTTGGAGCCCTTGGGCAACTCACCGACCATCACGCCGGTACGGATGGTCACGCCTTCGGCTTGGAGCTGTTTGGCACGGCGGTCGATGTGCGACTTTTCCATTTTGAAGTCTGGAATGCCGTAGCGCAGCAAGCCACCGATGCGGTCGTTCTTTTCGAACAACGTCACGTCGTGGCCCACACGCGCGAGCTGTTGAGCAGCGGCCATGCCTGCGGGGCCAGAGCCCACCACCGCCACTTTTTTGCCGGTCTTGTGCTTGGGCACTTGAGGTGTCACCCAGCCCTCAGACCAGGCCTTGTCGATGATGGCGTGCTCGATGGATTTGATACCCACCGCCTCGCCATTGACGTTGACCACGCAAGCGGCCTCGCATGGAGCGGGGCAAATGCGGCCTGTGAACTCGGGGAAGTTGTTGGTGCTGTGCAGCACCTCGATCGCATTCTTCCAGTCGCCTTGGTACACCAAGTCGTTGAAATCCGGAATGATGTTGTTGACCGGGCAGCCGTTGTTGCAAAACGGCGTGCCGCAGTCCATGCAGCGCGCGCTTTGGTCTTTGGCTTGTTTGTCATCTAAGCCGATGACGAATTCTTTGTAATGCTTCAAACGCTCAGGCACGGGCTTGTAGCCCTCTTCGATGCGCTCAATTTCCATGAAGCCGGTGACTTTTCCCATGATGTATGTCCTTGTGCTCTAACGTGCGGATTGGCTTAATTGGCGGCGACAGCTTTTTTAGCTTTGGCCACGGATGCCTTGGCTTCCTTGGCGGCATGGAGCTCGCCCAGGGCACGCTTGTATTCGTTGGGGAAGACTTTGACGAATTTGCCACGTGACTCAGCCCAGGTGTCCAGCACATCGCGGGCACGCTTGGAGCCGGTCCAGCGGTGATGGTCTTCCAGCAGCTTTTTGAGCTGGGCTTCGTCGCATTGGTCGCGATGCCAAATGGCGCGTGGCAAAGCGGCTTCTTGCTCAGCAGCAGTCAATACTTTCTCCAACGACACCATGGCGGTGTTGCAGCGTTTGGCGAATTGACCGTCTTCGTCGTACACATAGGCCACGCCGCCGCTCATACCGGCCGCAAAGTTGCGTCCCGTCTTGCCCAGCACAGCCACCGTGCCACCGGTCATGTATTCGCAACCGTGGTCACCCGTGCCTTCCACCACCGCGGTGGCACCTGACAGACGCACTGCAAAACGTTCGCCAGCGACACCCGCAAAGAAGGCTTCGCCGCGAGTGGCGCCAATCATCACGGTGTTGCCCACGATGATGTTGTTGACTGCTTCGCCGCGGAAGTCCAAGCTGGGGCGAACCACCACGCGGCCACCCGACAAACCTTTGCCGGTGTAGTCGTTGGCGTCACCAATCAGGTACAAGGTGATGCCATTGCACAAGAACGCGCCGAACGATTGACCGCCCGTGCCTTCGAGTTGGATACGGATGGAGTCATCCGGCAAGCCCTCTGGGTGCACCTTGGTCACCGCGCCAGACAACATGGCACCGACCGAGCGGTTGACGTTGCGTGCCACGTCCATGAACTGCACTTTTTCGCCACGCTCGATGGCAGGCTTGGATTTCTCGATCAGTTTTTGATCGAGCGCCTTTTCCAAACCGTGGTCTTGGGTGGACACATGCAAACGCGGCACATCGGCACCGACTTGCGGCACGGCCAGCAAACGGCTGAAGTCCAAGCCACTGGCTTTCCAGTGCTCAATGCCTTGGCGCATGTCGAGCAAATCGGCACGGCCAATCATGTCGTCGAACTTGCGGATACCCAGTTGGGCCATGATTTGGCGCACTTCTTCGGCGATGAAGAAGAAGTAATTCACCACATGCTCGGGCTTGCCGGTGAACTTCTTGCGCAACTCAGGGTCTTGCGTGGCCACGCCCACCGGGCAGGTGTTCAGGTGGCACTTGCGCATCATGATGCAGCCTTCCACCACCAGCGGTGCGGTGGCAAAGCCAAACTCGTCAGCACCCAACAAAGCGCCCACCGCCACGTCGCGGCCAGTCTTCATTTGGCCGTCGGCTTGCACGCGGATACGACCGCGCAAACCGTTGAGCACCAAGGTTTGCTGGGTTTCAGCCAAACCGATTTCCCACGGGCTGCCCGCGTGCTTGATGGACGACCAAGGCGATGCGCCCGTGCCACCGTCGTGCCCGGCGATCACCACGTGATCGGCCTTGCACTTGGCCACGCCGGCGGCGATGGTGCCCACACCAATTTCAGAGACCAGCTTGACGCTGATGTCGGCATGCGGTGCCACGTTCTTCAAGTCGTGGATCAGCTGAGCCAAGTCTTCGATGGAGTAAATGTCGTGGTGCGGCGGGGGCGAAATCAGGCCCACACCTGGCACGCTGTAGCGCAGCTTGCCAATGTATTCAGACACTTTGGCACCCGGCAGCTGACCGCCTTCGCCCGGCTTGGCCCCTTGGGCCATCTTGATCTGAATTTGATCTGACGACGACAGGTATTCGGCCGTCACACCAAAGCGGCCCGAGGCCACTTGCTTGATGCGCGAGCGCAGGCTGTCGCCCGCTTGCAGCGGCATGTCGACCTCCACCACATCGTCACCGATCACGCTCTTCAAGGTTTCACCCTGTTTGATGGGGATGCCTTTGAGTTCGTTGCGGTAACGCGCAGGGTCTTCACCGCCTTCGCCAGTGTTGCTTTTTCCCCCGATGCGGTTCATGGCCACAGCCAAGGTAGCGTGGGCTTCGGTGCTGATTGAGCCCAAGGACATGGCCCCGGTGGCAAAGCGTTTGACGATCTCGGTGGCCGGTTCGACCTCGTCCACCGAAATGGCTTTGGCTGGGTCAATCTTGAAGTCGAACAAGCCACGCAAGGTCAGGTGACGCTTGTTCTGGTCGTTGACGATCTGAGCGTACTCTTTGTACGTGTTGAAGTTGTTCGAGCGCGTGCTGTGCTGCAACTTGGCGATCGCGTCGGGCGTCCACATGTGCTCTTCACCACGGGCACGCCAAGCGTATTCGCCACCGGTGTCGAGCATATTGGCCAAGATGGGGCTGTCGCCAAACGCAGCGTGGTGCATGCGAATGGCTTCTTCTGCCATTTCAAAAATGCCGATGCCCTCCACACGGCTGGGGGTGCCCGTGAAGTACTTGCTGATGGTTTCGGTGTTGATGCCGATGGCTTCGAACAATTGCGCGCCGCAATACGACATGTAGGTCGACACGCCCATTTTGGACATGATCTTGGACAGACCTTTGCCAATGGCTTTGACGTAGTTGTAAATCGCTTTGTCGGTCGACAAATCGGCCGGCAGGTCTTTGTGCATGGCAGCCAAGGTTTGCATGGCAAGGTAGGGGTGCACCGCTTCGGCACCGTAACCGGCCAACACCGCGAAATGGTGCACTTCGCGGGCGGAGCCCGTCTCGACCACCAATCCAGCGGTGGTGCGCAAGCCTTCGCGCACCAAGTGCTGGTGAATGGCAGACAAGGCCAGCACCGCGGGGATGGCCACCTGGGTGGCGCTCACGCCACGGTCGCTGATGATCAAGATGTTTTTGCCACCTTTGATCGCATCCACGGCTTCGGCACACAAGGACGCCAATTTGGCCTCCACACCGTCATGGCCCCAAGCCAGTGGGTAGGCGATGTTGAGGGTTGCGCTCTTGAACTTGCCTTGGGTGTGCTGCTCGATGTTACGCAACTTGGCCATGTCGGAGAAGTTGAGCACGGGCTGGCTCACCTCCAAACGCATGGGCGGGTTGACTTGGTTGATGTCAAGCAAGTTAGGTTTGGGGCCAATGAAAGACACCAAGGACATCACGATGGCTTCGCGGATCGGGTCGATCGGCGGGTTGGTCACTTGGGCGAACAACTGTTTGAAGTAGTTGTAGAGCGGTTTGTTCTTGCTCGACAACACAGCCAACGGACTGTCGTTGCCCATGGAGCCAATGCCTTCTTCGCCGTTGATGGCCATGGGGGCCATCA
>CAITHK010000116.1 GCA_903892175.1 uncultured Burkholderiales bacterium | reverse complement strand
TGGGGAAACGGTTTTTGGTAGTCAAAGCGAAAGCGCACCGGCCGCACAAAAGCAAAGCTGCCCACCGAGGTTTTGCTGCGCACGGCTTGGTCGGGCCTGGCCGGGGACGTCACCACCTGGGTGAAATCGGCGCGTCCACTTTGGGTGGTTTTCAAAAAAACAGCCAATGTGTCGAGGCTGCTGGCATTGGCTACACCGCTCAAAGTCATGGCACATGCCCACACCAGAACCACATGCCACACCGCGCGCGCCCAGTGCGTGAGGAAGCTCTGCGGCTGTGTAGGCGACACGTGAGGTGCTGCGTTATTCATCTCGCTTGGGGACCAAAATTTCGCGCTGGCCGTTGTTGCTCATGGCGCTGACCATGCCGGCTTTCTCCATGTCTTCCACCAAACGCGCGGCACGGTTGTAGCCAATCTTCAAGTGGCGCTGCACCAGCGAAATGCTGGCCTTGCGGTTCTTCAACACCACTTCGACGGCTTGGTCGTACATCGGGTCTTTTTCTGCGGGCGCGTCGCCAAACAAATCGGGGCCGCTGGCATTGCCGTCGCCATCGACCGTACCGCCTTCGAGCACACCCTCGATGTAGTCGGGCTCGCCTTGGGTCTTGAGGTAGCTCACCACGCGGTGGACTTCTTCATCGCTGACAAAGGCACCGTGCACGCGAATGGGCAGTCCGGTGCCACTGGCCATGTAAAGCATGTCACCCATGCCCAACAAGGCCTCGGCACCCATTTGGTCGAGGATGGTGCGGCTGTCAATCTTGCTGCTGACCTGAAAGGCAATGCGGGTCGGGATGTTAGCTTTGATCAGGCCCGTGATCACGTCCACACTGGGGCGCTGGGTGGCCAAAATCAGGTGAATCCCTGCGGCACGGGCCTTTTGGGCCAAGCGGGCAATCAGCTCTTCGATCTTCTTGCCCACCACCATCATCAGGTCGGCCAACTCGTCGATCACCACCACGATGTGTGGCAAACGCTGCAAGGGCTCGGGCTGCTCGGGTGTCAGGCTGAAGGGGTTGTAGATGAACTCTTCACGCGCGGCGGCTTCGTCGATCTTGGCGTTGTAGCCGGCCAAGTTGCGCACACCCAGCTTGCTCATGAGCTTGTAGCGCTTTTCCATTTCGCCCACACACCAGTTCAAGCCGTGTGCGGCTTGGCGCATATCGGTGACCACCGGCGCCAGCAAATGCGGAATACCTTCGTAGACCGACATCTCCAGCATCTTGGGGTCGATCATCAACAAACGCACGTCACGCGCTTCGGCTTTGTAGAGCAGCGACAAGATCATGGCGTTGATGCCCACCGACTTGCCCGATCCGGTGGTACCGGCCACCAGCACGTGGGGCATCTTGGCCAGGTCAGCCACGACGGGGTTGCCCACAATGTCTTTGCCCAAGCCCATGGTGAGCATGGACTTGGCTTCGTTGTAAATGTCAGAGCCCAAAATTTCACTCAGGCGAATCGACTGACGTTTGGCGTTGGGCAATTCGAGTGCCATGAAATTTTTGCCGGGGATGGTCTCAACCACACGGATGGACACCAGCGACAAAGAGCGCGCCAAGTCTTTGGCCAGGTTTAGCACCTGCGAGCCTTTGACGCCGGTGGCGGGCTCAATTTCGTAGCGCGTGATCACGGGGCCCGGCGACGCCGCCACCACCCGCACTTCGACGCCAAAGTCTTTGAGCTTTTTCTCGATCATGCGGCTGGTCATCTCCAGCGTCTCGGGGGCCACGGTGTCTTGACGCACCAAGGGACCGTCGAGCAAGTCCACCTGGGGCAAGCGCGAATCCACCATTTCGGTGAACAAGGGCTTTTGTCGCTCTTTGGCCACGCGCGCGCTCTTGGGCACTTCGACCATTTCAGGCTCAATCACCACCGGCACGGGGTGATGCTCTTCAATTTCGACCCGTTCTTCCAACACCACTTCTTCGCGTTCACGGGCAGCGGCCAAGCCGTACGCCACGTCTTGTTCGCGCTCGCGGCGTTCGCGCCAAGACTCGATCCGACCGTCAATCCAGGCGCCCATGTGCTCGGCCGTTTGGGCCCAAGAGAAACGAAACACCCAAGAAGCCCCCACCACACCAAAGACGATGAAAATCAAACCCGAGCCATTGAAGCCCAGCCACTTTAAGCTGAACGGTCCGACCAAATAACCCAGCACGCCACCGCTTACATGCCCAGGCAATCGGTCTTCAAAGCGGTACAAGCGGGTCCACTCCAGCCCCACGCTGGAAATCAGCAACAAGGCCAGCCCTGCCCAAAAAGCAAAACGGGTGTGACGCCAGCCCAAGTTCTCCGCAGGCGGGGTGTCTTCATCGCGCAAGCGATCGGCCAAGGCCGCCAACCAAGCCACCAAGGCAGCGGCGTAGCACCACCATGCCGAGTAGCCGAGCAAGAAAAAGCTCATGTCCCCCAACCAGGCGCCCAAGCGGCCCCCAAAGTTGCGCACACTGTTACCAGTACCTGAGGTGGTCCATGCCGGGTCTAAAGGGTTATGGGTGAGCAAGGCCAGCAACCAAAACAGCATGAACACAAAACCGGCGGTGAGCGCGATTTCTTGCGCAAAGCGCCTGAATCCGGTGGGTTTGTGGTCGCCATCCGCGCTGGACGCGCGACGGTCGTTGTTGAGGGTGTTGAGCGAATAGGTCATGTCTGGTGGGAGAGCTTACCTGAGGGACGGCCCCACAGCGCGGAGGGCCACGGCCAGGGTTCTTACAATCGGTCCCTTATTGTCTCTTTCGATTGAGTGGTTCCGATGACTACCCCCCAACACGCCCAAGTTTTGATTCTGGGTTCTGGCCCTGCGGGCTACACCGCCGCCGTGTACGCGGCGCGCGCCAACTTGAAGCCTTTGCTGATCACGGGCATGGCCCAAGGCGGCCAATTGATGACCACCACCGAGGTGGACAACTGGCCCGCCGATGTGAACGGCGTGCAAGGCCCCGAGCTGATGCAGCGCTTTCAGCAGCATGCGGAGCGCTTCAACACCCAGATCGTGTTTGACCACATCCACACGGTCGACTTCTCCAAGCGCCCTTTCACACTGACGGGCGACAGCGGTGTCTACACCTGCGACAGCTTGATCATTTGCACCGGTGCTTCGGCCAAATACCTGGGTCTGCCCTCTGAAGAGGCGTTCATGGGCCGTGGCGTGTCCGGTTGCGCCACCTGCGACGGCTTTTTCTACCGCGAACAGCCCGTCTGCGTGGTGGGCGGTGGCAACACCGCTGTGGAGGAGGCGCTTTACTTGTCCAACATCGCCAGCGTGGTGCACCTGATCCACCGCCGCGACAAGTTCAAGGCAGAGGCCATCTTGATCGACAAGCTGATGGACAAAGTGGCCGCAGGCAAGATCGTGTTGCAAACCCACAGCACGTTGGACGAAGTGCTGGGCGACGCCTCAGGCGTGACCGGCGTGCGCCTGAAAAGCACGCAAGACGGCAGCACCCGTGACTTGACGCTGCAAGGCTGCTTCATTGCCATTGGCCACCACCCCAACACCGACATCTTCCAAGGTCAGCTGAACATGAAGGACGGCTACATCATCACCCAAGGCGGTTTGCAGGGCTTTGCCACCATGACCAGCGTGCCCGGTGTCTTTGCGGCTGGCGACGTGCAAGACCATGTGTACCGTCAAGCCATCACCAGCGCTGGCACGGGCTGCATGGCCGCGCTGGACGCGCAACGCTTCTTGGAACAAGAAGGCGTTTGATAAAACGCTATAATTTCAGGCTTTGTTAAACATCCCCCATCCCACAGATGGGGGATCAAACGACAAATGTCGGGTTACCGCCACCCAATCTGGCGAGGTGAGGCGCTCGTGACAACGAGCTGCCGTATAGAAAATCATGGAGTGTCCACATGGCACGCGTATGTGAAGTAACGGGCAAAGGCCCGATGACGGGGAACAATGTTTCCCACGCCAACAACAAAACCAAGCGCCGGTTCTTGCCGAACCTGCAATACCGCCGTTTCTGGGTGGAGACCGAAAACCGTTGGGTGCGCCTGCGCGTGTCTAGCGCGGCTCTGCGCCTGATCGACAAAAATGGCATTGACTCTGTGTTGGCCGATTTGCGCGCCCGCGGTCAGGCTTGATGACTTGATGGGCAGCTGCACACAAGCTCTGCCCTCCACTGACTAAATCTATTTAAGGAAACGATCATGGCATCCAAAGGCGGACGCGAAAAAATCAAGCTGGAATCGACAGCCGGCACCGGTCACTTCTACACGACCAGCAAAAACAAGAAAACCATGCCCGAGAAAATGTTGATCATGAAATTTGATCCCAAAGCTCGCAAGCACGTGGAATACAAGGAAACCAAACTGAAGTAATTCAGATTGGCCCAACAAAAAACCCGCTCGTCTCACGACAGCGGGTTTTTTGTTGGCAGGCTAGGGCTGGCACCCGAGCAAGCGAGATGCTGTGGGGCCTCAAGCGTGCGCCGCGCGCAAGCGCATGGAGAACTCTTGCAAGGCAGCGATGCCACTGTCTTCGGCCCGCTTGCACCAAGCCTGCAGGTCCAGCGCCAACTGAGCGCGGTTGTGTCCCGTGTTGAGCCACAACTGGCGCAACTCTTCACGCATGCGCACCATCTTGTCTGCCACTGGCAACACTGCACGGGCTTGCGCGAGTTGGGCCACCACCGCCGCAGGCACTTTTTCTGCATCACGGTGCATCCAGCGCTTGGCAGCGGCCAACACAGACTCAGCGGGCTTGGCGGGCAAACTGGCAATCTCTTGCAGCATGGCGCTGCGCAATTGGCGCGCGTAATTGGCCATCACTTCGTAGCGGTTGGCAATCACAGCCTCGAGGGTCTTCTCGTCGGCCACAGGCTTGATGTCACCAAAGGCCAGCTTGGGAGGCGTTTTCTTGACCGTGGCCAAACCGAAAGTTTCCAAAATACGGATGTACGCCCAGCCCAAATCAAACTCATAAGGCTTGACTGACAACTTGGCCGAAGTCGGGTAGGTGTGGTGGTTGTTGTGCAACTCTTCGCCACCAATGATGATGCCCCAAGGCGAAATGTTGGTGCTGGCATCTGGCGCCTCAAAGTTGCGGTAACCCCAGTAGTGAGCGGCACCGTTGATGATGCCGGCGGCGGTGACCGGAATCCACATCATCTGCACAGCCCAAATGGTCAGGCCAATGGCGCCAAACAAGGCCAAGTTGATGATCAACATCAAGGCCACGCCCTGCCATGAAAAGCGCGTGTACACGTTGCGCTCCATCCAGTCGTCGGGTGTGCCGTGGCCGTAGCGGGCCATGGTGTCGAGATTTTTGGATTCTTTGCGGTACAGCTCGGCCCCTTGAAGCAACACGGTCTTGATGCCGTACACATGGGGGCTGTGCGGGTCTTCGGCTTGCTCGCACTTGGCGTGGTGTTTGCGGTGGATGGCGGTCCACTCTTTGGTCACTTGGCCCGTGGTCAACCACAGCCAAAAACGAAAGAAGTGCGAAGGAATCGCGTGCAAGTCCAGCGCACGGTGCGCGGAATGGCGGTGCAAATAAATGGTCACGCTGGCAATGGTGATGTGGGTCAGCCCCAGGGTCACCAGCACCACTTGCCACCAACTCAAATCAAACAGGCCGTGGCCCAACCAAAACAATGTGGCGTCCAGCCAAGGCCAATTGGGAATCAACATGTGGAATTTCCAGTTTTATCGAATATTTGACAATTTTACTTGCGGGTCCAAACGGCAGCAAAAAAACCATCTGTGGCATGTACATGGGGCCAAAGCCGCAAATACAAGCCATCGGTTGTGCAAAGAGAGGCCGCATGCTCGACCTTGAGCTCGGCCAAGATCTGGGCGGCAGACATCGGCTCAAAGTCAGGCTGAGCCGCGCTGAAGGCTTGGGCGATGGCTTCGTTTTCTTCGGGCAGCACGCTGCAAGTGGCGTACACCAGGCGGCCACCCGATTTGAGCAAGCGTGCGGCGCTGGCCAAAATGGCCGTCTGTTTGGCCGTCAATTCCGCCACCGCTTGGGGGGATTGGCGCCATTTCATGTCGGGGTTGCGACGCAAGGTGCCCAGGCCCGAACACGGCGCATCCACCAACACGCGGTCAATCTTGCCGCTCAATCGTTTCACCCGGTCATCGCGCTCATGGGCAATGGCGGCGGGGTGCACATTGGAGAGCTTGCTGCGGGCCAAGCGAGGCTTGAGGGCCTCCAGTCGATGGGCAGAATTGTCAAACGCGTACAAGCGCCCGGTGCTGCGCATGGCCGCACCAATCGCCAGGGTCTTACCACCGGCACCCGCGCAAAAGTCCACCACCATTTCGCCGCGCTTGGCGTCGAGCAACAAAGCCAAGAGTTGCGAGCCCTCGTCTTGCACCTCGATGGCACCCCGGGCAAAAGCGTCGAGTTGGCTCAGGGCCGGTTTGCCGTCAATGCGCAAGCCCCAGGGGGAATAAGGCGTCAGCGTGGCTTGGATGCCCGCCAGTTTGAGCTCGTGCTGCACATCGCTGCGCTTGTCGGTGAAGGTGTTGACACGCAAGTCCAGCGGTGCTGAACCGTTGAGTCGCTCCACCAAACGCCAAAAGCCTTCCCCCACTTGGGCTTTGAGCGGAGCCACCAGCCACTCAGGCAGGTTGTGGCGGTGGCGCTCCATCAGGTCGGCTGTTTTCACCTGGGCACAGGCGTCCAGCCAAACGATTTCGGGGTCGCTCAAGGCGCTTTTCAAAAAGTCGCGCGGGCCCGAGCTGTCGGCCTTGCGTTTGCCAGGAGCAGGCTTGTTGCCAGACGCGCCCACGGGCATGGGCGCTTGGTGGTCCAAATGCTCGGCAAAGCCCAGAATGGCCAAACGCCGCTCTTTGGGGCCAGAGCCAGAGGGTGCAAAGTGGTCGTAGCGCAGTTTGTAGCGCAAGACGTTGTAGACCGTCTCGGCCAAGGCAGCCCGCTCGCGCGGGCCAAAGGCGTAGGTTTTGCGGTAATCACGGAAAAACTTAGAGACCACGGCGTCGGCAGGGTGGTCAAACTTCAAAGTGAGGCGAACAAGCTCGGTACAAGCTTCTAACAGGGCTTTTGGATGCATAGGGTGTATTGTCCCACCCATGAACGACCAAGACCTCCCCCCTCTCGAAGAAACCCCCACCGGCCTCTACCGCCACTACAAAGGCGGCATGTACGAGGTGATTGGCACCGCCCGCCACAGCGAAACCCTAGAGACCATGACGGTGTACCGTGCGCTCTATGGCGCCCATGGCCTGTGGGTGCGACCCGCCGCCATGTTCACCGAACAAGTGGTGATTGACGGCATGCTGCAACCGCGATTTCAGCGCGCCAACTGAGGCCCTGGCTCGAGGTCTTGCAGGTCTAGCTCAGGCAAACACGCCCGCCGTGTCTTGCATCTGGGACGAGACCTGACCCAGGTGGTGCAAGGTGTCACCAAAACTCAGCTCGAGTTGCGTGAGCTTTTTGAAGTAGTGGCTCACGATGTACTCGTCGGTCACGCCAATGCCGCCATGCAGTTGCACCGCCTGTTGACCCACAAAGCGCATCGACGTGCCCAACTGGTACTTGGCACGTGCCATGGCGCGGCGACGCTCGTCCTGCGGGGCGTTGAGCTTGAGGGATGCGTAGTAGCTCATGGAGCGGGCCAACTCGAGCTGCATCTTCATGTCGGCCACGCGGTGGCGCAGTGCCTGAAAGCTGCTGATGGCCACGCCAAACTGCTTGCGCATGTTCATGTACTCGACCGTGATGGCCACGGTTTTGTCCATCACGCCCACCGCTTCGGCACACACGGCGGCAATGCCAATGTCTTGGGCATGCAGCAAAGCCGTCATGCCGTCGGCGGTCACCAAAGTTGCGGGCGCTTGGTGCAAGGCCAACTCGGCGGCGCGACTGCCGTCTTGCGTGAGGTAACCCCGGGTCGCCACGCCAGCGGCGTTGCGTGTCACCAAGTACAAGCCCATCTGACCGTTGGCCATGGCAGGCACCAACAAGGCGTCGGCCTGGTCACCCGCAGGTACCACGCTCTTGGCACCGGTCAAGATCCACTGCCCGTTTTGCAGTTCGGCCGTGGTCTGGCAATGGGCCAGCTGGTAGCGCGCGGCGCGCTCTTGATGCGCCAACACCACCAGGGCCTCGCCCGTGGCCACCTTCTCGCACCAAGCCGCTTGCACCTCTGGGCTGGCGTAGCCTGACAGCAGGGCACCCGCAATGAGCGTCTGAGCCAAGGGTTCGAGCACGATGCCGCGCCCCAACTCCTCCATCACCACCATACCCTCAATCGGCCCCATGCCCAAACCACCCAAGGCCTCGGGGATGTAGAGGCCGCCCAGCCCCAAATCAGTCAATTCGCCATAAGCGCCACGCGAGAAACCGCCCTCGGCCACCAACGCACGGCGGCGCTCA
>CAITHK010000115.1 GCA_903892175.1 uncultured Burkholderiales bacterium | reverse complement strand
GCGAACACACCGATTGGGCGCTGGCTTCGGTGGTCGTCAAAACCTTGGTGCTCTACGCCATCATGGTCACCGGCGCCATTTGGGAAAAAGTGGTCTTTGGCCAATACCTGTTTGCACATGCTTTCTTCTGGGAAGACGTGGTCAGCATGGGGGTGTTGGCTTTACACACCGCCTACCTGTGGGTTTGGTGGCAAGGCCTGTGGACCCCCACCGAACAGTTGCTGCTGGCCCTGGCCGCCTACGCAAGCTACGGCTTCAACGCCGCCCAATACATCCGCAAGTTGCGCATGGCGCGACTGCAAAAAACCACCCCCATTTCGCCCCTCACAGGCGCAGAGGCCAGCACATGAGCAGCGTCATTCCAATCCGCGCAGAAACCACCGGCTGCACCGATGTCACACCCTTGGTGGAACGAGGCCAGCGTGAAGTCTTTTGCGGCCTCACCGGCATCATCTGGCTGCACCGAAAAATTCAAGATGCATTCTTTCTGGTGGTGGGCTCGCGCACCTGCGCGCACCTGATTCAGTCGGCGGCAGGCGTGATGATTTTTGCCGAACCACGCTTTGGCACCGCCATCATCGACGAGCGCGACCTGGCGGGCTTGGCCGATGTGCACGACGAACTCGACCGTGTGGTCAGCCAACTGTTGGCGCGCCGCCCCGACATCCGCTTGCTGTTTCTGGTGGGCTCTTGCCCATCAGAGGTGATCAAGCTGGACCTCTCTCGCGCCGCGGAGCGGCAAAACCAAATCCACCATCCGGCAGTGCGGGTGCTGAACTATTCAGGCAGCGGCATCGAAACCACCTTCACCCAAGGCGAAGACGCTTGCCTGGCCGCCATGGTGCCCGGCTTGCCCGCCGCCAGCGCCACAGCGCCCGCGCTGATGGTGGTCGGCACCTTGGCCGATGTGGTCGAAGACCAGCTGCGCAGCCTGCTTGAACGCATGGGCTTGCAAGTCAATTTTTTCCCGCCACGCAACAGCCAAGCCATGCCAGCGGTGGGGCCCAACACCCGCTTCTTGCTGGCTCAGCCCTTTTTGGCCGACACCGCGCGGGCTTTGCAATCACGCGGCGCGCAGCACTTGCCAGCGCCTTTCCCTTTGGGCGTTGAAGGCACCACCGCGTGGCTGCAAGCTGCTGCCAGTGCATTTGGCGTGGCCCCTGAGGTGTTTGAAAATGCCACCGCCGCACCGCGCCAACGGGCCGAAAAAGCCTTGGCTGTGCAACGCCAGGTCTTGCAAGGCCAACGCATCTTTTTCTTCCCCGACTCTCAACTCGAAATCCCACTGGCGCGCTTCGTGCACCGCGAACTGGGCATGGACTTGGTGGAAGTGGGCACGCCTTATTTGCATCGCCAACACATGGCACCTGAACTGGCGTGGCTCCCCCAAGGCACGCGCATCAGCGAAGGCCAAGACGTGGACCGCCAACTCGAGCGCTGTCTGGCCGATGCCCCCGATCTGGTGGTGTGCGGCCTAGGCCTCGCCAACCCCCTGGAAGCCGAGGGCATCACCACCAAGTGGGCCATCGAGTTGGTTTTCACGCCCATTCAGGGTTATGAACAAGCCGCCGATCTGGCCGGCCTGTTCAGCCGCCCGCTCAAACGCCGCATGAAGCTGGCCGCCTGAAAGCGCAGGAACACACCATGCAATTGACGCTCTGGACTTACGAAGGACCGCCCCACGTCGGCGCCATGCGCGTGGCCACCGCCATGCGCGACGTGCACTACGTGCTGCATGCACCGCAGGGCGACACCTATGCCGACTTGTTGTTCACCATGATCGAGCGCCTGCCACGTCGCCCACCTGTGACCTACACCACCTTTCAAGCACGTGATCTGGGGGGAGACACCGCCGAACTCTTCAAAGACGCAGCCCGTCAGGCCGTGGCCCGCTTCAAGCCTGCCGCCATGTTGGTCGGCTCTTCTTGCACCGCCGAGCTGATCCAAGACGACCCAGGTGGCTTGGCCCAAGCCCTGCAGTTGCCCATTCCGGTGGTGGCGCTGGAGCTGCCGTCTTACCAGCGCAAAGAGAACTGGGGCGCCAGCGAGACCTTTTACCAACTGTGCCGACACTTGGTTCACAAACCCACCGAACGCCTCCCCAAAGCCCGCCCTACTTGCAACATCTTGGGTCCGAGCGCCCTCGGGTTTCGCCACCGCGACGATGTCAAAGAAATCACCCAACTGCTCCACCAGCTCGGCGTTGATGTGGCCGTGGTGGCACCGCTCAATGCCAGTGTGAGCGACATCAACCAACTGGCCAACGCCGATTTCAACGTGGTGCTTTACCCCGAAATCGGCCTGAGTGCCGCACAGTGGTTGCAACGCCAGTTTGACCAGCCGTACACCAAAACCGTGCCCTTGGGCAGCCGCGCCACACGCGACTTCATCGCCGAGGTCTGCGCCCTCACAGGCTTGACCCAGCCCACACAGGACCCCGACAACGCACACGCCACGTGGTATGCCAAGTCGGTGGACTCCACCTACCTCACCGGCAAGCGCGTGTACATCTTTGGCGACGCCACGCATGCTGTCGCTGCAGCGCGCATTGCCAGCCAAGAAATGGGCTTCGAGGTGGTGGGCTTGGGCACCTACAGCCGCGAATTCGCACGCGAGGTGCGCGACTGCGCCAAAGGCTTGGGCATCGAGGCGCTGATCACCGACGACTATCTGGAAGTCGAAGACCAGATCAACGCGCTGCAGCCCGAGCTGATCTTGGGCACGCAAATGGAGCGCCACATCGCCAAACGCCAAGGCATTCCATGTGCGGTGATTTCAGCCCCCGTGCATGTGCAAGATTTCCCAGCCCGCTACGCACCGCAAATGGGGTTTGAAGGTGCCAATGTGCTGTTTGACACGTGGGTTCACCCCCTGATGATGGGCCTGGAAGAACACCTGATCGGCATGTTCCGTGAAGACTTTGAATTCCACGCCGGCGCGGCCCCTTCGCACCTGGGCAGCACCCGCCCCGCAGCCGACATCAGCCCTGCCCAAGCCGCTGCACCCCAAACACCCGCAGCGCTGACGCCCAGCGAACCCAGCACGCCCAAGCCAACCAGCCCGACTGCAAGTGCCCTGCCCACCCAAGCGGCTTCGAACCAAGCCACCTGGAGCATCGAAGCTGAGAAGGAGCTGGGCAAGATTCCGTTCTTTGTGCGCGGCAAAGCGCGGCGCAACACCGAACGATTTGCCCAAGACCTGGGTGTTGCAACCATCACGGTGGAGACGCTCTACGATGCCAAAGCCCACTACAGCCGGTAAAAAGACCTCTGTGCAGAGCGCCCGCATGAGCGTGGTGTTGCTGACCATGGACAGCCATCTGGCCAGTGCTGCGGCCCATGCCTCGGAACGACTGGCCACGCAACTGCCTGGCTTGCACTTGCAAACCCACAGCGCATCGGCCTGGCGTGACAGCGACAAGGCCTTGGCCGACTGTTTGAGCGCCATTGCACAAGCCGACATCGTGGTTGTCACCATGTTGTTCATGGAAGACCACTTCCTGCCCGTGCTTGAAGCCCTGCAGGCGCGCCGCGCGCACTGCGATGCCATGGTCTGCATCATGTCGGCACCACAGGTCACGCAGCTCACACGCATGGGCAAGCTGGTCATGGGGGGGGAGTCGAGTGGCCTGATGGCCTTGCTCAAAAAACTGCGCCCCAGCGCCAAAAACAAAGATACCGGCGAAGAAAAAGGCGCTTCAGCCAGCGCCGGCGCCAAACAAATGTCCATGTTGCGCCGTTTGCCCAAACTGCTGCGCTTCATCCCTGGCACGGCGCAAGATTTGCGTCTGTACTTTTTGACCATGCGCTATTGGCTGGCGGGCTCCGAACACAACATAGAACACCTGGTCAAAACCTTGGTGCACCGCTACGCCCAAGGACCGCGCGAACCTTTGCGTGCGCTGGCCCAGCCCGAAGACCCCATCGAATACCCCGACGTCGGTCTGTACCACCCCCAGATGAAAAACCGCATCAGCGAACACCTGAGCGATCTGCCTGGGCATGGCCGAAAAGACCAGCCAGCCGTGGGCCTGCTGTTGTTGCGCTCTTACCTGCTGGCAGGCAACACCGCGCATTACGACGCCGTCATCACCTCGCTGCAAGCGCGGGGCCTGCGGGTCATTCCTGCGTTTGCCAGCGGCTTGGATGCGCGCCCCGCCATGGACCGCTTTTTCAAACAAGGCGGCGACTCAAAGATCCAATCACTGGTCTCACTCACCGGCTTCTCCTTGGTGGGTGGGCCGGCGTACAACGACGCCAGCGCCGCCGAAGTCGCCCTGAGCGAACTCGATGTGCCCTACATCGCCGCCCATCCCCTGGAGTTCCAGTCCATTGAGCAATGGGGCGACTCCACACGCGGCCTGTTGCCCGTGGAAAACACCATCATGGTGGCCATCCCTGAGCTCGATGGCTCGATCTTGCCCATGGTCTACGGCGGACGCCCTGGGCCTGCCGGACAAACCTGCACCGGCTGCGACAAGCACTGCACCTTCCCCAGCGGCCCACGCAGCCAAGACATGTTCACTTGCAGCGAACGCACCGAGATGCTGAGTGCCCGCGTGGAGCGCTTGGTGCGCCTGCGCGACAAACCTCGGGCCGAGCGCAAATTGGCCATCGTGCTGTTCAACTTCCCGCCCAACGCAGGCAGCGTAGGCACTGCCGCGTATTTGTCGGTGTTCCAGTCACTTTTCAACACCTTGCAGCGCCTGTCGTTAGAAGGCTACAAGGTGGAGTTGCCCCAGAGCGTGGACGACTTGCGCGAGCGCTTGCTGCAAGGCAACGCCAGCCAATATGGCACCCAAGCCAATGTGTTGCATGCCATGGACACCAGCCACCATGTGCGCCATGAGCGCTGGTTGTCTGAGATCGAAGCCCAGTGGGGGCCCGCGCCTGGCAAGCACCTGACCAACGGGCAGTCGTTGTTCATCTTGGGCGCCGCCTTTGGTCAGGTGGTGGTAACCGTGCAACCCGGCTTTGGCTACGAGGGCGACCCGATGCGCTTGTTGTTTGAAACCGGCTGCGCCCCGACCCACGCCTTCAGCGCGTTTTACCGTTACCTGCGCGACGACTATGCCGCCGATGCGGTGCTGCACTTTGGCACCCACGGCGCGCTTGAGTTCATGCCTGGCAAACAAACCGGCTTGTCGGCCCAATGCTGGCCCGACCGCCTGATTGGCGCGCTGCCCAATGTGTACCTGTATGCCGCCAACAATCCGTCTGAGGGCGCACTGGCCAAGCGCCGGGGCGCCGCCACCTTGGTCAGCTACCTCACGCCTTCGCTCACACATTCAGGGTTGTACAAAGAACTCGTCAGCCTGCAACAGTCCATGGAGCGCTGGCAACAAATGGGCCCCGATCAGGCCCAAGACCGCGCCAGCTTGACAGAGCTGATCCACGAACAAGCCAAGGGCATGGACCTGTCTGTGCCTGCCGTGCTTCACCCCAGCTCGGACACCGAAAACGCCCAGTGGATCGAATCGCTGCAACACCAATTGCTGGAACTCGAATACGCGCTCATCCCCGAGGGCCTGCACGTGATGGGACAAGCCCCCACCCGCACCCAGCGGCTGCAAACCCTCCAGGTCATGGCAGACGCCATGGGCTTGACACAACACGACAGCCACAGCGACTTGATGGAAGCTTTGGTCGATGGTGCCAGCGAAGCCGAGCTCAGCGCCAGCCTGTCCACCCATGACACCGTACAAGCCGAATCGTTGCGCCAGCTGGTGCGCACCAACCGACTGCTGGGCGAAGACCATGAAATGCAAGGCCTCATGCGCGCACTGGATGGCCGCTACTTGCAGCCCGCCCCCGGCGGCGACTTGATTCGCAACCCCGAGGTGCTGCCCACCGGACGCAACCTGCATGGCCTGGACCCGTTTCGCATGCCCTCGGCCTTTGCTGTCCTGGACGGCCAGCGTCAAGCCGAAAAATTATTGGCCCGCTATGCACAAGACCACCAAGCTTTGCCAGAAACCGTGGCCATGGTGCTGTGGGGCACCGACAACCTCAAGACCGAAGGCGGCCCACTGGCCCAAGCCTTGGCCTTGATGGGCGCAGCGCCGCGCTTTGACAGCTACGGTCGTTTGGCAGGCGCCTGTCTGGTCCCTTTGGCCAAGATCGGACGCCCGCGCATTGACGTGGTCATCACCCTCTCGGGCATCTTCCGTGACCTGCTGCCTATGCAAATTCGCCTGCTGGCCGAAGCCTCTTTCTTGGCCGCCAGCGCCGACGAACCCGCTGAGCAAAACTTCATCCGCAAGCACGCGCTGGCCTTCATGGCCGAGCACGAAGGCAGCACGCTGGAATGCGCTTCGCTGCGCGTGTTCGGCAACACCGAAGGTGCCTATGGCACCAACATCAACTACCTGATCGACAGCAGCTGCTGGGACAACGAAAACGAGCTGGGCGACGCCTTCACCCAACGCAAAGGTTTTGCGTATGGCCGCGAAGGCCGCCCCGTGCGCAACACCGCGGTGCTGCAAAGCGCCTTGGCCAGCGTGTCGCTCACCTACCAAAACCTGGACTCGGTGGAGCTGGGCGTGACCAGCATCGACACCTACTTTGACACCTTGGGTGGCATCAGCCGCGCCGTTTTGCAAGCCAAACACGCCCGCGACGGCAACGCCGCCGAAGCCCCGCCCGTCTTCATTGGCGACCAGACCCAAGGCGCGGGCGTGGTGCGCAGCCTGACCGAACAAGTGGCCCTAGAAACCCGCAGCCGCATGCTCAACCCCAAGTGGCACGAAAGCATGTTGCAACACGGTTACGAAGGCGTGCGCCAAATCGAAGCCCACCTCACCAACACCATGGGCTGGTCGGC
>CAITHK010000114.1 GCA_903892175.1 uncultured Burkholderiales bacterium | reverse complement strand
GCACATCGGCACGGTAGGGCTGAGCATGGCATCAAAGCCCTGCAGCGTTTGATGGGCTTGAACGATCCAAGCGCGGCGACGGTCTAGCAAGCCGATGTAGTCCAAAGCACTGACATCTCGCCCCAAAGTCATGCGTGCCATCACCCGTGGGTCAATAAGGTCGGGGGCCCGGGCCAAACGCGCATGGTGGGCAGCATAGCCTTCGACTGGCGAAAAACCACCCGGCATGCTGAGCCCAGCAATCTCACCCAAGCCAACAAATGGGATGTCCACAATTTCAGCCCCCGAAGCCGCAATCCGCGACAGCGTGCGCTCAAACGTTCGAGCGACGACGGGCTCCAGATCGTCCAACATCAAGGTTTGAGGCACTGCAAATCGCAGTTGTCGCAGATTGGCCGGTTGCAAGGGCAACATTTGCTGAGACACCACCGCATCGACTTGCAGGCAATCGCGCACTGTGCGTGCGATGACTCCCACCGTATCTAGGGTGCGAGACAACTCCATCACCCCAGCCAAGGGAATGCGCGATTGGGTGCCCTTGAAGCCCACCAAACCACACAGCGCAGCGGGTATGCGAATCGAGCCCCCGGTATCCGTACCCAATGCTGCAAACGCCAATCCCAAGGCCACCGACACCGCAGCGCCGCAAGAAGAGCCACCCGGAACACGCGCCACGTTCGAGTCGCAAGGATTTCGTGGAGTGCCAAAGTGGGGATTGATGCCTACACCCGAGAATGCAAACTCACTCATATTGGTTTTGCCCAGCAGCACTGCGCCGGCTTGTCGCAAACGACTTACCACGGGTGCATCGTTTTTGGCTTCAGGTTCGCCTTCACAGACCCGCGTACCCGCGAAGGTGGTCTGCCCCGCCACATCGATGTTGTCTTTGAGGGTGATGGGCTTGCCGTGCAAGGACCCCAGGGGTGCGCCTGAGATGAGCGCAGCATCGCAAGCGCGTGCTTGACCCAAGACGCCCTCAGTGTCCAAATGCGTGAACACATGCTCAGCAGCCGGGGTTTGGGTCCGGTTCAAAATGTCCTTGAAATACGCCTCGCTGGCGCAGTGGTCTGAAAGCGTTGAAGTCACGTCTGAAAATCTCCTGTGCTAGCCTCATAGATTGTCAATGATTGTTTGCTGTTTGAACCGAACTCATGAGCCTTACCCCCGAACTCACCCTGTATTACGACGGTCAATGCCCTTTGTGCCAAGCAGAAATTCATTTTCTGCAATCGCGCAATGCCCAAGGCAAGCTCGCTTTTATCGATGTGACCAAGGTTGACTTTGACGCCCCCGCGCATCGCATCTCATGCGAGGCCGCTATGGCACAAATTCATGGGCGTTTGGCCAACGGCCAAACCTTGGTGGGGGTGCCGGTTTTTGCTCAGGCCTACCAACTGGCACAGCTGCCGGTTTTGTCATGGATACTTTCACGCCCATGGCTGCAGCCTCTGCTTGGACCTGCGTACGTGCTGTTTGCCAAACACCGCCACACCCTATCTCGGCGCTTTGGTCCCGCACTTTTGCGCTATTCAAAACGATTTTTCCGCTAATTCGGTCGGCTTTTTCACGGGATGGGCCAATAGGCCTCATAAATTTGCGAAAATAGCGTTTTTGTCTCAGAGAACAAAAACAATGTCACGCCCAGAAAAAACAGAGATTTCCAACGACGGACTGCGCTACAAGTCAAAAAAGGGCGGTTCACCTTTTGAGGGCCTTGGCCGCACTGGCGACACCATGAGTTGTATCAAATGCGGCGTCCACAAGCCTCGCAACAACGGCTCGTTCAAGCGCATTTTGGGGTCCTCTATGTTCGTGTGCTTCGACTGCAGCCCTCCCAAGAAAGAGGCTGTCCCGGCGACACCTAGCGAGCAAACAAAAGCCAAGGCTTGAAAACTTGTCACCCAAAAAAAGCGGCTCTTTGAGCCGCTTTTTCAATGGGTGGTGGGTCACTCGACGCGCACCACCGCATTGGGCTTGAAGCCCAAGTCAGCCACTTTGCCTTTTTTGGCACGTGCCGCCTTGGCGTTGTTCAAGCTGCGAACTTCCAGCGTTTCTTCGCGCACCTTGCCGCCTCGGCCAATGCCTTGGATGCGCACGCTGCGGGTGTAAGCCGCGGCACCGGCCAAGGTGTCTTTGGCTTCCAGGTCAATCAACATCAAGCCACGCCCGCCTTTTTCCATCGATTTGAGCTCAGACAACTCAAACGTCAAGAAGCGGCCACCGGTAGAGGCACATGCCACATGCGTGGCGGGTGCAACAGGTTGAGAACCTGAACCTCCGCTAGCCGGAGATGGACGGCACACAGTTTCACCCTCCCCGACCGTGATAAAGGATTTGCCGCCCTTGTTGCGGGAAATCATGTGTTCGATATTGGCCACGAAACCATAGCCCCCGGAGCTGCTGAGCAAGTAGGTGGCGGCAGCTGGGCCAGCGACGTAGTGCAGCAACTGGGTCCCGGTTTCAAGGTCGACCAGGGTGGTCACCGGTTGACCGTCACCGCGTGCGCCCGGAAGCACCGACACAGGCACCGAGTAAATGCGGCCATTGGAACCAAAGGCGATGAAGGTGTCCACCGTGCGGCACTCCAACGTACCGTACAAACCATCACCCGACTTGAAGGCAAAGCTGGCCGGGTCATGCCCGTGGCCAGTGCGGGCACGCACCCAGCCTTTTTCAGACACCACCACGGTCACGGGCTCATCAATGACCTTGATTTCAGCAACAGCTTTCTTTTCTTCTTGAATGAGGGTGCGACGGGGGTCGGCAAATTGTTTGGCGTCGGTTTCAATTTCTTTCACCATCAAACGGCGCAAGGCAGCGGGGTTACCCACGATGTCTTCAAGTTTGGCTTGTTCTTCGCGCAACTCTTTGAGCTCTTGCTCGATCTTGATGGCTTCCAAACGCGCCAATTGACGCAAACGGATTTCCAAAATGTCCTCAGCTTGTCGCTCGCTGAGCTTGAATCGCTCCATCAAGGCCTGTTTAGGCTCATCGCTTTGGCGAATGATCGCAATCACCTCATCGATATTGAGCAAGACCAGTTGGCGACCTTCCAAAATATGGATACGGTCGAGCACTTTGTTCAAACGATGCTGCGAGCGACGCAAGATGGTGGTTTGGCGAAACTCAATCCACTCCGTGAGCATGTCGCGCAATGACTTTTGCACCGGACGTCCGTCCAAACCCACCATGGTAAGGTTGATGGACGAAGATGTTTCCAAGCTGGTGTGGGCCAACAAGGTGGTGATGAGTTCTTGCTGCTCAATGGTGCGGGTTTTAGGCTCAAACACCAAACGCACCGGGGCGTCTTTGCTCGACTCGTCACGCACCACGTCCAACACCGCCAGCACCGTGGCTTTGAGTTGAGTTTGGTCCGCGCTGAGGGCTTTTTTGCCTGCTTTGACTTTAGGGTTGGTCAGTTCTTCAATTTCTTCCAGCACACGCTGGCTGCTCACACCCGGTGGCAACTCATTGACCACCAGTTGCCACTGGCCACGGGCCAAGTCTTCAATCACCCAGCGTGCGCGTACTTTGAGCGAGCCGCGTCCGGTACGGTAGGCATCGGCAATGTCTGAGGCGCTGCTGATGATTTGGCCCCCGCCTGGGTAATCAGGTGCGGGCAAGATCTGCAACAACTCTTCGTCGCTCAGCTTGGGCGACTTGATCAGGGCCACGCAAGCATCGGCCACTTCGCGCAGGTTATGGCTTGGGATTTCGGTGGCCATGCCCACGGCAATGCCACTCGCGCCGTTGAGCAAGTTAAACGGCAAGCGTGCGGGCAACTGCTTGGGCTCTTCGGTGGAGCCGTCGTAGTTGGGCTGAAAGTCCACCGTGCCTTCGTCAATTTCGTCCAGCAGCAGAGTGGTGATTTTGGCCAAACGGGCTTCGGTGTAGCGCATGGCCGCTGCGCCATCGCCATCGCGCGAGCCAAAGTTGCCTTGACCGTCAATCAGCGGGTAGCGTTGCGCAAAGTCTTGCGCCATGCGCACCAGCGCCTCATACGCGGCGCTGTCGCCGTGCGGGTGGTAACGACCCAGCACATCACCCACCACGCGAGCGCACTTGACGGGTTTGGCGCCCGTGTTGTTGTTGGGGCCACTGAAGCCCAAGCCCATGCGGGACATCGAATACAGAATGCGCCGCTGCACGGGCTTTTGGCCGTCGCACACATCGGGCAAGGCACGGCCTTTGACCACGCTCAGGGCGTACTCAAGGTAAGCACGCTGGGCATAGTGGCCCAGTGCAATGTCGCCCTCGCTGTCAGCGGCGGGCAGGTCTGGGGTCAACAAATCGGTCATACGTCAATCTCAATCGAATCGCCATGCAGTTCCATAAGCTCGCGGCGGGCGGCGGCTTCGCCTTTGCCCATGAGTTGGGTGATCAGGCCTTCAGTCTGCAAAAAGTCCAGCACACCGAGTTGCACTGGCATCAAACGGCGGGTGTCTGGGTTGAGGGTGGTGTCCCACAGTTGCTCGGCGCTCATTTCGCCCAAGCCCTTGAAGCGGCTGATGCTCCACGAACCTTCGCGCACGCCGTCTTTGCGTAGCTTGTCAAGGATGGCGCTGAGTTCGCCTTCGTCCAGGGCGTACACCTTAGAGGCTGGTTTTTTGCCCCGCGCAGGAGCATCCACACGGAACAGGGGGGGCCGCGCCACAAATACGTGACCTGTTTCAATGAGCTTGGGGAAATGACGAAAGAACAGCGTCAGCAGAGAT
>CAITHK010000113.1 GCA_903892175.1 uncultured Burkholderiales bacterium | reverse complement strand
GTTCTACCCACCAATTTACCCTCCAATATGAGGTGGATTTTATTGGAACTTAATGGAGTTGAATAGAGCCTAGGCCAAGTATTTTTAATGGCTTTCAGAGTGAAATGGAGTTTATTGGAGTTAGCTGGGTTTGGATGCGTAGGACGTCCACTCCGCCATTATGTATAACCCTTGTAAGTCGTTGATTTACAAGGGTTTTTGCTTTTTGGGCGTTTTCTGCTTACCACATGTTTTTACCACATGGATGGTTGCACTATACGATGTACCTTTTAGAGCTACATATTTAATTTAAACCTATGTCAAAATGAATTTAAAAGTATTCATCGCTTGATGCTCTAAAAATTTTAGAAAATTCTTAGAAAAAATTAACTCATAGGTTAATATTGAAAGTCAAAGTTCTTTTCGAAGACAAGTACCAAGTCGTAGGTGTGATGGCTGGGGATGAGTGTCCGTCTGAGGATTTCATTTGTAGCAATGAAGCCAACACATTAAAACTGCGACAAGGGTTGATGGAGATGCTTAGATATGTGGCATCGAATGGTCTGTCAACGATGCCACATGGATGGTCTCACGAGGGAAGTAAGGCAGATGGAATCTATGAGTTTCGTAAGGGCACGTTGCGGTTGTTTTATTTCAAGGGAGTTGGTAATCAAATTGCTGTTTGTACCGCTGGTGCTTTAAAAAAAGGGCGTAAAGCCGATAAGAAAACAGTTGCGAAAGCTGCGACTTCTAGAAGTGCATATTTCTCTGCAATAGAGACTAAAACATGTGAGGTGATAGGCGATGAAGATGAGTAAAAAACTTGAGGCTTTCTTTGAGCAATCAAAGAATACAGATTCGTATTGGGTTGAAGAAGCAAAATTACATTTCTCAACTTCGTTAGAAGCTCAACGCCGAGCTTCCAAGATGACCTATGCGGCCATCGCTCAGAAAATTGGTACAAGTGCCGCATACATCACCAAAATATTCCGTGGTGACTCTAATCTGACAATTGAAACTATGGTCAAACTTGCTCGTTCAACAGGGGGAAGGTTGGAAGTGCACGTAGTAAACGCATCATCAAAATCTGTTGACTGGTCGCTCGCCTCACTGAAGTTTGAACCAATGGTTAGACCTAGTTTGACTCAAACGAGCGTTACTGACTTTTACACAAAGTCTGCAAACAATGAACAGTATGCATGGAGTCAGGGGGCGTGATGGAGCAAAAACCTCATCCAATAACGCTTGAACAAGTAGTGTTTGTTCGAAGTATTGTTGTTGCTATGCAGGGCCACGAACCTACTAGTAATGAAGTTAAGACAGGCCCTGAAAATAATTTAGTGGTTACCAAAATAGAGGGAACAACTAGGCGTTATCAAGCAAATATGCAAACTTTGTTTAATCAAAGTCACGACAAAGCTTACCCCTACAGCATCGATATGGAGTGTGTTGGATTCTTTGGTGTTGACGATACGTTAACCGAAGAAGAAGCGGTTAGAGGAGTTACGATTACTGCTCATAACGTACTTTATGGTGCAATTCGAGAGGCAATTGCTTGGATTACAGGGCGACAACCGTACGGCCCACTCGTGTTTGGGTTGTCAATTTTGCGACCATCAGCGCCGCCGCAAGAAGTAGCTGTTGAAAAGTAAATTTATCGTTGGTCTTGAGGATTAGCTAATTTTTGCACTATCTCGTATTGATGATGCTGGCACGAGATACGTTGAACTGACGAGCTAGGCCACTTACGGATTTACCTTCTGTGAGTAATGTACAAATTTCATGTCGCTGCTGCCAAAAGATACACTTTTTTTTGCTTTAAAAAATAGGCGAAATCGTCAAGATTAGCACGTCCAAAGACTTAGGACAAGACTCATAGTCCAAGCTGTTCTAAAGAGAACGCCCCTCAGACGCTTGAAGCACTATTGACGCTACGTGTGTACTCTCAGATGAAATTGGGACTCTTCTTGCTTGGATGTGGGGGCTTGAATTTGAAGCCTCTTTAGTCATGATTTTTGGTTGCCTTCAAGTCCTTTGCAGCCAACCCTAGGTGCGTGCGCTAGCGAGCAGACGCCAGCCCCTTCAGTCGCTACCTTCAAGTCTTTGCAACGGCAAGCACCGGTAGGGCACACCTCACTGCTGGTTGCGTTGTTTCCCACGACCCAATGAAGGACTCCCCATGAATGTGCACATCAACCTCCCACGTCGAGGTGCCCGCCTTCTTGTGTTCATGTGCGTGGGCGGGGCCAGTGGCTTGGCAGCATTGCCCTCTCTGGCCGACCTGGCGCCCGCACTGGACCGCCTGAGCGTGTCGGTGGGCGTGTTGAGCGCTGACCCTAAGCTCAACCTCTCCTTGAACTCCACCTATGGCGACCTGGGGTCAGGCGATATGGGGCTGGGCAAAGAAACCATGCCACGCATCAAGGCCAACCTCATGATCTTCGACAGCCAAGGCGTGTCGTTCGATTACTACCAATACCGCCACAGCTACACAGGCGCGTTTTCAAACACCACCAACGTCAACGGCACAGACATCACCGCAGCGGGCAATGCCTTCTTGGACGTCAAGCTCGATGTCGCCAAGCTGGCCTACAAGTTTTGGATGGGCAGTGGCGACACCGTGTTTGGCGCCGGCGCCGGCGCGGGTTACTACAAACTGGGTTTGAACGCGAGCGCCACGGCGTCGATCAACTCCACATCCTCCTCGGCGCAAGGGGACTACAACGACAGTGCTTTGGCCCCATTGCTAGAGTTCAGTGCCCGCCATGCCTTTGGCCCGGATCTGCGTGTGTTTGTCGATGCATCAGGCGTGAAAAAAAGCAATGGCCGCTTGAGCGGTTCGATTTACAACACCGCTGTGGGCATTGAATGGTTCCCCACCAAAAACGTCGGCGCCGTGTTGGACTACAGCACAAGCCAGATCAACTTGAGCCGGGCAGACACCGTGGACATCAATTTGAAACTCAAAGTCCAAGGCCCGTCGGCGTTCATCAAAGTCCGTTACTAGCCGCGAAACGCTGCATCCAGCGCTTCAATCAATGCCCGAGGTGGGCGCTGCACATGCACCCCGGCACCGGCCAAGTCAATACCGCGCAAGAACACGTACACCGCTGCGCCCACGTGGCGGTCGTAGTCGTAGTCGGACAAGCGCACTTTGAGCAACCGGTGCAGGGCCAGGGTGTACAGCACGTACTGCACGTCGTAGCGCTTGTGCAGCACCGCGTCTTGCAGCTGTGCAGGCGTGTAGTCGGCCAGCTTGTTGGATTTGTAGTCCACCACCCAAAAGCGCCCCTCGTGCGCGACCACCAAGTCCATGAAGCCGGTCAACATGCCATGCAGCACGCGGGCTTGCAGAGCCGGGCGGGGTGCGCCTGGCAACAGGTGTTGCCCAATCAGTTGGTCCAAGGTCGCTGCAGAGACGCCATGCGCCTCGAAGCTGAACTCCATCTCGGCCCACAAAGCATCGCGGGGCAAATGGCTGAGCACCAGCGCTGCGCCCAGGCCTGAAAGCGGCAAGGGGGTGCTCACCAGCGCGGTGATCCAAGGGGTCAGCTGCGCTTGCGCAGCGTCGTCCAAGTGCAGCCAACGCGCCTTGCGAGCCAACAGGTTTTGCCACTCTGCCTGCGCCCATGCGGGCGCGTCGTCGCGGGCGGCAGGCCAGTGGTTGAGCGACTGCCACTCCAGCAGGTCGTGCAGCAAGGTGCCGTAGCTCGCGCCCGCCGGAAAGTTCTGCCAGCGGCTGGCGCTCGCCATGCTGGGGTCTTGCATGTCAAGCTCAGGCGCGTCTTGCGCCTCGGCATCGGTGATGGCGTCGACCACTGCTTCGTCGCGCAGCGAGTCGGTGCTCAAGCCCCGCGTGAGCGTGCTGAAACTCGCGGTCCACCACAGGCTGTGGTGCTGGCGCTTGGGCGTGCATGCCGCTTGCGTCTTGGTCGTCTGCAAGGGGGCTTGGTAGTGCACGTGCTGCAGCTCGGGCAAGGGTGCGACCGCCATGTCTTTGCAAGTCGCCCACAAGGCATGCAGCTGGGTTTGCAAGTCACCGCGCGCTTGGCGCTTGAGCAAACGTGACAAGGCGCTGCGCTTGAGCGTGCCCTTGGCAGGGTCGCCCGACAAGTCTTGGGTGGTCTCGGCCACGCCCAGCCACACCGCGCGCTGGCCCCGCGTGAGGGCCACGTACAACAGGCGCATGTCTTCGTCGGTGGACGAACTGGTGTCGTCCGCTGGGTCGGTCGTGTCCTCGTCTGGCAGCGCAGTGGCGGCCGTGGTTTTTTCGACGGTAAAACTTCCGGCATAGGGCACAAACACCAGGGGGTACTGCAAGCCTTTGCTCTTGTGGTATGTGATGACTTGCACGCACTGCGCATCGGTTTCCAAGCGCATGGCGTGGGCGTCGCTGCCTTCGCTGGGTTGCAGTATTTGCTGGCCCAAGTGGCGCACCAGGGTGTGTTCACCTTGCAAGCTTTGGGCGGCGTGTTGCAGCAACTCACCCAGGTGCAGCAAGTTGCTCAAACGGCGTTCTCCTTGGAGCCCGCTCACCAGCCGCTGCGCGCGCGCGCCGGTGTGCAGCCACTGGTGCAGCATGGGCAGCAAGCCCTGCTGGTGCCACACCTGTTGCCATTGGTGGAACTGCTCCAGCAGCGCTTCCCACTGCGCTTCGTCTTGCGTGATGGCCAACACCTCGTCCAGCGACAGCGCCCACAAGGGGCTGCCCAAAGCTGCCCGCACCCACGAGGTTTGGCGCGGCGAGGCGACGGCACGCAGCAAGCGCCACAGGTCCAAGGCCTCCGCGCTTTGGTACACACTGGCATGGTCTGACAAATACACACTGGCGATGCCGCGCTGGCGCAAGGCTTGACGCACGGCGTCGGCTTGCTTTTGGTGGCGCACCAGCACCGCCATGTCGCCGGGCGTGGCCACACGCTGGTTGAGCAGCAAGGCCATCTGGTCGGCAAACACAGCGGCCATGTGGTGCAAGTGCTCATGGGCTTTGACCACCGGGTCGTCGCCTTGCAGGTGCCACACGGTGAGGCCGGCTTGCGCGCTGCCATCGGCCCGTTGCAGCGCTGGCACATCGCCTTTTGGGCTGACTTGCACAAACCCGATGTCGTTCAACCCGGCGCCGCCCACGGCATGTTCGGGAGAAAACGGCTGGTCGATTTGCGTGAACACATGGTTGACGGCGTTGACCAGGCCTGCGCTGGAGCGACGGTTGCCGCTGAGCGTGTGCAAGGCCTGGGGGTTGCCCACCAAGGCTTGCTCACGGGCCTGCAAATAGGTGCTCAGGTCGGCACCCCGAAAACTGTAAATGGCTTGTTTGGGGTCGCCAATCATCACCAAGGCGTTCTCTGGGGTGACCACCTCAGGGCCGTAGATGCGGTGCAGGCTGCCGTACTGCCAAGGGTCGGTGTCTTGAAACTCGTCCACCAAAGCCACTGGGTACTGATGGCGAATCGCCTCTGCCAAGCGACCGTCTTCGGCCATCACCGCGCGGTAGAGGTTTTGCAGCAAGTCCGAAAAGTCAAATGCTGCGCGCTGTGTTTTGGCGGCTTGGTAGGCCAGCCCCACGGTGTGCGCCGCATGTTGGGCCACGCGCGCGGGCGTGTCGGGGGCTTGGGTTTGCAGGTTGACATGCGACTCAAGTGCGGCAAAAAAAGCAAAGCGTTCGGGCTCGGGCCAGCCTTTGTCGTGCAAGGCGGTAAGGGTGAAGCGCTTGAGGGTGTCTGGCTTGAGGGCTTGGGCCTGTTCGGCCCAGGCCTGCAGTCCTTGCAGCCAGTTGGCGTAGTTTTTTTCAGACGCTCCTTTGAGCCGCTTGGCTTGCAGGGCGTGCAGCACCTCGGACGACCAGGCCTGGCGCGCGGCCTGGGCCGTCGCTTGGCATTGCGAGAGCCAATGCATGTGGGCCTCGACCGCTTGGCTGGGCGTGAACTGCGGCTCTTTGGGCACGCGTGGCTTGCGGTCGTGTTCACGCCACAGCACTTGCAGTTTTTTGAGCAACTCGTCGGGCGAGCGCCCCATGCTCGGCCCCAGTTGCTGCAACACCGCCACGGGTTGTGGGTAAAACCAGGTGCGCCAATAGTCTTGCACCAACCTGCGCTGCAGGGCCTGGGCGTCGTCAAGGCGGGTTTGTTCAAACAAATGGCGGCTGTCGAGGGCGTGCTGGCTCAGCATGCGGCGTGACCAACCGTGGATGGTGTAAATCGCCGCGTCGTCCATCCAGTCGGCCGCAGCGCTCAGTTGCAGGGCGCAGCGCGGCCACAGTCCGTCGTCAAAACTTTGCAGCAGTTCTAGCAAAAAGGCGTCGGGTTGGAAACCTTCGGGCAGCGCACGTTGTTGCGCACGGGCATCAAACAACACGGCGGCATCGCGCAAGCGCTGGCGAATGCGCTCGCGCAGTTCAGAGGTGGCCGCTTCGGTGAACGTCATCACCAAAATTTGGGGCGGCAACAAGCCCGCGTGGGCTTGGCCATCGGCGGTCAGTCGCCCGTGGCCCAAGACCAAGCGCAGGTAGAGCGCGGCCAGGGTCCAGGTTTTGCCTGTGCCGGCGCTGGCTTCAATCACTTGGCGCCCGCGCAATGGCAGCGTCAGGGGTTGCAGCTCGGTGGCCGATGGCGTCATGGCGCCTCCTCGTCATGCGCTGCATCGCCGCTGGGCAACAACACGGCCGCGTCGACCATCGGGCCATACAAGCGCTCGGCCCAATCGGGCAGGCCGTCGGTCAAGTCGTCAAAGCTGTTGAAAACGCGCTGCAAGGCGGTGGACTCGGCAAATTCGCCCGCTTGCATGTGCGCCCCGTCAAACTTGCTGCGTGCAGCTTGCATGGGGTGGGGGTCTTGCGTGCGCTGGGCGTTCAAATAGGCACAGGCGGTTTTGCGTGCCACGGGCAACGGCTGCTGCCAGGCCAGCACATAGGCCTCGACCAAGTTGTGCAATTGGGCTTGGGCGGCGTCGGCCGATATGGGGTTGAACTGCACCCAACCATCCAAGCCCACCTGCGCACTGGTGGTGGGCGTGCCGCTGGCGCAGGCCACCAGGTGCTGCAACCACACATCGGTGAGTGTTTCGGCGCGAGGCCGTTGGCTGTCGCTTTTGCGTTTGCCTTGCAGCACCGAGCCGGGTCGCACATCCACCTGCAGCCACGCGTTGCGTTGGGCGTTGGTTTTCCAAAGCTGGGGTTGCGGCTGCCACTCGGCATGCAGCTGGACGTCGCCTGAAGCGAGTGTGAAGGTGAAGTCCATCGATTGCGCGGGCATGTCGTGCGGCCAGTCTGCCAAGCCCGGTGTCAAACGTGCCCACAAAGTCTGTCGTTGTTGCAGCAGCAAGGCTTGCTGTGCTTGGCCAAAGCCGGCCAGCGCCAAGCTGCCGCTGCCATGCAATTGCGCAAGCGCCCGATCGGGGTCTTGGGTGCGCGCCATGGCTTGGGTCAGCAAGTAAGTGTCCAAACCGTCCAGCGCAAATGGCTCTTCCTCAGGGGCTGCTTCAGCGGGGGTGTCTAGGCGCACCTGCAAGCGTTCGCGCACAAACACATCCACCGGTTGGCGCAACAGGCGGCTGAGTTGATGCAACTGGATGTCAGTGGGCTGTTCGGTTTGAAGCTTGGCCTCCAAGGCCACGGCACCTTGTGCTTGTGCGTGTTGCCAGTCGCTGGCGTAGGTGAACCAATCGTTGCCAGCCTGAAAGTAGCTCGCCGAAAACGCATGCAGCGGTTGCAGGCGGGCCTCAAAAGCAGGCGCGCAGGGCGCGTGCTCAGCGTCAGGCAATGTCCAACTCGTGTTGAGGTAGTCCATGAGCTGAGCCACCAGCACCGAGGGCGGTTGGTCTTCGTGGTCGGTCGCGCGTTTGCCTTGCCAACTGATGTACAAGCGCTCGCGGGCAGACAACAGCGCTTCTAAAAACAAGTAGCGGTCGTCTTCCCTGCGTGAGCGGTCTCCGGCCCGCCACAGCTCAGCTTGGCCCATCAGGTCAAAGTCACGCGGGGTTTGGCTGCGCGGGTAGTCGCCGTCATTCATGCCCAACAAACACACCACCTGAAACGGAATCGAGCGCATGGGCATCAGCGTGGCGAACTGCACGCCACCGCCAAAAAAACGCCGGTGCATGGCGGGTTGCTGCAACTGGCCTAACCAGTGCTCGCGCACCACCACCAAGGGCAAGGGCGCGTCCAGGCGTGCCAATTGGCATTCGGCCAGCCAGG
>CAITHK010000112.1 GCA_903892175.1 uncultured Burkholderiales bacterium | reverse complement strand
TCACGCCGCAAGAGGTGGGCGAGTTCTCGCTGCTGAGTCAAATTGGTTTCTTCTGGATGACGCTGGCACTGGCCCAGGCCCCCTTGAGCTTGCTGGCCAACGCCCATGTGCCACCAAACGCCGCGCTGCGCAGCGCTTGGCGTGTCTGCCTGCTGCGCGGACTGTGGCTCGTTCCTGTGGCGACTGTCGCCGTCAAATTGAGTGAGCTGAACCCCGCGCCCACCCTCTTGTGGGTGATGCTATTGGCCCTGTGCCAAATGGGCTGGACCCTGGCGCAAAGCTTCATGCTGCGCGTGGGGACGCCCTGGCAACAAGCTGCGGTGCGCGTGCTGCCTCCAGTGACAGCGGCCTTGGCTGCACTGTGCGGCGCATGGATGGGCTGGAGTGGGCCCACCCTGGTGTTGTCTGCCGTGCTGGGTTATGGCGTTGGCGCAGCGTGGTTGCTGCCCGCGTGGCAAAAAAAAGAGCGCGAACAAGCGAGCGATCAACCCTATGAACAGGCCAACACGCCTGCACACACACGCTCTCAACATCACACGCAATCGGACCCACGCAGCACACGCCTGCGCTTTGCACACACCCTGACCGATGCGCTGCTGGCTACGTTGGTGGTGGTGGTGTGGCAACGTCTGTATGGCGCGCAAGACACCGGTTGGATGACTGCCCTGTTGCGCGTGTTGGGATTTGTGCCAGCCCTGGTGCACATGGCCTGGGCCCAGGTGGTGCTGGCCGACGGCTCAGCAACATCAGGCACACGCCAGTCCCCGCCAAAGTCACACACCACCGCCTGGGCTCTGGCGTTGGCGGCAATTGCAGGCGTGGCGGCTTTGAGCCTTGTGTGCGCCTTGGCGCTGGCGTGGGCGTGGCTGGACGCGCGTTGGTCAGGCGTGTGGGCCTACTTGCTGCCCGTGGCCTGTTGGCAGGCCGCGGCCTGCGCCTCGGCGGCCTTCAGCCATCGGCCATTCCAGACCCAATCAGCGGCACGCTACTCATGGGCCTGCATGGCGTTGGCGGGCGTACAAGCCCTGGTGCTGTTGTGGCCCTTGCTGACCCATTCATCGCCGCAGGCGTCTGAGCACATCGCCGCCTTTGCGGGCGTGAGTGCCTTGGGGCTGTTGGGCTTGTCGGTGTGGATGGCGCGGTTACGCTGAGCGCGCCAGCGACTCAAACTGCGCCATCAACTGTGCTGCCATCGCCCCATAGGTGTGGTGGTCCATCACCTTTTGATAGCCCGCAGCGCTGATACGCTGGCGAAGTTCGGGACTCGCCAACAACAATTGAAGCTTTTGTTGCAACTGCGCGGTGTCTGTGTACACCACCAAATCGACGTCAGGCTCGAAATGCCGATCGATCTCTGTCACCTCATCGGTCAGCAGCACAGATGCGGTGGCCAACACCTCAAAAAATCGCATGTTCAAGCCGTGACTGGCTTTGATTCTTGACGCGTTCAAAACCACCTTGGCGCGGCTCAGCAAGTCGTTGAGTTCGGGGCCGACAATTTCTTTGCCCTTGTAGATGCGCTGAAACAGCGCGGGCTCGAGGGTGCTTTTTTTGAGCCACTGGTCTCCGTAAAGCGCCACATTCTGGGTGACCTGGAGGCTGGCTTTCACAACCTCCTCACGCCACGGGCTCCAGTTGCCCACAAAACACACATCAATGGGTTGTTCAGCTTGAGGTATCGGAAAAAAACGATCCTCATCCACAGCATGGCACAGGTAACGTCCATCAAAACCCGCAGACACCAACAGGTCAACGGAAGCTTGGCTGAACGAGTTGTAAACATCCAAAGATTTGGCGTTTCTTATCAGAAACTCTCGCTCATCGCCCGGCTCGATGTGCCAGCCGATCTTAGGCACCGTCAACGAAGACAAATAAGGCACCCCAAAGTCAAGCCCGTGAATCACAAACACCGCATCGGGTTGAAATTGCGTGCATGCCTGCTCAAAGTTTGAGGCCACGAAATTTCTAAGATTGAAAGGGTGTTGCGCAAACAAGTCCCCACCCCTGGGAATCAAACGCAAACTGCGCGCGTAGCGATTGATCACGCGAATCACACGACGGTAAAACCAATGGTGCTCGTGATCGACGGTGTAAAAAAGCTGCACCTCAATCCCTAAACGCTCAAGGGATTTTTTCAAATCTGGCGCAATGGGCGGAAATCGCCCATAGGCGATCAGAAGTTTCTTCAATGGTTGGGGTTGACTCATTCGAACAAATTGGCCAAGGGAGCCGCCGCTGCATCTTTGGCCGCCAACAAAGGCGGCGCAGACAGCAGGTGCAAGGGCCAGTCAATGCCAATGGCTGGGTCATTCCACAACAAGCTGCGCTCATGCTCGGGGTGGTAGTAGTCGGTGGTTTTGTACAAAAACTCGGCGCTCTCGCTGGTCACCAAAAAACCGTGCGCCAAACCCTCAGGCACCCACAGTTGGCGCTTGTTGTCTGCCGACAGCTCCAAGCCAAACCATTGGCCAAAGGTTTTCGAGTCGCGACGGATATCCACGGCCACATCAAACACCGAACCCTGCGTGACACGCACCAACTTGCCCTGCGGGTGCTGCACCTGAAAGTGCAGGCCCCGCAACACGCCCTGGCTTGACTTGCTGTGGTTGTCTTGCACAAAGTTGCGCACGAGACCGGTGGCTTGCGCAAAGTCACGCGCATTGAAGCTCTCAAAAAAGAAGCCGCGTGCGTCCCCAAACACCTTGGGCTCTAGGATCAAAACGCCCTCAATGGGCGTGGTGGTGACTTGGTAGGGCATGGCTTATTTTTAAATCTCTATTTCTTGATCTCTATGGGACGACGTAAAAAATCTGCAATGAAGCAGTGTTTGTCTTGTGCCACCAAGTTGTAAACGAATTGAATGTCAACATTCATGTAGTCATGCACGATGCGATTGCTCAGTCCGATGGCCGCATTCCAGTGGTTCAGGTCTTCTAAGCCAAAAACGCCCATGCGCTGCAAGCTGGCAAAGCTGTCGTAAGCAGACACCGGAACTTCAAGCTCTGCGGCCTTGAGCCAATGCTTTGCCTTGCCGATCGCGTTTTCAATGAGAACTTGCAGCGCGTGCAAGGTTCCGCCTTGCTCTAACAAACTCAGCGTTGCGTCCGAGGCGATTCGTTGTTTGACCTCGGCCAGCACCGCCATCTGTTGGTTTGCCGTGCGGTTGCACTCCTCTTGGTAGAGATCAAGCTGCATGCGTTTTTCTCCAGTGGAAGTCTTCCAGTTCAGCCCACGTCAGGGTTAAAAAGTTCATCCATGGCAGGGTGTCTTGTCCTTTGAGAACCACACCCTCTTGTGCGACCAACGCACGCATCGCCAGTTTGGCTTGTGACATGTCGATGATGTCGATTTGATCGGGATGCACGCCAATGTCTTGCTGGATCGTCTGCTTTAGCTTTTCACTCAACACCAGTTGATCCATCGCAGCGATGTCTTTGCGCCATCGCAAGGCCAAGTCCCAATCGCTTTGCGCCTTCGCCGTGCCATTGGCCTGACTACCCACCAACACGGCAAACTCCAAGCCTTGCTGAGCCTGAAGAAGCAACTTCAAACGCTCAAGGATGGAGGCGTGTGTGGACAGGTTCATCTTGAATGCAGGCAAGACTTATTTCAACAAACCCAGCAGGTACTGACCGTAGCCATTTTTGGCCAGCGGGGCCGCCAACTTGCTGAGCTGCGTTGCGTCGATCCATTGTTGGGTGAAGGCAATTTCTTCGGGACAAGCCACCATCAAGCCTTGGCGCTTTTGCAAGGTGGCGATGAAGCTGGCTGCTTCCATCAAACTCTCGTGGGTGCCGGTGTCTAGCCACGCATACCCACGGCCCATGATCTCAACATGGAGTTGCTCCAACTCCAGGTAGCGTTTGTTGACGTCGGTGATTTCAAGCTCGCCACGGTGTGATGGCTTCACGGCGGCGGCAATGTCGCAGACCTGCTCGTCGTAAAAATACAAGCCGGTCACCGCGTAGTTGGATTTGGGACTCTTGGGTTTTTCTTCAATGCTCAAGGCACGAAACTGCGCATCGAACTCCACCACGCCATAGCGCTCTGGGTCGTGCACATGGTAAGCAAACACCGAGGCGCCGCTCTTGCGCTGGTCCGCACGGTGGAGTTGTTTGACCAAGTCGTGGCCATAAAAAATGTTGTCGCCCAACACCAAAGCGCTGGGGTGGTCACCCACAAAGTGTTTGCCAATGATGAAAGCCTGTGCCAGCCCATCGGGGCTGGGCTGCACAGCGTACTCGATGTGCATGCCCCACTGGCTGCCGTCTCCAAGCAACTCCGCAAAACGCGGCGTGTCTTGCGGCGTAGAGATCACCAACACCTCGCGAATGCCGCTGAGCATGAGCGTGGTGAGGGGGTAATAAATCATGGGCTTGTCATACACCGGCATGAGCTGCTTGCTGACCGCTTGCGTGACCGGATACAGGCGAGTGCCAGAGCCGCCCGCCAAGATGATGCCTTTTCTATTTTTTTGCATGGTGGTTACTTTGCGAATAATTGGTCAAGGATAACGTCTACACCTTGCTGCCAATCGGGCAACGTCAAGCCAAAGGTTTGTTGTAGTTTGCGGGTGTCCAAGCGCGAGTTCAAAGGCCGGGGTGCGGGCAGTGGGTACTCTGCGGTGGTGATGGGGTGCACAGCCTCGGGCGTGGCCTTCAAGTTTGCGCCACGTGCGAGCGCGCCAGCCACCACATGTTGTGCATACCCATGCCACGTGGTCTCGCCCCCGGCGGCGACGTGGTAGGTGCCCCAGCGTGCATCGTGTGCGACAGCACCTTGCAGGGCCTGGATGATGCGCACCGTCACCTGAGCCAACAAGGCCGTGCTGGTGGGCACACCCACTTGGTCGGCCACCACGCGCAGGCTGTCACGCTCGGCAGCCAGGCGCAACATGGTTTTTAAAAAGTTACCTCCGTGCGCGCCCACCACCCAGCTGGTGCGCAGCACCACATGGCGGGCACAGGCCTGTGCCAAAGCACGCTCGCCGTCCCACTTGCTTTGCCCGTAGACAGACATCGGGTGTGGCGCATCACTCTCTTGCCAGGGCCGATGACCGGAACCATCAAAGACATAGTCGGTGGAGTAATGCAGCACCATGGCGCCGCACTGTTGCGCCACCTCGCCCAACACCGCCACCGAGGCGGCATTCACGGCGTGCGCCGTCTCTGGGTCCGACTCGGCCTTGTCAACCGCCGTGTAGGCCGCCGCATTGACGACCACGGTCGGCACAAAGCCCTGCACAAGGAGCGCCAAGGACTGACGCAAGGCCTCGGGGTGCGACATGTCAGCCTCAGTGCGGGTGAGGGCTTTGACCTCACCCAAGGTTTGCAGCGCTGTGGTCAGTTCGTGGCCGAGTTGGCCATTGGCGCCGAGGAGAAGGATTTTGTGAGCCGTCATGGTGTCTGTGCAGCATCACGCTGCGTTTTTAAAAAAGGTCGGTCAATGTGGTGTGCGAGTGTCTGGATGTCTGATGGCGTAACGCCCTGAAGCACAAAGTGCGCTTGCCAGCCGCTGACCACTTGGGCCACTTCAGCCACCACCTGTTGTGCCCGCTGCGCCGTCAGGCCAAAAGCCGTGTGCTCTGACAACGCATTGGCCAACGTCGACTCGGCACCCATGCGCCCCACCCCCATGGATTGGTAGCCCAATCCTTGGCCTGTGGGCACCACATCAAACGCAGGCGCTAAAACATAAGCCTGGCTGACAAAGACCAGGGCATGGTTTTTTTCATGGTCGTCGGTGTTGTCCATCAGGATGTTGAACACCATGCGACGAAACACCTGCTCCCCGGAAGTTTTTAGACGCCTAGAGTCTCCACAACGCCTGAGCCACAAAGCCAACTCGGCATAACTGTGTGCAACACCTGCCGCCCGCAATGCCACATGCGCAGACAGTGCGTGATAACGCCCATTAGCCTCGCGATCAAAGCGTCGTACAGCCACTGCATGACGCGCAGTGCCCAACTGCTCGTAGGCCAAGGCTCGTGTCTCACACACGTCTATTCCAGCCGTCTTGGCCAAACTCATGCAGGCGTGCTCCACCATGCCGCTGTCCCATGCCTCGCCGGACTCAGAAAACTTCAAGACCCACGACGCACCCTCCATGTTCAACAACGCCTTGGGCTTGGCTCCACCTAAGGTGGCGCCTGGCGCCACAAAACGCAGCAGTTCGGCGGACACTGGCTCGCCTCGCTCGACTTGCCGAATCAAGTCATGCACCTGCTGCACATCGTGGAGTTGGGGCAGCACGCCATGGCGATAAGGCTGGTACGTGTCATCTGACAATGAGACGCTCAGGGCACCAAACCGGTCATCACCCGCAAAGTACAAATAGTCCAAGGTGGACAGGCGCTCGGGCTTGATCACAAAGCGAATCACGCGCTCCCCCCATCTGTCCGGGCGCGCATCGTCCACTGCACCTACAGCTGCATCCGGTGCTATGGGTAAAAACTCTTGGTCTCGCAGGGGGAGGTCTTCACTCAAAGCGAACCCATGCGTCAACCATTCCGGGCAATAGTGCAAGGCCACCCCTGCGTGCTGCATGGCGCTGCGCCTGACCCAACGCAAGCGGCCTACACGCTGCGGCGCTTGAGGTTGACCCAACCACCACAAGAACAACACCTCAGGCAGTGCTTGAACCGTCATATGTGGGTCCTCATCACTGAACCTTCATGGATGAAGCCTTGACGCTTGAAGCACGGCCTCGGTTCTTGGCAATTTGCAGCTCCAAGTCCAAAGCGGCCATGTCGTTCTCGGGCAGCGCCATGTTGGCCATTTCTTGGGAGCGGCCCATCATCCAAAGTGCCAAGGCATACACGCCCATGCCCACCCCCGGGTCGCCCTTCTCCATGCGCTGCACCGTGCGCACCGCCACCCCCATGCGCAGCGCCCAACTGCGCAAGGACTCTTTGCGGCGCAAACGTGCCAAGGCCAAGTTTTGCCCCAGCGCCGCAATGGCTTGGGAGGCCTGAAGCGGTAAGAAATCGTTGTGGGCGGAGGACTTGGGCATGACTAAAGATAGCACAAGGAATGATTTTTGTGCTCATTAATGTCATCGTCCGGGGCTTATTCCTTGAGAACCTACCCGTATTGCTTGCCCACCCACTGTCGGTAGTTGCCACTGGTCACGCCTTCCACCCAGTCTTGGTGGCTCAGGTACCACTGCACGGTTTTGCGGATGCCGGTCTCGAACGTTTCTTGCGGCTTCCAGCCCAAGTCGCGCTCAATCTTGCGCGCATCGATGGCGTAGCGGCGGTCGTGGCCCGGACGGTCTTTGACGTAGGTGATTTGGCTGGCATAGGGCTGGCCATCGGCTCGGGGTTGCAACTCGTCAAGCACAGCGCACAGGGTGTGCACCACTTCAAGGTTGGGCTTTTCGTTCCAGCCCCCAATGTTGTAGGTCTCGCCCACGTGGCCGTCGGCCAGCACACGCGCAATCGCGCGGCAGTGGTCTTGCACGTACAACCAGTCGCGCACCTGCTGGCCATCGCCATAAATGGGCAGGGGCTTGCCCGCCAAGGCGTTGTGGATCACCAGCGGGATGAGCTTTTCC
>CAITHK010000111.1 GCA_903892175.1 uncultured Burkholderiales bacterium | reverse complement strand
TTGTTGGTTGATATTGTGCAGCCATTGATTGATCCCCGTATGGGTCGAGGTTGAAGCTGAAAGTTAAAACAACATGACCCAGCCGAGTGAAAACACCATTCCCAACCGCAGCTACTGGCATGTGGTGGCTCGCCAACTGCGCCAAGAACCAGTCGCTATGGCCAGTGCGTTGGTGCTGTTGTTGATCGTGTGTGCAGCACTTTTTGCACCTTGGTTGGCTCCTGCCGACCCGTACAAAGCCAGCATGCTCAAGCGTTTGTTACCCATGGGCAGTCCTGGCTACCCCCTTGGCGCCGACGAACTGGGACGCGACATGCTGACACGCTTGATGTACGGTGGGCGCTTGTCCTTGCTCATGGGCGTGGTCCCGGTGTTTGCCGCCTTCTTTATAGGCACCAGCCTGGGGCTGTTGGCCGGCTATGTGGGTGGGCGTGTGAACATGGTCATCATGCGCGTGCTCGATGTCTTCTATGCCTTTCCCTCGGTACTTTTGGCGGTGGCAATATCCGGGGCTTTGGGCCCAGGTATGAGCAACAGTTTGATTGCGTTGACCTTGGTGTTTGTACCGCAAGTGGTGCGGGTGGCCGAAAGCGTGACCACCCAGGTGCGCAAACTCGACTACATCGAAGCTGCACGCATGAGCGGCGCGCATTCTTTCTCCATCATCCGAGTGCATGTGTTGGGCAATGTGTTGGGGCCGGTGTTTGTCTACACCACTGGCTTGCTCAGCGTGAGCATGATCCTGGCCTCCGGCTTGTCGTTCTTGGGCTTGGGTGTGAAACCACCCGAGGCCGAGTGGGGCTTGATGCTCAACACGCTGCGCTCGGCGATTTACAGCAGTCCCGTGCAAGCAGCCTTGCCCGGTGCCTTAATTTTCATCACCTCCATTGCGTTCAATTTGCTGGCCGATGGGGTTCGCTCTGCCATGGACATTCGCCGATGACCACTTCATCTGTTTCTGATGTGCTGACGGTGCAAGACCGTGGTGGTCCTGGCCAGCCTTTATTGGTGGTCAAGGATCTAAAAAAACATTTCCCTGTGCGCGGCGGCTTGTTTGAGCGCGAACCTCAATTTGTACACGCGGTCGATGGCGTGAGCTTCTCGGTGGCCAAAGGCACGACGCTGGGCATTGTGGGTGAGTCGGGTTGCGGCAAGTCCACTACCGCACGACTGATCGCCCGCCTCATGCCACCCGACAGTGGCAGCATGGTATTTGACGGTGACGGTGTGGCCGAGTACGGCGGCATGGCACTGAAAGAATTCCGGCGCAATTTACAAATGGTGTTTCAAGATTCATTTGCCTCGCTCAATCCGCGCTTGACCATTTTGGAAACCATTGCCTACGGCCCGCAGGTGCATGGCATGAACAAAGCCACAGCGCTGCAAGAAGGGCGTGCACTGCTCGCCCGTGTGGGCTTGGAGCCTGATCAATTTGCCTCGCGTTATCCGCACGAGCTCTCAGGCGGTCAACGTCAGCGCGTCAACATTGCGCGAGCCTTGGCTTTTCACCCGCGGTTGGTGATCTTGGACGAGGCCGTGGCCGCGCTCGACAAATCGGTGCAAGCGCAAGTATTGAATTTATTGCAAGAACTCAAGGCCGAGCGGCAACTGACCTATGTGTTCATCTCGCACGACTTGCATGTGGTGCACTACATCAGCGACGAGGTGATGGTGATGTACCTGGGCAAAGTGGTCGAGCGAGGCCCGGTGGAGCGCATTTACAGCGCCGCCGCTCACCCCTACACCCGTGCCTTGTTGTCGGCTGCGCCCTCCATGGACCCGAGCCAACGCACCCAACACTCGCCCCTCATGGGCGATCCGCCCAACCCCATCAATCCGCCCAACGGCTGCCGTTTTCGCGACCGCTGCAGTTTGGCGCAAGACGTTTGCGCAACCAACTCACCGCTCTTGCAGGCGGTAGAACCGCATGCCAAACACATCGTCGCCTGCCATATGAACGATCCGATGTCGGGCTACAGCCATGCAGCGGTGAACTCGACCAAACTGAATCATTTGGAGGTCTCGGTATGACGCAGCCACTGGTTTGTGTCAAAGACTTGAGCGTTCAGTTCACCGGCAACCGCAAGGCCCAGGCGCTGAGTCAAGTGAGTTTTGATCTGGCCCCTGGCGAGGTGCTGGGCCTATTGGGTGAGTCAGGCTCGGGCAAGAGCGTGACCTTGCGCACCTTGCTGCGCCTGCACCCCGATCGCACCACGCAGGTGAGTGGATCGGTGCAAGTGGCTGGCCACGATGTGTTGAGCTTGCAAGGCAAGACGCTGAATCACTACCGCGGCGGTATCGCGGCCATGGTGTTTCAAGAACCTGGTTTGGCTTTCGACCCGGTGTACACCATTGGCCAGCAAATGATCGAAGCCATTCGCGCGCACGACGGTGTGGACATGCGCACCGCCCAGCAGCAAGCGCTGCAGATGCTGGAGCGAGTGCAGATTTCGCAAGCACGCCGCCGCCTCGATGCCTACCCTCACGAGCTCTCAGGTGGCATGCGGCAACGCGCCATGATTGCGCTGGCCCTGGTGTGTCGCCCCCAGCTGTTGTTGGCCGACGAACCCACCACAGCGCTGGACGCCACGGTGCAGATTCAAATCTTGTTGTTGTTGCGGGAGCTGCAAAAAGAAACTGGCATGTCAGTGATTTTTGTCACGCACGACATCGGCGCCGCCGTGGAGTTGGCTGATCGTTTGGCCGTGATGTACGCGGGTCGCTTGGTGGAGATGGGCGATGTGGCCCAAGTGGTGCAGCAACCATTGCACCCCTACACGCGCGGCCTGTTGGCCTCTACTGTCAGCGCCGAAAACCGTGGCCAGCCTTTGCAGGCCGTGCCTGGCTCACCGCCCAACTTGGCCAATCTGCCCCCAGGTTGCAGCTTTGCACCGCGTTGCGCACATGCTAACGCCCAGTGCCACCGAGAGGTGCCGAAGACGGTGCTGCGCGGCACATCCGCCTTGGCGTGTTGGCAACCCGTGTCAGAAGGACAGGTGTGGTGATGAATTTGGCACAATCCACAGACACACGCACACCGACTTCACCACTGGCCCGTGCACGCAGTCGTGGCGGTTTGGCCGAGGAGGTGAGTCGCAAGCTGGCCAACGACATCGCATTGGGTGTATTTATGCCGGGTGAACGATTGGACGAAAGCACCTTGGCCGCGCGGTTTCAGGTCTCACGCACGCCCGTGAGGGAAGCCTTGAAACAGCTCGCCATCACCGGCCTGGTGGCGTATCGACTCAATCGCGGGTCGGTCGTGGCTGAGCTGTCGCCGCTGGAGATTGACCATATGTTTGAAGCCATGGGTGAGATCGAAGCCACCTGCGCTCGCCACGCCGTGGTGCGCATGACCGAGGTCGAGCGCAACCGCTTGTCAGAGCTGCATGCGCTTAGCCGCACCGCGATTCAAAACAGTGACGTCAATGCCTATGACAATATCAACCGCGATTTTCATTTGGTCATCATCCATGGCTCTCACAACCCGGTTTTGATCGACATGGCCTTGAGCCTTCGCCATAAAATTTTCACCTTCCGTCGCACACAGTTTCGAAATCTGGAGCGCATGTCCGCTTCGTTTGAGGAGCACTCGGTGATCGTCGAAGCCATGCTGGCGCACGACGTGGTGACCTGCTACCGCGAAATGCGCGCCCACCTTTTATCTGCCCGCAGCGCAGCGGCGCGCGTGTCCTCTACTGAGAGCTCCATATGAATCCCATTCTTGGTCGTCGCGGCGCCGTTGTCGCCTTGCATTCTTTGGCTGCCCAAGCGAGCCTAGATATCTTGCGCGGGGGCGACAACGCCATCGAAGCCTCCATCGCGGTGGCCGCTACACGGCCTGTGGTGTATCCTCACATGAGCGGCATTGGGGTGATCAATTGCAATTTTCTCGCTTACTGTAAAGCGCTATTTTTTACGCCCTTGAGGGATTGCCGGTGACGCAAAGCCAAGGGGCCAATACGCGCAACAAATTGGCTGAGCTCCAACACCAACCTGGATTTGCCAACGCGTTATTAAATCCACTAGGCCAAGTGCCAAGCCAAGGGGATCGCTACACTTTTCCACCATGGGCTGGGACACATGACACATGTGGCGACAGCTTGGGCTGAAGATTTCTATCGTGGCGCACGGGCCGAACAAATCGCCGGAGATCTGGCCCTGCATCAAGCAGTGGTCAAAGCACCTTTGTCTCTCAGCCTGTCTGACTTTTGAGCATCATTGATTTGTCCCATGAAACAAGACTAGAAAAATATTGACTTTCAAAGTCTTTGCACAAGAAGTCATGCGCGTTCACACAAGTTTTTTTCTGAGACTTGCTTAAAGTGTACTCAGCGTTGCAGCTAGGTGAGCATGGTGCCCACAGGCTCGCGACGCTTCCACAGG
>CAITHK010000110.1 GCA_903892175.1 uncultured Burkholderiales bacterium | reverse complement strand
CCGGCGTCAAATAGGCCTGCGCATCGAACTTCGCAAAAGCGCCTTTTTCTTGCGCCAACGCCACCGAGGCACTGTAGGCCGCGTCGCGCATCGTGCGCGCAATTTGCGTGGCCATGTCGCGGCCTTCGGCTTGGTTGTAATGCAGTCCCAGCATGACCAAGGTGTCGCCCAAGCCGGTGAAGCCCACGCCGATGCGGCGTTTGTCCATGGCCTCTTGCCGTTGCTGGGGCAGCGGCCAAAACGTCAGGTCGAGCACGTTGTCCAAGGCACGCACCTGCAAAGCCACGACACGCTTAAAAGCCTCAAAGTCAAAGCTTGCGGCCCCCTGCAGGCCAAACGGATGGCGCACAAAACGCGGCAAGATTACGGGCCCCAAGTCACAGCACCCATAAGGCGGCAAAGGCTGCTCACCACACGGATTTGTCGCATCGATCGACTCGCAAGCGCGCAAATTGTTGTCTAGGTTGATGTGGTCCAAAAACAAAATGCCTGGCTCGGCAAAGTCATAGGCCGACTGCATCACCTGGTCCCACACCGCTTGGGCGGGCAAGGTTTGGTACACCCACCAGCCATCGTCGCGCTGGCGTGCCCCCGCCGCCAAACTGACAGTTGCGGGCTTGGTACGGTGCACCAAGTCCCAGTCTCGGTGCTCGGCCAAGGCCTGCATGAAGGCATCCGGTACGCCGACCGAGACATTGAAGTTGTTCCATCTTCCCGGCGTACGTTTGGCTTGGATGAACTCCAGCACATCGGGATGGTCGATGCGCAACACCCCCATTTGCGCGCCGCGGCGCGCCCCGGCGCTCTCGACCGTGGCGCACGATTGATCAAACACATTGATGTAACTGCACGGCCCCGACGCCACCGAAGCGGTGCCTTGCACATAGGCGCCACGCGGGCGGATGCGTGAAAAATCGTACCCCACACCACCGCCTCGACGCATGGTCTCGGCCGCTTCACGCAAGGCCTCGTAAATGCCAGGATAGCCTTGCTCGTCCACACCCTGAATGCAGTCGCCCACGGGCTGCACAAAGCAGTTGATGAGGGTGGCTTGGATCGAGGTGCCCGCCGCACTCATGATGCGGCCCGCGCCAATGGCGCCCGCCTCTAAGTTGGCCAAAAACAACGCTTCGTAGTGGCTGCGCTGATTCTCTGGCTCCACCGATGCCAAGGCCTTGGCCACGCGCAAAAAAACCGCTTGCGCATCGGCCTCGTCCGCTTTGAGGTATTTTTCTTTCAGCACATCAAGGCTGATGGCCTGCACCGAGGCCATGTTCGAGGGGTCGCGCTTCATCTGTGGGTGTCCTAGCCAACGGTCTGGCCACAGGCTACACAAGCTGCCCTGCACAAAGTTTGTGATGCATCAAACCCAAGCGGGTTAAAGACAAAAATTTCAACCCCAAGCGTGGGATGGGCTTCTCACTCGAGTGCAATGCGCAAAGCAGCAGCGCAGGCCCAAGGGCTGAAAAACATGGCCGGCCACAACATGGCCATGAGGATCGAGAAATGGGCTTGACTGCCCAAACCGCTGGCCTGGGCTTGCACCGCACCGGCACCAAACACCAACACCGGAATGAACAAGGGCAGCACCAGCAAAGACAGCAACACGCCGCCCCCACGCACACCCAAGGTCAAGGCCGCGCCGATGCCCCCCACCAAGGACAAGATGGGCGTGCCCACCAACAAAGCCAAGGTGAGCGTGAGCAAGGCGTCGCTGGACAAATCAAATTGCAAGCCCAGCACCGGCGCCAACAGCACCAAGGGCAGGCCTGAGACCAACCAATGCGCCAACATCTTGGCGCTCACCAACACGGGCAAGGGTGCGGGCGATAAGGCCATTTGCTCCAGTGAGCCATCGCGGTAGTCGGCTTCGAACAAACGCTGCAAAGCCAGCATGCTGGACAACAAAGCGCCCACCCACAGCACCCCCGGCGCCACCAAACGCAAGGTGTTGAGCTCGGGACCGATGCCCAGCGGAAACAAAGCAGCCACCACGACGAAAAAAAACACCGCCGTCAGCACCTCGCTTTTGCGCCGCATGGCCAACAGCAAGTCACGCCGCAGCACCGCCCTAAAAGCCGCCATCGTGTGGGAACTCATGGAGCGGCCTCCAGGCGATGACGCTGCACCGCCACGGGTGTGCCATCGGCGCGGGCCAAGCTCACGGCTTGGTGGCTGGTGAACAACACCATGCCACCTTGCGCCAAGTGATCGGCCATCAACACCCGCAAGGCGTCAACGGCTTTGACGTCCAAGGCCACGAAAGGTTCGTCCAGCACCCACAGGGGCGATTGGCTGGCCCACAGTCGCGCCAAGGCGGTGCGCCGCTTTTGCCCCTGCGACATGACGCGCAAGGGCAAGTGCTCGCGTCCACGCAAGCCCATGCGGGCCAAGGCGGCCAGCGCTTGGGGCTGGGTCAGGGCTCGCCCAGCCACCGCCGCATCCGACAACAGGTTTTCCAAGGCGGTGAGTTCTTCTTTGAGTGAGAGCGCATGCCCCAAATAAAACAAGGCTGCGCGAAAGGCAGCGGGGTCGTCGCGCGTCGGGTGGCCCATCCAGCGCACCTCGCCGGTATCGGCGGGCGACAAACCGCAGACGATGCGCAGCAAACTGGTTTTGCCCACACCGTTGTCCCCCTCCAAGTGCAGGGCTTGGCCGGCGTGCAGGTCTAAGTTCACCTCGGCAAACAAAGGCTTGTGGCCACGGGTGCAAGAAATGTGGGACAGCGTCAACATGGGCGTGCGTTCAGATGAAGGTGCCAGCATAGGTGACCACGCGCCCACCGGTGCTCATCTTGAAACGCGCAATGCCCGCGCTACGGATGGTGTTGACGCCACCCAAGTCCAGCAGGCGCACGCCGCGCTCACGCAAGGCTTCGATGCCGCGCCACAAAATCAGGTTGTGGGCGTGCAAGTCACGCCCCGCGTCGCTGTTCCAGCCCACGTGGTAGGTCGCGGCTTCACCGTGAATCAAAAACATCATGCCTGCCACCCGGTCGCGTCCCACATCGGCGCGCAGGGTCAACATGTTTTGGCTGGGTTGCTGCCGCGAGGGCACATACACATCAAAAAACTGCAAGGGCAAACCATGCAAGCCCCGCTGCTCGCGCTGCTGCATTTCTGCGTCCAACAACCAACGGTACTGGCCGGGGTTGGTGCCCACGCGGTGCACCGTCAAGGCCGAGGCCTCAGCCCCACCCAAGCGGTGGCGCCAGCGTTTGTCAAGTTGAGCACGCAAGGTGCCCAGCGACGCGGTCAAGTCCAGCAACACCGTGCTGTGCCCGGTCATCACGCGCCGCCATTTGGACAGGCCCAGCTCAGGTCCAGCGGGCTCTTCTGGGGTGATGGCCACCCAGCGCAAACGACCCAGGGGCAAGGAGCGGCGCAAGGCTTGGTAGACCCTTGCTTTGTCTTGACCCGACACAGCCTGCAACCACACCGGACCGCGCGAGCACAAGACAAAGTTCAGGCTGTGACCCATAAAACGACGCACCATGAATTGCGCCAGTGCCACTGGCGTGCCATCTTGGCTGACACGAGCGCGCAGCACATGCACGCCCAAGGCTTTCATGGTCGAGCCATAGGCCCAGTCTTGCTGCAAAGGTGCCGCAGCCGCCGCGTGCTGCGCATCCCAAAAGGCCATGTCGGCCTGGTCCCAGTCAACTTTCATGCGCCTAGAATCCCATGAAATTTGACACCCCAACCCCTATGCTGAAGTTTCTGAGCGAGCGACGCAAACAACAAACCGTGATGGGCCATCGCTTGGAGGAACCGCGTCCGACCTTGCTGGTCATCTGGTGGGCCTTGGTGTATGTGGGTGTGCCGCTGCTGGTCTTGGGCGCGGTGATCGATCTGCTGATACAAGCCACCACCGGCCACTGCACGGGCTTTTGGTGTGGGCTGTGAGTGGGGCTGGGCCCACGTTCGGGCAATGAACGGCACGGTGTGTTGACGAAGTCTTAAAAACAGCTGGAATGATCGCACACCCTGCCCCTTCACTGGGCAGGCAGGGTGCACGGACCTTCAAACTGCAGCCGCACGTTTTTGCCACGATAAACAATGTCGTGGTAGGCATACAGCGTGACGGTTTCGCGCTCGATGCGAACCTCCGACACAAAGCCCGTCAGTTGGTGTTTGCGCACCGCACCCAACTGCTTGGACGAGGTCAGGTTCTTGCCCGCAAAGTCATCTGTGGTCAAGCTGCTGGCCTGCACTTGGTACAGCTTAGAGCCGTTGACTTTGAGAAAAATGTTTTTCCCCATGGACTGAATTTCCACCTCGATTTTTTCGGGCGGGATCTTGCGATCGTCCAACGCTGGAATCACGCCCTCCACCTGACAGGGCATTTTGAAGGTCTGTGCGTCTGCGCCTTGCCAAGCCACGAGGGCAAGACTCAGCCCCGTCATCCAACGCAAGCCATGGGTAGAAAGAGAGGTCCAGTTCATAAATGCTTCTTGTGCTCCATGCGCTGCGCGCGGTAAATGCCTGGGTGGCCTGAAAACAGGTAACTGGTCACGCAGGCGATGGCCGCAAAAACGCCCACCTCCGCACCAAACAACTCCATCGCCATCAGGGTGGAGGCAATCGGTGTGTTGGACGCCCCGGCAAAGACAGCCACAAAGCCCACAGCGGCCAGCAAACCAAACGGCAGATGGAGCAAGGGCGCCAGGGCATTGCCCAAAGTGGCACCGATGTAAAACAAGGGCGTGACTTCGCCACCTTTGAAACCCGTGCCCAAAGACGCGATGGTCAACACCATCTTGCCCCACCAGTCCCAAGGCGCCAAGGGCTGCTCAAACGCTTGCACGATGACAGGAATGCCCAAACCGATGTAGCGGTCTAAGTCACCCAGCAACACCGCCGCAGCCACCACGGCCCCACCGAGCATGGCGCGCAGCGGCGCATAGGCAACCCGCTGCTTCATGAAGTGCCCAAGCGCATGGGTGTAGCGCGCAAAACCTTGGCCGGTCCATCCAAACACTGCCCCCGCCAACACCATGGCCAGCAAGCCCCAGGCCGTGATCGCGGGCACCGAGGTCAAGGGATAGACGGTGTGGTGCACGCCCCACCACAAGCCCACTTGATCGGCCACCACCGCCGCCACCACACACGGCAGCAAAGCGTCGTAACGCAAACGTCCAATGGCCAACACTTCCAAACCGAACACCGCTGCGGCCAGTGGCGTGCCAAAGACCGACGCAAAACCAGCGCTGATGCCCGCCATCAACAGCAAGCGCCGGTCGGCATGCGTGAGTCGCCACACGCGTGCCCATTGATCGGCCAAGGCTCCGCCCATTTGCACGGCCGTGCCTTCGCGCCCCACCGAGGCGCCAAACAAATGAGACACCAAGGTGCCGCCCAACACCAAGGGCACCATGCGCAACGGCACTGTTTTTTTCGGGTCGTGAATTTCGTCAATCAACAAGTTGTTGCCTGCTTCCACCGACTGGCCCCACATGAGGTAACACCAAGCCACCACAAAACCTGCCAAGGGCAGAGCCGCCATCAGCCAGCGGTGGGCCTCACGGGTGGCAGTGGCCCAGTCCAGGGCCCACAAAAAGAAGGCCGAGGCGCTGCCCGCCAAGACGGCCACGCCGCTTGAGAGCAACAACCATTTCGCAACACCCGCCCCCACCTGCCATGCCAGGGGACGTTTGACCTCCTCCATCCTCACTCCTTTAACGCCAACAGGCCACCTGAAACTCATCCATGCCGCTGAGCATACCTTGCTGTGCTTGCCCCCTCGGGCCTGGCTCAATGCACTGGTTCAAACCTGACACTGGGCGACAGGAACACCGATGGCCAAGACCGCGTCTCAGGCAACACATACACCGTGCCTGTGGTGTGCGTGAAGACGGGTTGGACAACTTTGTCAAAAAATGCCGGCATGACGTTGACACACCCGAAGGAAATGCGGTTGTCCAAGGGTGTGGGACTGGTCAATCGCTCAAGCCGATGCTCTTGGACGCTGACACTGCGCAAGGGATGCAGTGAGAGGGCCGACGCATAGTCAATCCACAGCACCTGTTCACCGGCCAAGTTTTCGCCGAGCGCTGCCACAAACCGGCCTGCCGCAGTGGTTTTCTCAAAGGGCCGAATGTTGCGCAAAGCACGTTGTCCGATGTCTGGCGCAGAAACATCCCCCAGCGCCGCACCCAGCAATGCAGGAGCAGAACCCACCCACTGCGCTTGCGCGTTGAACACATACACCTGAGCTTGCACCTTGTCGATCACGATGAACGGCAAGGCGTGGTGGTCGCCCGTCTCCACAATCCAGTGATGTATGTCAAGCACCGACGCGCTGGCATCCTCTAAGCCTGCATTTGGTTTCAACCCACTGGCCAGCGACAAGGCTGTGTAGGCCAAAGCGATGCACGCAGACAATGCCCAAGACAGCCGCGGTTTTGAACTGTGGGGGTATGCCATGTGCGCTCAGTTGCGGTCTTGCCGGCGAGCGCGTGTGGGCAACACCGCATCAGGCGCCGTCTGGACCGGAGCCACGTCGGGCACGGGAAGAACGGGTGGGGCCTCCACTCGTTGCATGACGTACAACACAGGATCCGTGGCCGTCTGGTTGAGCGTTTGAACCTGTTGCACGAGGGTCGGACTGTTTTGTTCTGGCACATCAGGCAACTGCAATTGACCTGCCACGGGCGCCTCGTTGTTGCGTGTGGCCGTGACCCCAGGGAGCACCACAACCGGTGTGTCTTCTGGAGGAACCGGCAAGGGCACGACCGGCGGTTGATCAGGGGGCGTCACAGGTGGGATCACGGGCAACACGGTCAAGCTGCCGTTGACGTACAGGACGACGTAGTTTGTTGCAGCAAACGTGGCGCCTGTGGCCGAGGTGGGCGCCACGACATAGGGGCCTG
>CAITHK010000109.1 GCA_903892175.1 uncultured Burkholderiales bacterium | reverse complement strand
CATCAACCCTGCGCAACCCAAAGTAGAGGATGAACGGAACACTTTGGGATCTAAAAAGTCATCGTCTACACGTCGATAAATCACATCCACGCGCTTGGGGCCGCGCGTTGTACGCATGTAGACAAAGTTGTCTTTCACAAATAAGTCTTGCCCCTCTACCAACTCAACACCCATTTGCTGCGCTAAAAAGGCATGTTCAAAATAGGCGCTGTTGTACATGCCCGGTGTCAAGACAACGACTGTCGGGTTATCAGTGGTTGCAGGACAACTGGAGCGAAGGGTCTCCAACAACAGATCGGGGTAATGCGCCACAGGTGCGACGCGATGTTGGCTGAACAATTCAGGAAAAAGCCGCATCATCATCTTGCGGTCTTCCAACATATAGCTCACGCCGCTGGGAACCCTGAGGTTGTCTTCTAAAACATAGTACTGACCGTTGCCTTGGGCATCAGGTGCTCGAACGATGTCGATGCCGCTGATGTTGGAGTACACGTTGTGAGGCACACCTACCCCCATCATTTCTGGGCGGAACTGGGCGTTGTGGATGATTTGTTCTGTCGGGATGACCCCTGCCTTGAGGATTTCTTGCTCATGGTAGACATCGTGAATGAAGCGATTCAAGGCCGTCACGCGCTGCACCAGACCTTTTTGCATCTCACGCCACTCGTGGGCGGGAATGACGCGCGGGATCAGATCAAACGGGATCAAACGTTCTGTGCCAGAGCCGTCCTCGTCTTTGTCGCCATACACCGCAAACGTGATTCCCACGCGGCGGAAAATCATTTCGGCTTCCTCTCGACGTCCGCGCATCGCTTGGGGGTCTTGACGCGTCAGCCAGTCCAAGTAGTTTTTGTAGTGAGGCCGCACCTGATCTGCCTCATAAGACAGCTGGGCGTACATTTCATCGAACTTGTGCATCTTGGAACTCCTGGTTACACACTAGCAAATTAAATGCCATATTTAGGGCAAGGGCAAACGATGGTGCCAATGGTGTTGTTGCAGGTCACGGCCACGACGCACCAAATGAGGGCCATTGTTCGCCCCGAGTGATGCACCACAAAGGTGGGGTTGCACCATAAGAACCTTATATTGGGAGTATCGAGCCAGGACATTAGGACTAGGATGGCCAAAGCGGTTGCGGTAACCTGCCTGAACAACAGCCACTGGAGGCTGCACAGCATGCACGAATCCTGGAGTGGATCTGGTCGCACTGCCGTGATGGGGAACCAGCAGCCAATCGGCATGCAAGTCGTGTTCAGCAGCGATCAAGCGCCACTCTTGATCAGCCTCCATATTCACCACCAACAAAGCACGTACACCCCGACTACTTTGCAAGCGAAACACACAACTCATGGCATTGGACTTCATAGCGCGGGTGTAGTCTGGCGATTGAGCATGCAAAATTTCTCCCATGGAACAGCCCACACATTGGCCAGCATGCCGACCAGAGAGATTTGATGAAATAGCAACAAACTAAATGGCGCCAGACAAACATTCATCAACCAGTGCTCTCGCAAAATGAGTGAACCACTGCGCCAAACGCGGGCCGTCCAAGTGTTTGAGCTTGGCAAATCCTCTGAGCCATTTCAAAAAACATACCCACCGACACAAAACTGAGCCAAAACCCAGCCTGCAGCAAAGCCCACGGATCCAGCGCCACCATGACCGCACACACCAAGCTCCACGTCATGGGCATAACTCCTAGCCAAACCCAGTTGAGATGAGATGTTCCCGTGAGGTGCCTTCAAACGCACATCCATGCGCCAGCGATCCCCAGCCCTGAGCTGCTGGGAAGCTTCGTTGAGGATAAGGACAAGCCCGCCAACCCGTTTGGCCATAGGCAAGCGCAAAAGTACCCAAACTCAGCAAGAAATCAGATCGACTGACGGTCCAACGACGGTCGGCTCGGGGCAGCACGCAAGCCGTAACTGTCAAGGCCAGCCCAGCAAAGCATTGAAAAACATAACAGGGCCTAGCCAGCAGCTCAGGGGCTTGTAACTGCCACGCAGTGCCAGCCAGCCACCCTATGCAAAAAGGCAATATCAATGAATACAAGCCTAGCCCAATGAACGCAGCATTGGACAATCTACCCAAACTGCACTCACCAGGCAAGGGAAGTGCTCACAAAGTCTCAGGGGGGTGCAAACCAAGCTGGAGGCTCGCCAATGCTAGGGCTGAATGTTGCGTCAGCTAATTCAAGTCAAGACGCGGGCTTGGGCGAACACACTTCTTTTTTGAGACTGGCCAAGTAAGTGTTGGGCCGAATAGGGGCTTCTCGCAAACGGAACTCGGGTGCATCTTCAGCCGCCACCTCTTTGCCTTTGCCCATGGGCTTTTCAAAATAACTCACCGAAAGCTTCACCACCATGTCGGTTTTACAATACATGCGCCAGCGCGTCATGACCGACTTGTAACTGTCCCCGCCAGGTGTTTTCTCTCCTTTGGGAAAGTCCACCAGCGTCCAGGTATACCGAGAAACATGCACTGGCATGACGGCATCTTTATCAAAATAATAAGCTACATCCTCGTCCTTGGAAATCTCACTCCACTCGGCTCTGCTGATCCCGGGGGAAAGCAGGACCAAGACCCAAAGAGTCACGACGGCAAGGGAACGAGTAGTTTGCATGCCCCTCTTATCGTCAGCGGCAACAAAAACTTAAGCGCACCAAATTGGAGCGCATTCATTGGCTCATGTTTTGCTTTAATAGAGGCATGTCTATCCATGCTGCACTTCACCATGTTACCCACTACAGCTATGACAGGCTGGTAGAACTGGGCCCCCAAGTCATTCGGCTTCGGCCTGCCCCCCATTGCCGCAGCAACGTCATCTCTTATTCGCTCACAGTCGAACCCGAGCACTTCATCAACTGGCAGCAAGACCCCTTCGCGAACTATCAGGCGCGCTTGGTTTTTCACGAAAAAACAACCGAATTCAAAGTCACGGTGGATTTGGTGGTCGAAATGGCGGTTTACAACCCGTTTGACTTTTTCCTCGAGCCGAACGCAGAAAAATTCCCTTTCAGCTATGACAAGGCCACGTCCTTGGAGTTGGCGCCTTACTTGGACAAACTGGCGCTCACGCCAAAATTTCAAGCCTATTGCACGTCCATTGATTTGCAAGCCCTCAAACGCGAGCCCATCCGAACGATCGACTTTTTGGTTCAAATCAACCAAAAACTCCATCAAGACGTCGACTACCTGATTCGCATGGAACCTGGCGTACAAACGCCAGAGGAAACCCTCACCTTGGGCAGTGGTTCCTGCCGCGACAGCGCTTGGTTGATGGTGCAGTTACTTCGGCAATGTGGATTGGCCGCTCGTTTTGTGTCTGGGTATTTGATCCAGCTCGTGCCTGACGTCAAGTCTCTCGATGGCCCCAGCGGCACCGAGGTCGACTTCACCGACTTGCATGCTTGGTGCGAGGTCTATCTGCCCGGCGCGGGATGGGTTGGCCTTGACCCGACGTCTGGTCTGTTTGCAGGTGAGGGCCACATTCCTTTGGCTTGCACGCCCCAACCGTCAAGCGCTGCGCCCATTGAAGGATTGGTGGATGAAGCAGAAGTTGAATTCAGCCATGAAATGAAAGTGACCCGGGTCCTGGAATCACCCCGTGTCACAAAACCTTACACCGAAGACCAGTGGATGGACATCTTGGCCTTGGGCGACGAGGTCGATCGCAGGCTCACAGAAGGTGATGTGCGTTTGACCATGGGCGGCGAGCCCACCTTTGTGGCTGTCGACGACCGCGATGCGCCTGAATGGAATACCGATGCCCTCGGGCCCACCAAGCGCGCATTTGCGACCGAGTTGGTGCACAAATTACGTGACGAATACGGCGAAGGCGGTTTTTTACATTTTGGCCAAGGCAAGTGGTACCCGGGCGAACAATTGCCTCGCTGGGCATTGGGCATTTACTGGCGTGCAGATGGTCAACCGTGCTGGCACAACCCAGACTTGTTTGCAGACGAACGCGTACCCTGCCACTACACCAGCGAAGATGCTGAAACATTCACGCAGACCCTGGCCAAAAAGTTGGGGCTTGACGGCCAACACATCACTGCCGGCTTTGAGGACACTTGGTACTACCTGTGGCGTGAGCGGCGTTTGCCAGGAAACGTGGATCCGTTTGACTCACGACTGGAAGATGAGATGGAGCGTGCACGCTTGCACCGTGTTTTCACGCAAGGTCTCAAACAAGTCGTGGGTTACGTTCTGCCCTTGAAAGCCAAAGAGCCTGAGGCGCCAGGGCCACGTTGGATCAGCGGCTCTTGGTTCTTGCGCGACGAGCGCATGTATTTGGTACCCGGCGATTCACCCATGGGCTATCGCCTGCCCTTGGACTCTTTGCCCTGGGTGACAGCAGCCGACTACCCTTATCCCGTCAGCCAAGACCACTATGCAGAACGCCAACCACTGCCCCACGCTGCTGCTTTGAAAGCACAGTACGCACACCACGCTCGCTTCACACATTACAACGCCCACGTATATGGGGGCGGCTTTGCCCAAGGCGGCACAGTGGCTGTGGCAACCCACGTAACGGATACAGAACATTCAAAAGGCTCAGCTGATCAAAAGGGCTTGCACCGACACGAGACAGACCCACACACAGCGCCCTCGAAATTTGAATCAGCCTCTTGGATCACACGCACTGCCATTTGCGTGGAAGTGCGTGACCCATCCAGAGCCAACGGCCCCAACGTTGAACTGGCCACCCCGTTGGGCAGTGCATCGCAAAGCCTGATGTATGTTTTCATGCCGCCCTTGACGCGTCTCGAAGACTATTTGGAGCTGCTCAGTGCGATTGAGGCTACTGCTCAAGAACTGAGCATGCGCATTGTGTTGGAAGGCTACGGTCCGCCACGCGATCCACGGCTCAAAGTTTTGGCAGTCACTCCAGACCCGGGGGTGATTGAAGTCAACATCCACCCCGCCCACAACTGGCAAGAAATCGTGGAGCACACCGAGTTCTTGTACCAAGCCTCTTTCGAGTCCCGACTGTCCGCCGAAAAGTTCATGACCGACGGCCGCCACACGGGCACGGGAGGTGGCAACCACGTGGTCATGGGAGGCGCCACACCCGCTGACAGCCCGTTCTTGCGCAAGCCCGAACTTCTGGCCAGTTTGATCCTTTACTGGCACAACCACCCATCCCTGAGCTATTTGTTCAGTGGCATGTTCATTGGCCCGACCAGCCAAGCACCCCGCGTCGACGAAGCACGCAATGACCAAATTTACGAACTCGAAATTGCACTGGCAGAAATCCGCAACAACCGCGCCAAATACGGCGTCGATTTGCCACCGTGGTTGGTCGACCGCAGCTTGCGTAACCTGCTGATTGACGTCACGGGCAACACCCACCGCTCAGAGTTTTGCATCGACAAGCTCTACTCACCTGACTCGTCTACCGGACGCTTGGGCTTGCTGGAGTTGCGTGCCTTTGAAATGCCACCCCATGCCCGCATGAGCGTGGTGCAGCAACTGCTGCTTCGCGCGTTGGTTGCGCGCTTCTGGGAGCAACCCTACGAAGCGCCGGCCACCCGATGGGGAACCGAGTTGCATGACCGGTTCTTGTTGCCATACTTTGTCAAAACCGACTTTGATGACGTGCTCACCGAATTGGGCGACACCGGCTTTCATTTCGACCCCGCGTGGTTTGCGCCGCACTTCGAATTCCGTTTCCCCCGTGTGGGCGAGCTCAACACCTTGGGCACATCCTTGACGCTGCGCAACGCCTTAGAACCTTGGCATGTCATGGGTGAAGAGGGCTCCAGCGGCGGCACAGTGCGTTATGTGGACTCATCCCTTGAACGCATCGAAGTGCATGTCACAGGCTTGAACCCCAGCCGACATGCAGTGACCGTCAATGGACGGGCTCTGCCCTTGCAACCCACAGGCACCGTGGGCGAATTCGTGGCGGGTGTCAGGTACAGAGCGTGGGCCCCCTCCTCGGCCTTGCACCCGACCATTGGCGTTCATGTGCCTTTGACATTTGACATTGTGGACACCTGGATGAAACGCTCCATCGGCGGCTGCCAATACCACGTAGCCCATCCTGGCGGGCGTAACTACGACAGCTTCCCAGTCAATGCGTATGAGGCAGAAAGCCGGCGTCTCTCGCGCTTTTTCCCACTGGGCCACACCCCCGGTACGCTTGACATTGGACCTGCCACCGTGGGGGTGCCGGCCAGCAAGGAGTTCCCATTCACGCTGGACCTGCGCCGTTGAACTCGCCCCGATGAGACAATGCGCCCACCGTGGACACACCCAAAACCCAAACCGCCGAGCCCTCGACCACCCCAGCTTTGGCTGATGCAGTGAGCGCCTTGGCGCACCCGGCAGACCATGGGCATTTTGATGAGCTGCGGGGACGATGTGCTCCGGTCAGCTCGCTGCCCTCCACGATGGCGTCTCAAACACAGTCGCAAACCCAAGGATCCTCGGCGTCAACACATTTTCAAAGCCAAACACGGCCTCTTAGCCCCTTCCCCACCTTCAGTCAAGGAAGCGCCGAAACCACCCCTGCTCGCCCCACTCTGGTCAACAACATCACCGAGTTGGCACCGACTTGGCGTACTTTTTTTGAGCAGTTAGGGCCAACGGGCCTTGACGATCTTGATCGCAGAACCCAAACCCTGGCACGCCAGGTTCGCGACAACGGCATCACTTACAACGTCTACGCCAGCCAAGGCGGACCGCAAAGACCCTGGGCTGTTGATCTGTTTCCACTGATCTTGACGCCGCAAAGCTGGCAACAGATCGACCGAGGTGTCCAGCAGCGTGCACGTTTGCTAGAACGCGTGATGGCCGACGTGTATGGTCCCCAGCAATTGATCCGCGAAGCCATGCTTCCGCCCGCTCTGGTGCAAGGCCATCCAGGCTATTTGCGTGCCATGCATGGAGTGGCACCGGTTGGTGGCACGCACTTGCACATTGCAGCCTTCGACTTGGCCCGTGGGCCAAACGGCCAATGGGCTGTCGTGTCGCAACGCACGCAAGCTCCTTCAGGCTTGGGCTATTTGCT
>CAITHK010000108.1 GCA_903892175.1 uncultured Burkholderiales bacterium | reverse complement strand
GGCAACAAAATAATCGACGAAGCGAAGATGGGAGGAATCACGCCCGCCATGTTGATCTTCAAAGGCAGGTGCGACGATTGCCCACCATACACTTTGTTACCGACTTGACGACGCGCATAGTTGACCAAGATTTTACGTTGCCCGCGTTCCACGAACACCACAAAGTAAGTCACCAAGCCAATCACCACCACCACCACCAAAGCAACAAAAATACTCATCGCTCCAGTACGAACCAACTCCAACAAACCACCCAACGAATTAGGCAAGCCTGCTGCAATTCCTGAAAAAATCAGGATAGAAATTCCGTTACCCAAACCACGTTCCGTGATTTGTTCGCCCAGCCACATCAAGAACATGGTGCCTGCAGTCAAGCTGATCATGGCGGTCATGCGAAACGCAAAACCGGGTGTGTTGACCAAACCTGCCGAAGCTTCCAGCGCCAAGGCAATGCCTAAGGACTGAAACAAGGCCAAGCCCAATGTGCCGTAGCGGGTGTATTGGGTGATCTTGCGACGACCCGATTCACCTTCTTTTTTCAACTGTTCCAGCGCGGGCAACACATAGGTCATCAATTGCATGATGATCGAAGCCGAGATGTACGGCATGATGCCCAACGCAAACACAGTAAAACGCGACAACGCACCACCCGAGAACATATTGAACAAGTTCAAGATGCCGCCTTGCTGACCTTTGAACAACTGTTGCAGTTGATTGGGGTCAATGCCTGGCACAGGAATGTGCGCACCCACGCGGTAGACCACCAAAGCGAGCAACAAAAACACGAGTCGACGACGCAAGTCGCCGAACTTATCGCTGTTGCCTGATGTTGAGGGTTTGGTTGCCACGGAGCGCGTTCCTAAATAACTGACGTTTATTCGACTGAACCACCAGCTGCTTCAATGGCAGCTTTCGCGCCAGCAGTTGCGCCAATGCCATTGAGCTTGACGGCTTTGGTGAGTTCACCCGTTTTGACCACTTTGACCACGCGAGCAATGTTGCCCACCAAGCCAGCAGTTTTCAAAGTGAGGATGTTCACTTCGGCAGCGCCGAGTTGGTCCAAAGCTGTCAATGTCACTTCAGCGTTGTACTTCAGTGTTTGTGATTTGAAACCGCGCTTGGGCAAGCGACGTTGCAAAGGCATTTGACCGCCTTCAAAACCCACTTTGTGGTAGCCGCCTGAGCGTGATTTTTGACCTTTGTGGCCGCGACCTGCGGTTTTACCGAGGCCCGAACCTATACCACGGCCCACGCGACGCTTGGCGTGCTTGGAACCTGGTGCATGTGTGATGGTATTGAGTTTCATCTTCAACCTTTACAGCACTTTGACCAGGTAGCTGATCTTGTCGATCATGCCACGCACGGCAGGAGTGTCTTGCAATTCGCTCACAGAATTGAGCTTGCGCAGACCCAAGCCGCGCACAGTAGCGCGGTGCGATTCTTTGGTGCCAATTGGGCTACGCACCAATTGGATTTTGACGGTTTGAGTAGTAGTGCTCATCGAATACTCCGTGATCAAGCGAAGATGTCTTCGATGTTCTTGCCGCGTTTGGCCGCCACTTCAGAAGCTGTTGTGCAGTTCTTGAGAGCGTCCAACGTGGCGCGAACCATGTTGTAAGGATTGGATGTACCGTGGCTTTTTGCCACGATATCGGTGATGCCCATCACTTCGAAGACGGCGCGCATGGGGCCGCCCGCGATGATGCCAGTACCTTTAGGGGCTGGGATCATCATCACATTGGCGGCGCCGTGGCTGCCGTGGACTTTGTGATGGATGGTGCCGTTTTTCAACGACACTTTGATCATGTTGCGACGCGCTTCTTCCATCGCTTTTTGCACAGCAGCTGGCACTTCTTTCGATTTGCCTTTGCCCATGCCCACGCGACCGTCGTCGTCACCGACCACAGTGAGTGCTGCGAAACCGAGAATACGACCGCCCTTGACGACTTTGGTGACGCGGTTCACCGCGATCATCTTCTCTTTCAGACCGTCTTCTGGGCCGTCAGTCTTGGTATTAGCTTGTAATTTAGCCATTTTAAATATCCAATTCGGTTAGAACTGCAAGCCAGCTTCGCGAGCCGCATCAGCCAGTGCTTTCACACGGCCGTGGTAGGCGAAACCTGCGCGGTCAAATGCCACTTTTTCAATGCCAGCGGCTTTTGCTTTTTCAGCAATCAGCTTGCCAATGACTTGCGCTGCATTGACGTTGCCGCCTTTGCCTGTGGTGCCCAAAGATTTGCGCACGTCGGCTTCGGCAGTCGAAGCAGTGGCCAGCACTTTGGTTCCGCAACCCGAAATCACGGTGGCGTAAATGTGCAGATTGGTACGATTGACAGTCAAGCGCGCCACGCCTTGATTCGCAATGCGAATACGGGTTTGACGTGAACGACGAAGACGCTGCTCTTTTTTGGTCAACATGGTGCAGCTCCTTATTTCTTCTTAGTCTCTTTGATCGTGATCTTCTCATCCGAATAACGGATGCCCTTGCCTTTGTAAGGCTCTGGGGGACGAATTGCACGAATCTCAGCGGCTACTTGACCCACGCGTTGACGGTCAGCACCTTTGATGATGATTTCCGTTGGAGCGGGTGCTTCAACTTTGATGCCAGCAGGCATGTCTTTGTTCACGGGGTGAGAAAAACCCACCGCCAAGTTCAATTTGGCACCTGACGCTGCGGCTTTGTAGCCCACGCCAACCAAAATCAACTTCTTCTCAAAGCCTTTGGTGACACCGATAACCATGTTGTTAACCAACTGGCGCAAGGTGCCGCTCATGGCGTTTGCTTCGCGTGAATCATCTGCGGGAGTGAATGTCACTTTACCCGCGTCATTAACCACGTTGACCAACGCGTTAGCAGCGACGGACAAAGTGCCGCCAGCGCCTTTCACACTGATCTGTGTACTGTTGATAGACACGTCCACACCTTGGGGGACGGTCACAGGCGATTTACCTACTCGGGACATTTGAGTCTTTCCTTTGCCTGCGGTTATGCGACGTAGCAGAGCACTTCGCCGCCGACACCGGCTGCGCGCGCTTTGCGGTCTGTCATCACGCCTTTGGGAGTTGTCACAATGGCAACGCCCAAGCCGTTCATGACTTGAGGAATGTCTTCGCAGCCTTTGTAGACGCGCAAGCCAGGACGGCTCACACGCTCAATGCGCTCGATCACGGGACGGCCAGCGTAGTACTTGAGAGAGATCTCAAGTTCTGATTTGCCAGCTTCGGTTTTGATTTGGAAACCGTCGATATAGCCTTCGTCTTTCAGCACCTGCGCAATGGCGATCTTCACTTTGGAAGAAGGCACCATCACAGTGGGTTTAGCCACCATTTGCGCATTGCGGATACGAGTCAGCAAGTCGGCGATTGGATCACTCATGCTCATGTTGAATTCCTCTGCCTTATTACCAGCTTGCCCTGGTGACGCCGGGAATGTTGCCTTGGAAGGCTAATTCACGGATCTTGGCGCGACCCAATCCGAATTGACGGAATGTGCCACGGGGGCGACCGGTCAGTTCGCAACGGTTACGTTGACGGGTGGGGTTTGCGTTGCGGGGAAGTTTTTGCAGAGCCATGCGGGCTGCTGCACGTTCTTCATCGCTGCGTTTGGCGTCTTTGGCAATGCCTTTGTACTCAGCATATTTTGCTGCGTACTTGGCTGCCAGTTTTTCACGTTTGAGCTCGCGCTCGATCAAAGCTACTTTAGCCACGTGCCACCTCAGTTCTTGAACGGGAAACGGAAGCCAGCGAGGAGTGCTTTGCACTCATCATCTGTCTTAGCCGTTGTGGTGATGCTGATGTTGAGGCCGCGCAGTGCGTCGACTTTGTCGTACTCAATCTCAGGGAAAATGATCTGTTCTTTGACGCCGATGTTGTAGTTACCGCGACCGTCGAAAGCACGACCCGAAATACCACGGAAGTCACGCACACGGGGCAAAGCCACGGTAACGAAACGGTCCAGGAATTCATACATTTGCACGCCACGCAGGGTGACCATGCAGCCAATGGCTTGGCCTTCGCGGATTTTGAAACCAGCGATAGCTTTCTTAGCCTTGGTCACCACAGGTTTTTGACCTGCGATTTTTGTCAAGTCGCTGACAGCGTGTTCCATGACTTTTTTATCAGCCACGGCTTCGCTCACGCCCATGT
>CAITHK010000107.1 GCA_903892175.1 uncultured Burkholderiales bacterium | reverse complement strand
GCCTGTGCCTGTGCCTGTGCCTGTGCCTGTGCCTGTGCCTGCACCTGCACCTGCACCTGCACCTGCACCTGCACCTGCACCTGCACCTGCACCTGCACCTGCACCTGCACCTGCTCCTGCTCCTGCTCCTGCTCCTGCTCCTGCTCCTGCTCCTGCTCCCGCACCTTTAGCTGCACCTGTGCCTGTGCCGCCGTCAACACCAACTCCTGTTGTTGCCCAAAAACCCGACATGGCGATCGAGGTGCCTATCGTTGTGGAAGTTCCCCCACTGCCCAAAATTTCAATTGCCAACCTGACGCCCGTCGAAGTGCGCGCATTGAGCGTTGAGCAAATTCAGTCGATCAACCCGACAGAAGTCGCCACGCTGAATCCGGCCCAGCTGCAAGCGCTGACACCCGAGCAAATCAACAACTTCAGTGCCGATCAGCAGCAATCCTTGTCGCCCCCACAGAAAGCCATGTTGAGTGCGCTCTTGAACGATGCGATGAGCAGTCAAAAGGCTTTGGCGCTTGTCACCCAATCCGCAGAACCTTTGGGCGTGACACCCTCGAATCTGAATCCGGCGGGGAGTGCCGCGGTCACAGCACCTGCCCAGAGCCCTCCAGTCACTTTGGCCATGGCGACACCCGCACCAGCCCTGGTGGGCCCTGCTGCTTCCCTCGGAAATGTGGCGGCCCCTAACAGCCCCTTGGTTCAAGCGACACCTGCAGCCACGTCTGGCGTGGTGCCGGTGTCAGTCTTGGGCGATGCGCGCATGACCTCGTTGGGTATGGCGTTTGAACAGCAAACCAACGACATACGGGTTCAACTCACCACAGCACCTGCCGTTGAGGCACAGGTCTCAACCAACCTGGTGCGATTCACCGGCAATTTCAAAACCTTCATGGTGAGCAATGAGCGCGGCGAGATGGTGCCTTACCAAGGCGCCATGATCGGCAAGCGCATGGTCATTGTGGCCACCAACGAAGGCGCCAAGAGCTTGGCGCGTTCAGAAATGCAAACTGTGTTGGCTGCAGCCATCACCTCACTGGGGACGGCAGAGGTTGTCAGCTTGTCCCAGCTTGAAGGTGTGGTGATGGATTTGCGCTGAGTCAAGCCCCTGCATTGAGGTGATCGACATAACGCTGCAATGCGTCTGAAGGCAACGCCCCCCGTTGCTGCAAGAGGTCGATGCACCGAGCACTCAAATCAAAACTGCGATAGCAATGGTGCATCAACAAGCACAGGTGCTTGAGTTGCTCGTTGTCCATGGCCACGGGTTGCACAAAGTCTTTGACGTACACCATGTCGGCCTCTAGCAATTGATTCAATTGCGGGCCAGCAGCGGTGATGTGCGACGCCGTCAAAGGCGCAATTGGCCAATGTTTGATGTGTGCAAAGCAGTGCGGCACAAAGCCCATGCCGCGCAATACTTGGTCAATGGCGCCAAAATTAGGTTGCTGCTCGTAAAGCGCAATGAAAGAAATTTCGGTTTGAATCACCACGGCGTGTTTCAAGCGTTCACGCCCGCTTTCAAACACCTCCAACTCGGCGCCTTGCACATCGATTTTGAGCATGTCGAACGCTGGCAGTTCAGCCACGTCATCCAATCGCTGGGTTTGCAACGCAACCACCGACTCCACCGTGGCATTGCGTTGAAACTGCGGAAACACCTCCAGTGCAGCGGCACGGGGTTTGAGCAAACTGGTCCACCCCGAGTAGTGACAGATATGGAGCTCGGCAGCACCGCCACGGCCCAAGGCGTAAGGCAGGTAGGTCTCGTGAGGGCCTTTGCGCAGATTCAACTCGGCCAAGGCCTGTGCTTGCGGCTCAAACCCCGTGACCTCGCACAGACCTTGCGACAACATCGGTTTGTAAGGCGGGTCCCCATCGATGGGGTTGGCCCCCACATCGACCACATGGGTCGTTCGCAGCGGTTGCAGCAGGTTTACAAGGAATCGAGACATTGCAAAAACTTCTCGCCCATGATGCTGGCCCGGCCTTTAAACAATACGGTCACTTTGTCAGCACCGGTGTATTTCTGCCTCAATGCGAAGCGCTCTTCGTGGTTGTTGGCCAATCGCACAGCGGCTCGAACATAGTCGTCTTCGGACTGGGCGATCAACCAATCGGGCAAGCCCAGTCGGCGAAACAAGCCTTCGTCGATGTGCTCGTGCACTTCGGGGCCTGTTTTGCAAACGCCCACCAAGCCCGCGCTGATGGTGTCGATGATGCCGTTGGTGTTGCCAAAGGGAAAGGGGTTGATGAACATGTCGCAGCCCGCAATCACGTCCATGTAGGCGGTGTAGTGCTGGTGTGGGTAGACCGTGGCGTGGTGGCCTAAGAACTGCGCCACCACACGTTGCACATTGGGGTACGTCAAGCCTTGCGCTTGACCAATCAAAAACTGAAAGTGCACGGGCACCGCACTCTCTTGCACGATGCGGGCGCAGGTTTGCAAGAACCTGGGGTTGAGTTTCATGGTGGTGGCGCACATGGCGATCAGCACCACATCGGGTTTGAGGCGAGGCTTGACGATCACCTTCAATCCCCCGGCTGCGGCAGATGGCCTGTAGGGCATGCCGTCGCTGGGCAACTTGAGGAGCTTTTCGCTGAAGCAGGCATCGCTGCCCACGTAGTCTTCTTCCACCACCACATAGTCAATCGACTGTGAATGGGTGGTCGCAGGATGGCCAAGCGCCATCATTTGTAAGGGCGCCACACGCAAGTTAGCCAACCACATGGTCAGCGGAAACATGCCGACACTGGGCATGTAGCAAATGCTGGCGTTGCGCTGTTGGGCTTCTTTTTGGATGTGCTTGAGTTGGTCCAGCAAGCTGTGTTGGCGCTGAATGACCACCACTTCGTCAAACACTTTGCGGGTGGTCTCATCGGTACAGTTGTCGTAAGCCATGGCCACCACATGAAAGTGCTCGCGTGCAGCCTCCATGGTGAGCGAGTGGGTTCGGTAAATCGAATGTCCGCTGGTGAACCATTCCAACACCACCAGCAACACTGGTTTTTGAGGGGTGGCCTTGAGCGACTTGAACTCATCTGCCACCCAGTCGTGAAACCCGTTGACGATGAGTTTGCGCTTGATCAGGCTGTTGATGGATTTTTTGATGTCGTGCTTGTCGGCACGGTCTGCATAGCTGCAATGCATGTACAAGTCATGCATCACGCCCAAGGGCAGTTGTTCGATGTCGTCAATCTGCTCCAAGCGCTGGCTCAGCCAAGGCAAGATTTGCTCGCGCTTGCTGTGCGCGGCGGGTGAACCCAAAAATCTGGGCGACAACAGCACCAAGCACAGACCGGCGGCCATGACTTTGTCGGCTTGCCACAAGGCATCGAGGTCCAGCGGCACCTCGGACTCGGGCGAGTACAGCAGACAAAACTTCAGCAAGTCGGCTTGGCCAATTTGCAGCTGGTGAAGGTCTGACTTTTGGTCGCCTTCGCGCAGATTGAGTGCGCGCATCACATGGTCTGCATTGCGAAAAGGCGTAGCCGCAAACAAAGTAGACAACCAACGGTGATGGGCCAACACGTTTTGCCGCCACTCGGGTGCGAAAAACAGTTGCGAATCGGCCAACAAGCACGAGGCTGCGGCTGCAGCGCGCGTCCAGATGTGTTGGTTGAGGTCTTGCTCAGACACAGACTGCAAGGGTTGCGCTTTGAACTGGTCGCTCACGTTGCCATAGTTGGCGTCAAGGTCTTGCAGCAAAGCCAGCAGCTCCCGCATGCCCAATTCGCGGTCGCGGCTGTAGGCAAGCGATTCGAATTTCTCCAATGAAAACGCCATGGCATGTCCAGTCAACAAAGAAGCCTGTATTTTCGGCGACAAACGCCTGCATGACGGCCGGGCACAATGAAGATATTGCAAGTCAAAGATCGACGTGATGACCCATTTCTATGAACCCCGCTTAGGCCACGGCCTGCCCCACGACCCCTTCAATGCCATCGTCGGTCCACGACCGATTGGCTGGGTGTCGACCCAGAGCGCCCAGGGCGTGTTGAACCTCGCGCCTTACAGCTTTTTCAATGCTTTCAACTACATTCCGCCGCTGGTGGGCTTTTCGAGCATTGGCGCCAAGGACTCGCTGCGCAATGTGCAAGAGACCGGAGAGTTTGTGTGGAACCTGGTGACCCGTCCGCTGGCCGATCAGATGAACCAAACCTGCGCACCCGTGCCGCCCGAGGTGGACGAGTTTGAATTGGCCCACTTGACACCGGTGGCTTCACGCGTGGTGAAAGTCCCGCGTGTGGCCCAGAGCCCGGTGTCGTTTGAATGCCGATGCACGCAAATCTTGCAGCTCGAAGGCATCAATGGCGAAAAAGTGCCCACCTGGTTGGTGCTGGGCGAGGTGGTGGGGGTGCACATTGAAGAGCGCCTGCTCAAAGACGGCATCTACGACACCGCCAGTGCCGAACACGTGCTGCGCGGTGGTGGACCGGCCGACTACTTCAGCGTGGGTCCAGAAAACCTGTTCAAGATGTACCGACCCAAGGCCTGAGCACCGTGCGATAAGAACTAGGCCAGTTCACGCATGGCCTGGATCAGGTCTGACTTGCCTTCGAATCCAATGCCAGGTAATGCGGGCAGATCGACATAGCCCTGATTGACCTTCACACCATCTGGGAAACCGCCATAAGGCTGGAATAAATCAGGATAGCTTTCGTTGCCGCCCAGCCCCAAACCAGCAGCAATGGCCAATGACATCTGGTGCCCGCCGTGAGGAATGCAACGCTTGGGTGACCAGCCATGCTCTTTGAGCATAGCAAGCGTACGCAAATACTCCACCAGGCCATAGCTCAACGCACAATCGAATTGCAGCCAATCGCGGTCTGGGCGCATACCGCCATGCCGAATCAGGTTGCGGGCATCTTGCATCGAGAAAAGGTTCTCCCCGGTAGCCATGGAACCTGGGTACACCTTGCCCAGCTCGGCTTGCAGCGCATAGTCCAAGGGGTCTCCAGCCTCCTCGTACCAGAACAAAGGGTATTGCGACATGGCCCTGCCATATTCAACCGCGGTATGCAGATCAAAACGACCATTGGCATCGACGGCCAATTGCTGACCGGGACCGAGTATCTTCAACACAGACTCGATGCGCTCACAATCCTCGGCCAATGAGGCCCCCCCGATCTTCATCTTCACCACCGAATACCCACGCTCAAGATAACTTGTCATCTCTTTCTTGAGCTGATCCAGCCCTTTGCCAGGGTAGTAATAGCCACCGGCTGCATACACAAACACTTTGGTGTTGGCGCGACCGTCCCCATAGTCATCGGCTAGCAGTTGATAGAGTGGTTTTTCAGCAATTTTCGCCACCGCGTCCCACACCGCCATGTCGATGGTGCCAACGGCCACCGAACGCTCGCCATGCCCGCCGGGTTTTTCGTTGGTCATCATGCGTGCCCATACTTTGTGCGGGTCTAGGTTGGTGCCCTGGTCGTTCAACAACGTGTCCGATTCGGCTTCCAAAATACGCGGAATGAAGCGCTCTCGAATCAAGCCACCTTGTCCATACCGACCGTTGGAGTTGAAGCCATAACCCACCACAGGTTTGCCGTCACGGATAACGTCGGTGACCACCGCCACCAGGCTGAGTGTCATTTTCGAAAAGTCGATGTAGGCGTTGCGAATATCTGACTTGATGAAACGAGTGGATTCAAGGATATTGACGATTTTCATAATGCATTTCAATTCAGTGGTGCAGCGAGGAACCGCCGCAAATTGTGATTTCCTGTCCCGTGATCGCTGAAGCGGATGGAGACAGCAGGTAAGCCACCAAGTCGGCAACCTCTTGCGGCTGTATGAGACGTCCAATAGGTGGCAATCGAGGCTGGCTGCCTGCGCGCTGCGGGTCGTTGAGCATGCTAGTTTCGGTCGCCGCAGGAGAAACCACATTGACCGTGACTCCCATGGATGCAACCTCTGCAGCCCAACTTTTGGCCATAGCCACCAGCGCTGATTTGGTGGCCGCATATTGGCCACGACCAGGAAAGCCTTGCGAGACTCGGCTGCCGATGAACACCAGCCGACCTCGTTTGTTGTGGATCATGCGGGGGAGCAAGGCGTTGCCCATCACGGCTGCTGCTTGCACATGCAATTGCCACATTTGTTCGCCGCCCTGAATGTCCAACTGGCCGAGCTTGCCAACCCGCAAAATTCCTGCTGCGTGCACAAAGGCTTGCGCATCCACAGATTGCAGCAAGGTCTCAACAGCTGCACGGTCTGTGAGGTCGAGGGTTTCATGGCGGTACGCCGAATGTTCGATCGCAGGAGCTGCAATGTCCAAACCCAGAACGTTCCAACCCGTCGATAACAAATGCTGAGCAATCGCCCGCCCAATGCCTGAGCTGGCACCTGAAAGCACGACGCAACCTAACGCATCATTCGACACGGATATTCCCTTCTGTGATGATTTTTTGCGACTTGGCCATGTCGTCGCGTTGGAATTTCACAAAGTCAGCCACTGTTCCAGGTGACAAGATCAGCCCCTGTTGGGTCAACTTTTCATTCATGTCGGTGGCCAAGGCTTTGTTGACTTCGGCATTGAGTTTTTGCTTCAAATCGTCTGGTAATTTTGCGGGCGCCCACAAGCCATACCAACTGTAGAACTCATACCCGGGAAGGGTTTCCGAAACAGTTGGCACATCGGGCAAATTAGGCGTTCGCGTGCTGGAGGTCACGGCGATCACGCGCAGCATGCCGTTCTTGTGGTATTGCAACGACCCCAGAATTGGATCGATGAAGCCGGCAATCTGTCCTCCAATCAAGTCTTGAAATGCGGGCGCAGTGCCTTTGTAGGGCACCACGGTGTATTTCATGTTGCCCGAACGTTTGAGCAACTGAGTGGCCAAATGCCCTGCCGATCCAATCGAGCCGGTTGCAAAAGTTGCGTTGCCCTGCTCTGCTTTGGCATAGGCGATGAGCGACTTGATGTCAGTCACCGGAAGATTTTTATTGATAGCCACCGACAAAGGGGCTTTAGCCACCAAGGCCACGGGTGCGAAATCTTTTTCAACCGCATAGGGCACTTGCTTCATCGTCATCGGCGCAGAGGTGAACGTTGACGCGTTGAACAACAGGGTGTAGCCATCGGCTGGTGCTTTGGCGACAACATCTGCACCAATGATGCCGTTGCCACCCGGCTTGTTCTCAATCACAAACTGCTGCCCCATTTGATCGCTGAGCTTTTGCGCCAACATGCGCCCCACCGCATCCAAAGTTCCCCCGGGCGGAAAAGGAATGATCACGCGAACAGGCTTGTTGGGATAGCTTTGCGCACATGCCGCAGGCACTGCCAATGCAGTAACTGCAGACAGCAAGAGTCTGAATAAAAAATCTTTTCTCATGGGTCTCTCCCGTGGTGCGAGTTAACGCTTGAGCAAGCCAGCCTGCGCGACGGCGGCTCTCAAAGCGGCCATCTCTTGGTCATTGGGGGCCTCCGTTGGAGGGCGAACCGTGTGGTTGTCAATCACACCGGCCAAGTACATGCCAGCCTTCATGCGGGCATGGGCCTCGCCCGTGGGCTCACCGCCGCCATAGACCGCATCCTTCAGGGGCGTGATGATGGATTGAATGCGCATGGCTTGGTGCAAATCGCCTGCTTTGACGGCGTTCCACAAGTCAATGATCAGTTGCGGAATGAAGGTCGCAAACCCCACCAGCGCACCATCCACGCCTTGAACCATAGAGGCCAGCAGGTATTCATCGTGACAAGTCAAAATCGCCTTGCTGGCATCGGCCTCGCGGATGGCCTGTATGTCGCGTGCGTATTTGTTCATGTCACGCTGGCCCACCTTGAAAGCATGCAGGTAGGGAAGCTTTGCTAAATCGGCCAACAATTGGGATGAATAAGCCGCACGCGTCCATGATGGGTAGACATGGCAGACCAAATCCAAATCGGGTACCGCTTGGTGAATCGCCTCAAAGTATTGCAAGGCGTGGCTATGGGTACAGCCAAACCGCAACCAGTGGTGCGGCGGCATAACATCCAAAGCCACGGCACCGGCCGCTTTGGCGGCTATGGCATGCGCCGCAGCATCGGACAAACCCTCGCACACAATAGAGGAGATCACAGGCATCTTTCCCTTGAGCTCATCGGCCACGATGCGCGTGACTTCTGCACGTTCTTGTGGCGTCAACGAAAACACCTCGCCGGTATGTCCGTTGGTCATCACCGCCACTACCCCCTCATGGCCGGCAAGCCAGGAGGCCAGTTGTCGCAATGCCACTTCATCGATTCGGTGATCCGAGGTGAAGGGGCAAGAGATGGCAGGAATGATGCCTCGGTAGTTTTTGATATTCGCCATGTCGGTCCTCATGAAATGAACGGTTGAGATGACCGATATGTTCTGCGCGAGCCCCAAAAACGTCCAATACTAAAATCGCATACAACTATTCAATCTCCCGATGGGCCCAGGCAATAAACCCTTAGATCTTGACTGGCTAGAGGACTTCATCACTCTGTCAGAGACAGGCAACTTCTCACGCGCAGCAGAAGTGCGCTCCATCGCTCAACCCGCGTTTAGCCGTCATATCAAATCGTTGGAAGAATGGGCCGGTATCGACCTCATTGATCGCACAGCGCATCCTGTGGAATTAACGGCTGCCGGCAAAAAATTCAAGCCTTTGATTGAAAGCATCGTTGCCAACCTGGAGGCCGCCAGAATCAAAGCCAAGGCAGCGCATGACCAAGCCTCGGCAAGTCTCAGATTCGCCAGCACACATGCACTATCACTGACTTTTTTTCCTCGCTGGCTTGCCTCGCTTGAAACCAATTTGAGACTGGGCCCAGTGCAGACCATGTCAGACAGTTTTCAAGCCTGCGAAGACTTGATGAGCCAACGAAAAGTTCAGTTCTTGCTGTGCTACGGTCATTCCGATCTACGCACCAAACTGGACGATGGCGAATACCCCGTTGTCAAATTAGGAAGCGATCAATTACTGCCCGTCACGGCCTTGGCTCCTAACGGGACGCCCCTGTATTCGTTTGAAGCTTGCGCAGTGTTGCCTGTTCTCGAATACAGCGACGCATCTGGCCTAGGTCGCATTCTCCAAAACACTCAACGCCATTTGTATTCTGAGAGCGCTCAGTTGAAGTCAGGAAACACCATTTCTGTGGTGTTCACAGCCCACAATGCATTTCTTTTAAAAGCAATGGCCCTGGAAGGGCGAGGCATGGCCTGGTTGCCCGAGTCTTTGATTGCCGATGAGTTGAAAAACGAAACGTTGACGCTCGCGGGCTCAAACGCGTGGCATGTTCCTGTCGAGATTCGTCTTTACCGACAAAAATCTGACATGAGTCATGCTGCCGAAGAAATTTGGAAAGTGATCAGCGCACGCTGAGCTCACTCTGCCGTGATGCCCGCCTGCCGAATCAAGGCCTCGTAGCGTGCCAGCTGTGCGCGCAACGCGGTGGCCAGTTCTTCGGGGCTGCTGCCACGTGGCGTCAAACCTTGCGCCATGAGTTGCTCGCGCACACTGGCGTCGCCCAAGGCTTTGACCACCTCCGCCTGCACCCTTTGCACAATGGCTTTGGGCGTGCCAGCAGGGGCCATGATGGCGAACCACGAATTGAATTCAAAGCCCGGCAAGCCTGACTCGGCCACAGTGGGTACATCTGGAAATTGCGCCAATCGTTTGGGCGTGCTGACCGCCAACAAACGCAGCTTGCCCGCCTTGACCAAAGCATTGACGGTGGCAATGCCTTGAAATTGCGCATCGACCTCGTGGCCGGCCAAACCGACGGCCGCTTGCGTGGCGCCTTTGTAGGGCACATGGGTGAGTTGCAAATTGGCTTGCGAAGCAAACAAGGCCATGGCCATGTGTTGTGGACTGCCGTTGCCGCCCGAGCCGTAGTTGATCTTGCCCGGGGCTTTGCGCGCTGCCGCGATCACATCGGCAGCCGTCTGCCAAGGTGAGTCAGCCGGCACCACCAAGCCCCACTCCACCGTGGCGACCAAAGAGACAGGCTCAAAGTCACGCACGATGTCCCAAGGCAGCTTGGCGTTCAAGTTGGGCAACATGGTCATGATGCTGTCGTTGAAGCCGCCCAGGGTGTAGCCATCGGGGGCCGACTTGGCCACGCGGTCGGTGCCAATCACGCCCGAGGCACCGGCCTGGTTTTCAATCGCAATGCCCGTGGCCAAACCGACCGAGGCTTTTTGCATCACGATGCGCGCCGCGTTGTCCACCGCGCTGCCTGCGGCCAAGGGCACCACCATGCGAATGGGTTTGTTCGGGTAACCCGCTTGCGCCCAACTGGCCCCTGCACTCAGCCCCAGGGCACTGACTGCAGCGGCTTGGGTCAAGCCTTGTTGAAGGAACACACGTCGTTGCATGGTTGTCTCCTGAGATGTTTTTTTGTAGCTTTTTTTAAGCGGCTGTGTCCAGCAAAGCTGGCACTTTGAGTTGCGCAGACACGGTGTTGAGTTGGGTCAACAGCGCGGGTGCAATCGGAATGCCGTCGCGCGCATAGGCGGTGCGTTTGGCTTCGCTTTGTTCACCAGGCAACCAAATGCGTTCGACGCCCGGCATGCGGTCGCTGCCACGCAACTCGCGCACCAGTTGGTCCACACGGGCTTTGAACTCGCCCACATCACCAAAGGCCGAGGGGTCGATCACGGCAATGGCCTGGCCCGTGTTGGTCACGCTGTGGTCGTCGTGGTTGAAGTCAATCACCGCACGGCCCATGGCCGCGCCATTCAAGGTGCCTGCCAAGATGCCCACCACCAAAGACAGGCCGTAGCCTTTATAGCCGCCAATGGGCATCAAGAAGCCTTCTTCGCTGCGCTTGGGGTCGAGCAGCGGTTGGCCTTGGCGGTCGATCATCCAGCCCTCGGGCATCATCTCGCCGCGCTGCGCTTTGGCTTTGACTTTGCCGTAAGCCGCCACCGTGGTGGCCATGTCAAGAACGATGGGCGCTTCTTCTGCGGTGGGAATGGCCACCGCAATCGGATTGGTCGACAACAACATGTCCAAGCCACCCCAAGGGGGCAAGTGGTTGGCGTTGCCCACCGCAAAGTACAAGCCCAGCATGTCGTGCGCCAAGGGCATGCGCGCATACAGCGAGGCGGGGCCCGCGTGGTTGCTGAAGCGGCTGCCCACCCAGGCAATGCCGCAGGTGCGGGCTTTTTGAATCGCCAGTTCGGTGGCTTGTTGCATCACCAAATGGCCCATGCCGTTGTCGCCATCGATCAAGGCCATGGCAGCGCGCTCTTGCACCACCTGAATGTTGGGTTTGACATTGACGCCACCGGCCAAGATGCGGCGGCTGTATTGCGGCAGCCGAATCACGCCATGGCCGTCAGACCCTTGCAGGTCGGCTTGTGCCATCAGGCGGCCCACGGTGGCGGCATCGGCATCGGGCAGCCCCAGGGCTTGCATGGCGGTGGTGATGTAGCGCGAGAGTTGCGCAACGGAGACGCGAAGATCAGACATGGTGCATAGCAAGTTGCAACGCCAAGACGGCGCAATCGGGACTGGACAACACGGGGGCAGCGCTGTGGCGCTGCGCCAGCGGTTGGGCGGCGGCCATGGAGAACTGGGCCAACATCACCACGTCACAAGGCGGCAATTGGGCCAAGGACTTGGCAATTTTTTGGTGGTGCAGTTCGGCCTGGCCTGCGGCCAAATCGGCCATGGCTTCGGGCACGAACACGGTGTGCACATCCACTTCTTGGCCACGCGCTTGGGCCATGGCGTGCAGCTCAAGGCTCATCGAAGCCAGCGAGGCTTCAAACGTGGCCACCAAGCCCACCGACAAACGCCCGCTGGCCGCAGGGGTTTGCAAGGCTTGTTCAAACATGGCTTCGTTGGGTTTCAAAGTGGGCAAGCCCGTGGCTTGGGCGGCCGCCTCAATGGCCGGACCAAACGCCGAGCACGTGAACAGCACGCCGCTGCACCCGGTGCCCTGCACATAGTGCGCCAGGTCGACAAAGCGTTGCACCATGACAGGCGTGAGGCTGCCGGTCTGAGCCAGGTCGCGCGAAAGGCTGTCGTCCAACAGGTTCATGCAGTGGGCTTGCGGCCACAGGCGCTGGAAGGCGTTTTGAATGGGCGCCATGGCCAAGGCCGTGGCGTGGATCAAGGCAATGCGCTGCGTCATTGCTTGTCAATTTTGGCTTTGACGATCACCTCGTGCCAGCGCTGAATGTCTGACGCCAACAACTCGGCCGCTTGCTCTGGCGTGCCACCTTGCACGTTGACGTTGACATCGCTCAAACGCTTTTTGACATCGGGCATTTGGAGAATGGTTTGAATCTCGCGGTTCAGGCGCATCACCACATCACGTGGCGTGTGCGCTGGCACGGCCAAGCCGTTCCAAGACGCGGCTTGGAACTTGGCGAAGCTGCCACCGAATTCATGCACCACCGGCACATCGGGCAAGTTGGGCGAGCGCTTGTCACCCAGCAACACCAAGGGGCGCAAGGCATTCGATTTGATCTGTGGCATCACCGGGCCCAAGATGTCGAGCATGGCGTCTAAGTTGCCGCCACGCAGGGCGGTGATGACGGGTGGCGTGCCGTTGAAAGGCACGATCTGCGCTTGCAAACCCGAAGCGGACAAAAACAACTCCGCGGCCAATTGCTGGGTGGTGCCAATTTGCGGCGTGCCAATGTTGAGCTTGCCGGGGTTGGCTTTGGCATAGGCCATCAGCTCGGCAAATGTTTTGAAGCGGCTGCCTTCGGCCACTGCAATCACCAAGTCGAAGGTGGCCAACTTAGAGACTGGCGTGAAGTCTTTGACCGTGTCAAACGGCAAGCTCTTGAACAACGAGGCACTGACCGCCGTGCCGCTGGAGATCAACAGCAGGGTGTGACCATCAGGCTCAGCACGCGCCACTTGCTCGCCCGCCACGATGCCGCCGGCGCTGGGCTTGTTTTCAATCACGACCGACTGGCCCAAAGCCTCAGACAACTTTTGCGCCACCGTGCGTGCGGTGATGTCGGCGGCGCCCCCTGCGGCATTGGGCACCACAATTTTCAGCGGCTTGGTGGGAAAGCTTGCGTTTTGCGCCCAAGAGGTGGCACAGGCCAAAGCACCGAGCGACAAGGCCAGAGCGAGGCTGCGAAGAGAGTGGGTAAGATGGTTTTTCATACCGCTGACTTTACACAAACACCATGCCTACTTGTCGACGATTTTTGATGACGCTCACGTGCGTCTTGTTGTGCCTGACCGTGCAAGCTCAAACTCCTGTGGCCAGCGTGCCCCAAGTGGACTTGATGCGCTACCTGGGCAAGTGGTTTGAGATCGCCAGCTTTCCCATGTTCTTTCAGCGCAAGTGCACCGGCAACACCACCGCCGAATATGGCCGTAACACCGATGGCAGTGTGGCCGTGACCAACCGCTGCGACACCGCAGACGGCAGCACCCAAGCCCAGGGCAAAGCCACGGTGGTGGACGGCACCGGCAATGCCCAACTCAAGGTGTCGTTCTTTTGGCCGTTTCGTGCCGACTACTGGGTGATTGGCCTTGACCCCGAGTACCGCTGGGCGGTGGTGGGCAACCCCAACCGCAACTACCTGTGGGTGCTGTCGCGCACGCCCGTGTTGCCACCCGAACTGTTGGACGCGGCACTGCTGAGCGCCAAGACACAAGGCTTTGACCTGTCGCAGCTCAAGTACACACGACAAAACTGATCACCCCAACACTCTCGCGTGCCCAAGGCTTTGGTGGCCCGATTCAGTAATGCGGTGGCAACTCATCGCGCAAATTGCGTGACTGCCCGCCTCCACCCTCTGGTATCTGCTGACGCAATTGCGACACCTCGCGCAGCAAGGCATCGATCTGTTGCTGCTGCTGGTAGATCACTTGGTTGAGCTGCTCGACCAGGTCTTCTGTGAAGCTGGCCTTGATTTCCAAGTCGGTCAGTCGCTGGTCAATGTCGTGAGAATTCATGGTCTGGATGGGGTGTGGTGAGGGCGCTGGCTGCGTTGGATGTTAGATGATTCAATGCGTTTGTTTGAACTTACACTGCGCCCACAACAACGGAGACAAGCGATGAAACGCAAACGCCTCGGCGCGTCCAGCCTTGAGGTTTCGGCCATGGGCTGGGGCCACAGCATGGGCTTTCAAGACTTCAGCGAGCACGGCTTGAGCGAGTTCAAGCACCTGGTGCATCGGGCGCTTGAGCTGGGCATGAATTTCTTCGACAGCTCGGACGCCTACTGGGATGGCTTACACGAAGAATGGTTGCGCGCCGCCCTAGGCGCTCAGCGCCAGCATGCGGTGGTGACCAGCAAGTTTGGCAACATCACCTTGCCCGATGGCAGTAAGGCCACCAATGCCCGGCCTGAGTACGTGGTGTCATGCTGCGAAGCCAGCTTGAAGCGCTTGGGCACCGACTGCATTGACCTCTACTACCTGCACCGCGTGGACCCCAACACCCCGATTGAAGACACCGTGGGCGCCATGTCGCGCTTGGTCGAGCAAGGCAAGGTGCGTTACTTAGGCATTTGCGAAGCCGGTGTGGACACCCTGACACGCGCGCACCGCGTGCACCCCATGACCGCGCTGCAAACAGAGTTCTCGCTGTGGTACCGCGACACCGAGGTGGAGATGATCGCGCTGTGCCGCCAACTCAACATCGCGTTTGTCGGCTACTCGCCCTTGGGGCGTGGCTTGTTGACCGGTGGCATCCAAAGTTTTGACGACTTGGACCCCAAGGACCGACGCCGTATTCACCCGCGCTTTCATGGCGACAACCTGGCCCACAACCTCAAGCTGGTGGCGCGCATGCAAACCATCGCCGACCGCTTGGGGCTCACCACCGCGCAACTGGCCATGGCCTGGACGGTGGCACAAGGCGACGACATCGTGCCCATCACTGGCACCCAGCGCGTGAAGTACTTGGAGCAAAGCGTGGCAGCAGCTGGTTTCACGTTGAGCGCTGAGGACAGCGCCGAACTGCAAGCCATCTTCACACCCGAATCGCGGGCTGGCGAGCGCTACCCGCGCGCCATGTTGGCGGGCTTGGGCATTTGAGTTTTTTCTTTCATCTCACCTACTTTTTTACAGAGGCATCATGAGCAAAGATCCCCGCGTTGAATCGGCCATTTCACATTGGGCCCCCCGTTTTGTGTCGAACGGCGTGTTGCTGACCGACTTTCAAGAAGTCACCCGTGGCATTGAGCGCTGGGAAGACTGGACCAGCGCCTGGTGCAAGCGCGCTGAGGTCCACGAGGCTTTGGGCCACGAGGCACTGGCTGATGGCTACAAACTCAGCGCCAGCGAGCACCTGTCGCGCGCAGCGGTCTACTACCACTTTGCCAAGTTCGTGTCGGTGCACGACATCGACGAAATGCGCGCCGCCCACATGAAAGCCGTGGCTTGCAAACAGTTGGCGCTGCCGCACATGCGCCCACCTGCAAGGCGTGTCGAGATTCCGTATGAAAACGCTCACTTGGCCGGGTTCTTGCGTTTGCCAGAGGGCGCGGTCAAGCCGCCTGTGTTGATCATGGTGCCGGGCTTGGACTCGGCCAAAGAAGAACTCGAAGCCTACGAGCAACCGTTTCTCGCGCGTGGCATCGCCACCTTGATGGTGGACGGCCCCGGACAGGGCGAAGCCGAGTACGACTTCCCGATCCGTGGCGACTACGAGGTGCCCGTCAAAGCCATGGTCGATTGGGTGCTCACCTGCCCCGAGGTGGACAGCACCCGCATTGGACTGTGGGGCGTGAGCCTGGGCGGCTACTACGCACCGCGTGCAGCGGCGTTTGAAAAACGTCTCAAGGCCTGCATTGGCTTGGCCGGGCCTTACGACTTCAGCGACACCTGGGACGCCTTGCCAGACCTCACGCGCGAAGCGTTTCGGGTGCGCAGCCACTTGGCCACGCAGGCTGAGGCCAAAGAGTACAGCCGCAACTTGACCATGAAGAATGGCATCGCCCAACAAATTGAATGCCCGCTGTTTTTGGTCACGGGCAAGTTGGACCGCATCATCCCCTGGCAAGACACGCAGCGCATGGCGCAAGAGGCGTCTGGCCCGGTGGAGTTGTTGATCGTTGAAGACGGCAACCACATCGCCAACAACCGCCCTTACCGCTACCGCCACCGCACCGCCGACTGGATGGCTGAGCAACTGGGCATGCCGCGCATTTGAGTGCCCCAAGCACCCCCCCACACACCGAATCAGGAACCCCCATGCCCACAACCAAGACCTCGTTGACGTCCACCACATTGCTGCGCCCCTTGGGGGGCCACGCATGGCCCACCCGCCGCGCCGCCTTGGCGGTGTTGAGCGCGGCCTGTCTGGCGCCTCTTGGGGCCACTGCGCAGACCTACCCCAGTCGACCCATCAAACTGATTTCGGGGGCGACGGCTGGCAGTGCCTCAGACATCGTGGCGCGCTCGGTGGCCGAACGGTTGCAAACCGAGTTGGGCGTGTCGGTGGTGGTCGAGAACAAAGCCGGAGCCGCTGGCACGCTGGGCATTCAAGCGCTGTTGGGCGCTCCGGCCGATGGCCACACGGTGTTGGTCTACACCAGCGCCCACACCGTGCTGCCCTTGATCAACAAAGTCACGTATGACCCGCTGAAAGATTTCTCAGCCATCACGCCCCTGGCCATCGTGCCCAATGTGATGGTGGTCTCGCCCAGCAAAGGCTACAAGAGCGTGCAAGACGTGATCAACGCGGCCAAAGACAAACCCGGCCAGCTCAATTACGCCTCGGTCGGCTTGGGCAGTGCCACCTACATGAGTGCCGAAAAGTTCAAACTGGCCACCGGCATTGACGCCGTGCACGTACCTTACAAAGGCTCGCCCGAAGCCATCACCGAAACCATGACCGGGCGTGTGGACTATTTCTTTGCGCCCTTGGTGTCGGCGCTGCCCATGATCAAGGCCGGCAAGTTACAAGCCTTGGCCGTGGGAACCCCCAAGCGTTCCGCGCAATTGCCAGATGTGCCTACCCTGGCCGAATCGGGCGTGCCCAAAGCCGACTACTTGTTTTGGACCGGCATGTTGGTGCCCGCCAAAACGCCACGTGACGTGGTGCAACGCCTCAACCTGTTGTCGCTCAAGGCCTTGCAATCGGCCGAGGTCAAAGAGCGCTTGGCCAGTTTGGGGGCAGAACCCCTGCCCATGAGCCCCGAGCAGTTTGACGCCATGATCCGCGAGGAGATGGTCGCCAATGCGGCAATCATCAAAGCCGCGGGCATCAAGTCGGAGTGATCTTGGCTGATACTTGCCCATCTCAGGAACGACGCCCATGACATCAGCTTGCGCCATCACCCCACCCAGCTGCGCGGCACACGACCCGCACCCCAAAGCGCCACATGTGTCCGTACCTGCGCTGGCATGTGACGTGCACGCCCATGTGTGCGGTCCGCAAGAACACTACCCACTGATTGCCAACCGCTTATACACACCACCGATTGCGTCGCTGCAAGACTACCGGCACATGCTCGACACCCTCGGCATTGAGCGTGCGGTGCTGGTGCAGCCCAGCATTTACGGCACCGACAACCGCGCCATGCTGGACGCCTTGAAGCAAGACACGCAGCGCTTGCGCGGCGTCGCGGTGGTGCCCTTTGACGTGTCCATAGCCGAACTCGAAAGCCTGCACGCCCAAGGCGTGCGCGGCGTGCGCTGTAACATCGTGGACCTGAAAGACGACAAGGGCGTGTTGCCCATGGCAGGTTTGCAAACCTTGGCGCAAAAGATCAAACCCCTGGGCTGGCACATCGAATTTTTGATGCACGTCAACGAGTTCCCTGACCTGGACGTGCAACTGGGCAAGCTGCCAGTGCCTTTGGTGTTTGGTCACCTCGGCTACGTGCCCACCTCCGTGCATGAGGCCGCAGGGTTTGAGGGCTTGCTGCGTTTGGCCAAAGACGGCCAGGCTTGGATCAAACTCACGGCGCCTTACCGTTTAACGCCTGAAGAATTCCCTTACCCGAGCACCCTGGCCACCGCCGAGCGCTTGTTGGCCGACGTGCCGCAGCGCTTGCTCTGGGGCAGCGATTGGCCGCATGTGTTCATCCGCAGCGGCATGCCCAACGACGGCGATTTGTTCAACCTGTTTGCCCAATGGGTGAACAACCCGCAGGTGCTGCAAGACATTTTGGTCAGCCACCCCGCCGCTTTGTACGATTTTTAAAGACCCCCGCCATGAACTTGATCAAGCAACGCTTTCGAGACCAACAACATGTGATCGCTGTCAACGTGGGCGGTCGCAACCCCGACGTGATGGGCGTGTTGGCCAGTGCCGGAGCGCACGCGGCTTTCATCGATTGCGAACGCACAGGCATTGGTCTGGATGTGGCCACCGAATTGATTCGTGCCGCCAAAGTGGCGGGCTTGACCTCGCTGGTGCGCAGTTGGTCCAAAGACCCCGCCGTGCTGGTGCAGTTCATGGACCGTCAGGTCGATGGCTTGGTGGTGCCCCACATCAACTGCGCCCAAGATGCGATCGACGTGGTGGAGTTGGTGCGCTATGCCTGTGGCGACGACAAAGCGCCCAGCAAAATTGTGATCGTGCAGATTGAAACGCGTGAGGCCATTGAAGCGCTGGACGAGATCATGGCGGTGCCCGGCGTTGACGCTTACTTGATTGGACCCAACGACTTGGCCTACAGCCTGATGGGGCAACGCAGTGCCAGAACGCCCGATGTGCTGGCCGCCGTGGACGGCATTGCCAAACGCCTCAAGGCGGCGGGCAAGCCCTTTGGCTTGCCGGGCAAGCTCGACGAGTTGCCCGACTTTGTGGCCTCAGGCGCCTGCTTGCTGTACTACCCGATTGAGTGGTTGTTGACCAGCGCCTTGAAAGACTTGAACGCGCGCTTGGACGCGCTCAAGCGCTAGGTCAATCGAGTTTGATGTTCTTTTCTTTGATCAACGCAGCCCAGCGCTGCAAATCGTCTTTGATCAAGGCCGAGAACTGCTGAGGGCTGCTGCCCACGGCCTCCACCCCCATGGTGGCAAAGCTCTTTTTCACCGCCTCGTCTTGCAGCGCGGCAATGGCGGCTTTGTTGAGCTTGTCCAACACATCGGCAGGCGTGCCCAAGGGCGCCACCAGACCTGTGAAGTTGGTGATGACAAAGCCCGGGATTCCCGACTCCACAAACGTAGGCACGTTGGGCAATGACTTCCAACGTACTGCCGACGAAACCGCCAAAGCCTCTACCTTGCCTTGCTCGATGTAGTTGGACGATGAGCTGACTTGGTCAAACAAAATATCCACCCGTCCGGCAAGCACATCCAACAAGGCGGGGCCAGCGCCTTTGTAGGGCACGTGCAGCAAGCTGGTGCCGGTCACGCTTTGAAAAAACTCGCCCACCAGTTGGTTGGAGGTGCCGCTGCCCGCAGACGCCATAGTCAAGCCGCCCGGCTTTTGTTTGGCCATGAGCACCAGATCGGCCATGTTTTTGGCACCCAAGCCTGGACGTGTGATCAACACAAAGGGCACCGAGGCCAAATGGGCGATGGGCGTCAAGCCGTTCAGAGGGTCGTACGGCCAGTCTGCGTAAAAGTTGGGGGCCACGCTAAGCGAGCTGTTGGAACCCATCATCAGGGTGTAGCCGTCGGCGGGTGAACGCATGGCGGCTTCAGCGCCAATTTTTCCACCCGCCCCGGTTTTGTTTTCCACAAACACGGTTTGGTTCATTTGCTTGGTCATGGCGGCGCTGATCACGCGCGCCGTCACATCGACGTTGCCACCGGGTGCGAATGGCACGACGATGCGAATCGGCTTGTTGGGGAAAGGCTGTGCTTGCACAGCCCCCAGGCCCAACCCAACCAGACAGACCCAGACCCATTGAACGACACGCAGAGACAAGTTCATAAACACCTCAAAGAAGAAAGGTTTTGCAACATCAAGACAAAGCAGCCAGACGGCGCTGTTGGCGCTGGGTCAACCGCGCCACGTCGGCCAAATCGGCGGCCGACAGTTTGGGGCCGGGTTTGCGCACCGCCGCCGAAGCGATGATGCCTCGCTCGGCAAAAATGTGTTTGCGCACGGCCAAGCCAATGCCCGCTTGTTGTTCGTAGCGCGCCAAGGGCAAATAGGCATCGAAAATGTCGTGGGCGCGTTCCACATCGCCAGCGGCGTGGGCGCGGCACACCTCCACCATCATCTCGGGGTAGGCAAAGCCCGTCATCGCACCGTCGGCTCCACGCGTGAGTTCTTCGGGCAAAAACAAACCGCCGCCATTGCCCGTGAGGATGGACACACGCTCGAGCTCACCCCGATCACTCGCAGCACGGATGGCCGAGAGCTTGGCCAAGCCGGGGCAGTCTTCGTGTTTGAGCATCACGCAGTGGGGTGAATTTTTGAGGATTTTCAAAATCACATCGGGCGACATTTGCACGCCGGTGGCCACCGGGTGGTCTTGCAGCACCCAAGGCACCTTGGGGCCTAAGGTTTCGTTGACCATGTCGAAATAAGCCACGATCTGCTCGTTGGTTTTGACCGTGCCAGGTGGCGCCACCATGACGCCTGCGGCGCCCATGTCCATCACGCTCTCGGTCAGTTCACGCATGGGCGCAAAGCCTGCGGCCGATGCGCCTACCACCACGGGCACGCGCCCCGCCACGCGGGCCAACACCTGCTTGACGAAGATGCGCGACTCTTGCGCCGTGAGCTTGGGTGCCTCGCCCATGATGCCCAACACCGTGAGACCCGTCACACCTGTTTCCAACAAAAAGTCCACCATGCGCTCGGTGCTGACCAAGTCCAGTTCACCGCTGTCGGTGAAGGGGGTCACGGTGATCAGGTACACGCCGGTGGCGGATCGGTTCAATGCATTCATCGCTGTCAGTCTCCTTGTGCGCATGCTCGCATCCCTTGTGCTTTTCCCCCGGTCATTCATGCGACACTTTTTGACATTGCCCTCAGCCCCACAAGGAGTTCTCATGCCCGTCATTTCTGTCACCCTGCTGCCCGGTTACCGACCCGAAGTCCAACACCGTTTGGTGCAACGTTTGGCGGTGACCGCACGGTCAGTGATTGCTGCCGCCGAGGCCGGCACCACGGTGTTCATCCAAGAGGTCAGCACCTACCAGCGCGATGGCCAGGTGTTCACGGGCGGCGGTGCTGCGCGCCCGGTGGCCAGTGAGGTGGTGACCTCGTTTTTGAATGCGTTAGCAGTGCGTGACTTGGACTTGGCGGCCACCCACTTGAGCGCCAACTTTGCCATGGTGTTTCCCAATAACGTGCAGATAAATACTCTGCAAGAGTTGGTCGAGTGGTCGCGCCCACGCTACCGGTCCATCCAAAAAACAATCCACCACCTGGATGAGTCCTGGCGCGGCGACGGTGCCGTGGTGTACGCGAGCGGCCACTTGAGTGGCGTGTTCCACAACGGTGACACCTTTGAAGGCATCCGCTTCATCGACCGCTTCGAGGTGGTCGACGGCAAAATTGAGCGGCAAGGCGTGTGGAACGATTTAGAGGCATATAAAATGATTCATGCTGCATGAACGCATACCAAGGAGTTCAAACATGGAAAACTCAGTCGCTGAGCAGCAAATCATCAAGTCCATTGGCACCAGTGGCCAAATATCGCTTGGCAAGGAATACGCCGGGCGCAAGGTGTTGGTGGAAAGCCCCGAGCAAGGGGTCTGGGTCATTCGCACGGTCACCATCGTGCCAGACAACGAACGATGGCTGCACGAGCCCACCACCAAAGAAAGTGTGGCCAAGGCCTTGGTTTGGGCCAAAAAGAATGCGCCCAAAGCGTCCAATCCCGATCAATTGCCCAGCGTGAAGCCCCATGTCGTCAAACGCAAAGCACGTTCAACTTGACACGCTCTAAACCTTTCGAGTCAGCAAGTCGACCCGAGGCGTCGGCTTTCGTGACGGCAATTTTCTGCGGGTGCTCTTGATCCAGCCCGATCACGATGCCACCTACGCAAAGAAATAAACACGCCATGCCCCACCCCAGCGGCTTCATGGTGCTTCACAGCAACCAGCTGGAAGGTCTGCGCGATCTGATGGTGCAGTTCATCCAGAACAACCCCTTGCCGCCGCTCGCGCCCGAGGTGTTGCTGGTGCAAAGCAACGGCATGAAGCACTGGCTGGAACTGGCGTTGGCGCGTGACAGCGCCTTGGGCATTTGCGCCGCCACGCACATTGAATTGCCCTCAGCCAAGCTGTGGCAAATTTACCGAGCGGTGCTGGGACACGACGCTGTGCCCGCGCACATGCCACTGGACAAGTCTCCTCTGGTGTGGCGCTTGATGCGCCGCTTGCCCGAGTTGCTGACACAGGCGGAGTTCCAACCCTTGGCTCAGTACCTAAGCCAAGACACCAGCAATCCACAAGCCCCCAGCCAAGAAGAACCCTCTGGGCGCCGCGCCTACCAATTGGCGCTGCAGCTGGCCGACGTGCTGGACGGTTACCAAAACTACCGCGCCGACTGGCTCGACGATTGGGCCGCAAGCCAAGACAGCTTGCGCTCGGCCCACGGCACGCCCACGCCCTTGCCGGCTGCGCAGCATTGGCAACCCGCGCTGTGGCGCGACCTGCTGCAAGACCTGAGCGGTGACGCGCCCGCTGACCACCGCTTTCGCTCGCGGGCCGACGTGCACGAAGCCTTTGTCAAAGCGCTGCAACAACTGCCCGAGGGCGTGCGCCCCGCAGGTGTGCCACAGCGCTTGGTGGTCTTTGGCGTGACATCGCTGCCCATGCAAACAGTGCAAGCCTTGGCCGCTTTGGGCCGGGTGTGTCAGGTGCTGATGCTGGTGCAAAACCCCTGTCAATATTTTTGGGGCCATGTGGTGGACAGCCGCAGGCCCTTGGCCACATGGAGCCGTCGCAGGCAGAGCGACAAAGCCAATTTGCCGCTGGCGAGCGACCACTTTTCGCCTGCCGAGCAATACCTGTTGCACACCGACAGCAACCCGCTGCTGGCGGCCTGGGGCAAACACGGGCGCGACTACCTGCACCTGCTGGATGGCTTTGACGATGTGGCGCGCTATCGCCACCAGTTTCAACGCGTCGATGTGTTCGTCGACCCCGTCAACACCGCCACACAGCAACACCGCCGTGCCACCGTGTTGGAGCAATTGCAGTCCGATTTGCTCAACCTCAACCCAGCGCCTGCCTCGCCAGCGCCCCGGGTGCCCCACGACACCAGCGTGACCTTTGTGCAAACCCATTCGGCACAGCGCGAGGTCGAGGTGCTGCACGACCGCATCTTGGGCTGGCTTGATGCGCAGCCCCAGTTGCAACCGGGCGACATCATGGTGATGGTGCCCGACATGGCCGCGTTTGCACCCCATATCCACGCTGTGTTTGGGCGTTTTGCCGCCCACACGCCGCGCCACATTCCGTATTCGGTGGCAGACACCACGCCGCGCACCGAACCCCTGGTGCAGGCCCTGGACCTGTTGTTGCAGCTGCCGCAGTTGCGCATCACCCGGGTGGAATGGATGAGCCTGTTTGAAGTGGCGGCGGTACGCCAGCGGTTTGGTTTGGACGAAGCCGATGTGGCGCAACTGGACGTGTGGCTGCAACAAGCCGGGGTGCGCTGGGGCCTGGATGCCCCCCACCGCGAGACCTGGGGCATGGATGCCGCCTTGGCTGACGCGGCACAAAACAGCTGGCTGTTTGGCGTGGAGCGCTTGCTGCTGGGTTACGCAACGGGCACACCTGAGGCCAACTCGGCTCAGTCCCCAGCCTGGCAAGACACCTGGCCCATGGGCGGTGTGGGCGGGTTGGACACCCGTGTGGTCGATGGTCTGTTGCAATGGTTGAACGGCATCGAGTGGGCACTGGGCCAATTGCGCCGCGCCCACACGCCCGAGCAATGGGTCACGTTGCTGCAAGCGCTGGTGGCGCAGTTTTTCAAAGCCAGCAGCGACGCCGACGTGCGCTTGATGGAGCGCGTGATGGCGCCACTTGAGACTTGGCTGGCGGAGTGCCAACTGGCACGCTTGGACACACCGCTGCCGCTGGTGGTGGTGCGCGAACAATGTT
>CAITHK010000106.1 GCA_903892175.1 uncultured Burkholderiales bacterium | reverse complement strand
TTGTCCACCACCACGGGCTGCCCCAACTTGATGCTGAGTTGTTCGGCCATCACGCGTGCCACGATGTCGCTGGCACCGCCAGGTGGGAAGGTCACCACCAGGTTGATGGGTTTGTCGGGCCATGCCGCCTGAGCCGGCAAGGCAAGGGCTGCCATGCCCGCAGTCAGTGCATGCAAGGCATGACGGCGCGAAATTCCACGAAGTGTTGGGCGAGTTGACATGACGATCTTTCTAAGTTGGCGACGGGCGCGTGGTTGAGGTGATGGCGCTTGGCTCTAACCCTTTTGCATTAGCAAAGACTGTGCCGCTACACGCCAAGTTCTGGGTTAATCTTGACCCCGCAAAGGAAGCGACACGATGAAGATCAGAATTTTGGGCGCAGGCCCCGCAGGCTTGTATTTCGCGGCCCTGATGAAGCAACTTGACCCGACGCACGACATTGAAATTTTTGAGCGCAACCCGCGTGACGCCACCTGGGGTTTTGGCGTGGTGTTCTCGGACCGTGCGTTGGATTTTTTACGCGCTGACGACGAAGCCCTGTACCAGTACCTGACCCCACACCTTGAGAACTGGCCCGACATCACCGTGGTGCACAACGACACCACCATCCCGATTGCAGGCAATGGCTTTGCTTCGATTGGTCGCCTGGAGTTGTTGACCCTGCTGTTTGACTACGTGGAGAAACTGGGTGTCACCATCCATTTTGATACCGACATCACCAGCTTGGCCCAACTCGGCCCCGCCGACTTGGTGGTAGGGTCCAGCGGCGCGTTCTCTTGGTTGCGTACCGAGAACGAAGACAAGTTTCAAACCACCACCGATTGGCGACCCAACAAATTCATTTGGTACGGCACGACCCATCCCTTCAACAGCCTGACCTTGACGTTTCGCGAAACCGAGCACGGCGTGTTCTGTGCCCACCATTACCGCTACCGCCCAGACATGAGCACCTTCTTGGTGGAGGTCACCCACGACACCTGGGAGCGCGCAGGTTTTGCCAACATGAGCCCTGAAGACACCATCAAGCTGTGTGAGCAGGTGTTTGCCAAAGACTTGCAGCAGCACCCGATCATCAGCAACCACTCGCATTGGCGCAACTTTCCGGCCATCTGGAATGAACGCTGGAGCTTTGACAACGTGGTGTTGATGGGCGACGCGCTGCGCACCGCGCATTTCTCGATCGGTTCGGGCACCCGCTTGGCGATGGAAGATGCGGTGTCGTTGTACAAAGCCTTCAAAGAGTTGGGCACCGATGTACCTGCCGCCTTGGCACGTTTCCAAGAAACGCGTTTGCCTCCCATGAAAAAGATTTGGGACGCCGCCAATGTGAGCATCCGTTGGTACGAAGAGATGGACCAGTTGGTGCCCGCGCTCACCCCCGTGGAGTTTGCCTACAGCTACATGACGCGCACGGGCCGCATCAGCCACGCCGAGATGATGCGCCGCGATCCGGGATTGGCACAGGCCTACGAAGCCTTGCATCCCGAGGTGGCCGCATAAGCCAAAACCCCGCACCCCATCGACAGACACCACAACAAAGAGGCAAGACATGGACGGATTTATTGGATGGCCGCTGGAACTCTCCCAGCGCTACAAACAGCAAGGTGTGTGGGAAGGGCTGACCATTTCGGAGATGGTGGAACGCACAGCCCGCCAGCGTCCCGACCAAGTGGCCGTGACCCAAGCCGGGCAAACGCTGACCTACGCCCAGTTGATTGACCGCTCCAAGCGCTTGGCGGTGGGCTTGCACCGAGCAGGCTTGCAGGCCCAAGACCGTGTGGTGATGCAGTTGCCCAACTCCATCGAGTTTGTGGTGACCTATCTGGCCTTGAATTGGATCGGAGCCATTCCCGTGATGGCCTTGCGCGCCCACCGGCATGCCGAGGTGCGCCACTTCATCCGAGCTTCTGGGGCTGTGGCCTATATCGTGCCCGCTGTGGTGGGCAACTTTGACTTTCGCAGCATGGCGCAAGAGGTCGCACCAGAATTTGCCCATCTGACGCATGTGTGGGTGGCCGGCGAGCCCTTGTCTGGGCAATCCGCCTTGATGGCCCATCTGGCGCAAGACCTGTCGGCCACCGAGGTTGATCAGCTGTTGCAAGTCCTCAAGCCCGACCCAGACCAGGTGGCCACCATGTTGTTGTCCGGGGGCACCACGTCGATGTCCAAGCTGATTCCGCGCACCCACAACGACTATGTGCTCAACGCCAAGTTGTGCGGCGCAGCCACGGCCTTTAACCCAGACACGCGCTTCATGGCCATCTTGCCCTTGGCGCACAACTACAACCTGGCGTCGCCGGGCATCTTGGCCACGTTTTATTACGGCGGCACGGTAGTGCTGTCTGAGGGCACCAGCAGCGAAGAAATTTTCCAACTCATCCAAGACTGGCGCGTCACGGTGGTGGCGGCGGTTGTGCCCTTGATCATCAATTGGTTGAACTCGGACCTGTTCCAGCAGTACGACCTGTCTTCTTTGCGGGTGGTGCAAAACGGGGGCGCACGTTTGCCCACTGAGCTGCGCATTCGTTTGCGCGAGCGTTTGCACTGCGTCCCGCAAGAAATCTATGGCACCGCCGAGGGCTTGATCAACATGACCCGGCTGGACGACAGCGAGGACATGTTGCTCAACAGCTCGGGTGCGCCGGTGTCGGACTTGGACGAGATCCGGGTGGTGGATGACGACGGACACGAGGTGGCCGACGGTGTGCCCGGCGAGCTGGTCACGCGCGGCCCCTACACGATTCGCGGCTACTACATGGCCCCTGAGAAAAATGCCGAAGCCTTCATGGAGGGCGGCTGGTACCGCATGGGCGACATCGTGCGCCGCGAGGGGCGATATGTGTTCACCGAGGGGCGACGCAAAGACCTGATCAACCGTGGTGGCGAGAAGATCAGCTGCGACGAAGTGGAGAACTTGATCTTGACCCACCCCAAAGTCAAATCGGTTGCCTTGGTGGCCATGCCCGACCCCGTGTTCGGCGAAAAAGCCTGCGCCTGTGTGGTGCCACAAGCCGGGCAAAGCCTGAGTTTTCAAGAGCTGGTGGCGCATTTGAAGACCCTGCAAATTGCCTCGTTCAAACTGCCTGAGCGCTTGGTGGTGATGGACGCTTTTCCGGTCAGCCCGGTGGGCAAAATTCTCAAGCGTGAGCTGCGCGATCACGTTGCAGCTTTGTGAATTGGCTTTGTGTCGGGCTGGCTGTGCGTTGAATGAAATTAAGCAGAGTCATGCCAATTGACCCAATGCAAACCAGGTACCCGTGAAAATTCGCGCACATTGCGCGTGACCAGTGTGGCTTGGTAACGCATCGCTGTTGCCGCGATCAGCGTATCGTGCGGACCAATTGGGTTGCCATCGCCCTGTAATGTGGCGCGAATCTTCGCAGCCAGTGCTGCACACTCGCTGTCAAATGACAGCATCTGCATTGGGCGCAGCATTTGAGTCAATGCAGCCAAGCGTGGCTCAGCCGCTATTTGTGGCAAACGCATCAGACCATCACGCAACTCGTATTCGACGATGGCGGGTACCCCAAGATCAGCGTGCCTCAAAGCCAGCAACCGCTGCACCACCTGTGAATCGCCCCTGAAGTAGTAACTGATGGTGTTGCTGTCTAAAACCCACATCAACAGCTCTCAAAAAACCAAGCGCGGCACATCCACAACTTGGGTGTCGATGTTTTCTGTACGCAGCGCAAAGTCGCTGAAGCTTCCTGCCAAGGCGAGGCAATCCTGAGGCCATTCATGGGTGGCGTATTTGCGAATGATGTCTGGGACCCAGCGACTTTTTGAGACCCCATGCGCTTTTGCCGCTTGGTCAACCAGTGCCTGTGTGGTCTCGTCGAGACACAAGGTAATTTGCGACATGGTGGACTCCTTAAAAATAGCTTTAAGGATATTTTTAATAATACTTTTTCGCCTGAATTCATCAAGCCATGCTGTGTGTCAACTCGCCAATGTCTTCAATCCACATCTTGACCACGTCACCCGGTTTGAGAAACAGCTGACGGCCCATGCCCACGCCTGCAGGGGTGCCGGTGAGGATCAGGTCGCCGGGGTAGAGCGTCACGCGCTCTGACAGTGCGGCAATTTGTTCTGCGGTGTCAAAGATGAGTTTGCTGGTGTTGGAGTCTTGCATCAAGACGTCGTTGACCCACAGTTTGAGGCCTAGTTTGTGCGGGTTTTTGATTTGATCGCTGGGCACGATCCACGGGCCCACGGGGCAGGCACCGTCGAAACACTTTTGGCCGATCCAGTCGATGTGAAACGGGGCAGACTGTGGAATTTTGGGGCGCTTCATCATGTCGCGTGCCGACAGGTCGTCGGCAATGGTGTAGCCGGCCACGAACGACAGGGCTTTTTCCACCGACACGTTCTTGGCCACTTTTCCAATCACGGCAACCAGTTCAATCTCCCAGTCCATGGCTTTGGAGTAGGGCGGAATCTTGACCTTGGCGCCCGGTCCCACGATGGATGCGCGTGTGCTTTTCATGAAGTGCCAAGGTTTTTCGCCCATTTCTTTCATGTTCGGGCCGGGGGGCTGGTTCATCACCCGCGCCATCTCTTGCATGTGGTCGGTGTAGTTGGCACCAGCGCAATACATGTCGCCGGGGTAAAGCACGGGAGAGAGCAGTTTGGTTTTTTTCAGCGGTGTGCCCTGGATGCGACTTTTACCCGTGCTGATTTTGCGTTCGAACTCTGCCAGGGCTTTTTTGGCTTGCGCCCAATGGGCCAAGATGCCCATGACGGTGGCGTAGGCCGCCGTGGCGGTTACTTTTTGAACGTCGTAGACGGTGTCGCCCACCAGCACGCCTGCGCGCGCTTCTTTGTTGATTTGGTAGCTGAGGAGTTTGTAGGTAGACATAAATGGGTTCTAGAAAGAAGGATGGAATCAATCGTGGGAGTCGGCGCTGTCGGTGGCGATCACATCGGCACCGAACTTGTCGCCACCATTGAAGAAGTGGTTGATGGTGCGTTCCTCATGTTGAATTTCCCACCAGTTGCAGTCAAGGTCTTGCATGTAAAAGCCGTAGGCGCCGTGACGCTCGCGAACGCTTTGAATTTTGCGCAGGCCATAGGTCTCTTGTGCGGCCACAGCCGCGGCGTGTGCCGCATCGACCTCAGCGCGCGTGGCGACGTTGAGCCCCCAATGGGTGAGCACGTGCTGGTTGGGCACGTTCTCGCCAATGCACACACACACAATGTACATGCCAGAGTTCAAGCGCACCATCATGGCGGGCTTGGCGTGGCGCACCACCTCTAGGCCCAAGAACTCTTCATAGAACTTGCGGGTGTGGGTCAAGTTGCGGCACAGCAGCGTGCCGTGCGACATCAATAAGGGTTGTACGACAGCCATGGGCTCAGGGCGCGATCAACTTGGTGCCGGGGGCTGCGTATTCACGCGGCCACACCACTTGCCATTTACCGTTTTGCACTTGCTTGACGCGGTACAAATCGCTGCCTTTCATGAAGTTGTTGGTGCCGTCCCAACGCACCTTGCCAATGACCGTGTCGACCTGGCTTTTCTTGAGCCAAGCTGCCAAGGTTTTGTCGTCAAGGCTCTTGGTGGCACTGACCGCTGCATCCAAGGATTGCCAAGTGGCATAAGCCACCGCCGCAATCAATTCGACCGAGCTGTCGGGCAAGCCGGCCTTGGTTGCGCGTTCGTTGAATTGTTTGACAAACTCGGCCGAGATAGGGTTGCTGGTGAACGGCGCATGTTCTTCGAACACCGTCAAAGCCAACACGCCTTTGCCGTCTGGCGACTTGAGCATGGGGCCAGAGGCGGGGAAGGCGATGAAGAACTGGGGCGGCACGTAATCGATCTTTTTCATGGCGTCGAGCAGCAAGTTGCCGTCCAAGCCCACGCCACCCACCCACACCATGTCGGGCTTGGCTTCTTTGACACGGGCCGCAATGGCGCCAAAGTCACGGTTGCCAAATTCCCACTCCAAATAGGTGGCTTCGGTCATGCCGCGTTTTTTCAGCACCTCCCGCGCCCCTTGGGTCACAAAGTGCACCGACGGGAACTTGCTGGTCAACATGGCCACCGTTTTTGGGGGTTTGTTGCCCGATCCCACGGCGTCAAACACCAGATTGGGCCAAACGGTTTCGATCTCATACGACTGACCACCGACTGAAAACAGCATGTCGTATTTGGCCAATGCAGGCAGGCCAAATGTGTTGTGCAACAAGAGCTTGTTGTAGCGCTGGGCCACGCCCATGGCCGACAAGATAGAGCCTGTGGCGTAGGGGCCAACGATCAGGTCGACCTTCTCAGAGGTGATGAGTTGCTCATACAGCGTGCGGGTGAGGTCGGGTTTGGACTGGTCGTCCTTGAGCACCCACTCCACGGGGCGGCCCAACCAACCCCCGCGCTTGTTGAGTTGTTCGATGTAAATCTCACCGGCGATCTTTTGCATCACGGCCGTGGCACTGAGCGGACCCGTGAGCGCCAGCGTGCTGCCAACGCGGATGGGCGTGGCGTTGGGGGCTTGGGCGTGAATGCCCATGGCCCAAAGCGCTGCCGCAGCGAGCAGCAGGGCGCGTAACCATTGCTTGATTTGTTGTGTCATGTACTTGTCTCCAAACATCTTGTTTTCTGATTCGTTTACTTTTTGAGTTCTTCCAAATTGGCCGCGTCGCCTTCTTCGTCCATGCTGAAGCGGTCGCCAAAGTCAAAAAAGTCATCGTGCTGAAAGCCATTGGCATAGTGCTGAACTTCCCACCAGTTGTGGTCGAGATCTTCCAGGTAGAAGGAGTACACGCCGTGCATCTCTTGCTGGGGCAGCACTTGGCGAATGCCGTATTTCGCTTGGTTGGCGATCGCATTGGCGTGCGCTTGGTCGACTTCTTCGCGGGTGGCCACATCCACCCCCCAGTGGTTGAGCAAGCTGCATGGGTGAATTTGGTCGCCCACTTCCACGCAAACAATGTGAAAGCGCATGCCACCGCGAATCACCATGGCAGGTTTGCCGTGACGCACGCACTCCAGCCCCAAAAACTCTTCGTAGAAACGACGCGAGGCTTTCAGGTTGAAGCACTCTAGGGTGCCGTGGCTCAAGCAATACGGTTTGATCACCGAGTTGTGAACGGGCATGTCGACGGTACAGTTTTCGGGCAACATGGGATGTCTCTCCTTGAATTAGATGGATGGGCTTGATTTGGCTTGGTCGGCCTGGCTTAAAAACGAATCGGCAAAAAACGCGGCTTCAGGCAAACCTACTTGGGCCGAGAAGTCACGCCTGGCAGACTCCACCATGATGGGTGCGCCACAGGCATACACCTGGTGTTGGCTGAGGTCGGCAAAGTCTTGCAGCACGGCTTGGTGCACCAGGCCTGTTCGGCCTTGCCATTCGTCTTCAGGTGTGGCCTCGCTCAAGACCGGGATGAAATGAATGTGTGGGTGTTGCTGAGCCCAAGCTTGGGCTTGTTCCAGCGCATACAAATCGGCCTTGCGACGTCCGCCCCAATACAAGTGAATGGGGCGTGTCAAGCCTTGCTCCAAGCTGTAGAGCAGCAGCGACTGAATGGGCGCAAACCCCGTGCCCGAGGCCAACAAGATCATCGGCGCCGTGCTGTCCTCGCGCAAATAGAACGAGCCCAAGGGCATTTCGATCTTCCAAATTTCGCGTGCCTTGAGGGGCCCAAACACGTGGTCGGTGAAGACGCCCCCCGGCATGTGGCGCAGGTGCAACTCCAGTTGACGCACGCCTTCGGCTTTGGGTGGGTTGGCGATGGAGTAGCTGCGCCGCGAGCCGTCAGGGCGCAAGACGTCGATGAACTGCCCGGCGCGAAACTGCACAGGCTCGTTGGCTGGCAGTCCTAAGGTGACGATGCGCACATCGTCGGCCACTTGCTTGAAGTCGAGCACCCGCGCAGGCATTTGTTGGGTTTTGAGGTGACGGTCGGGGTCAATCTCTTGCACCTCGACCACCACATCGCTCAAAGGTTTGGCGCAGCACAGCAAGGCGAAGCCCTGTTCGCGCTCTGCTTCAGACAGGTACTTGACGTGGGCGCCCCCATGATCGACTTGGCCAGAAGTGACCTTGCCTTTGCAAGTTCTGCACATGCCTGATCGGCAACTGAAGGGCATACGCAGTCCAGCGGCTAGCGCTGCTTTGAGAATTTCTTGTTCTGACTCGCATTCAAACCGACTACCACTGGGTTGCAAAGTGACAGATAAAACCATGGGGCACGACTACTTTTCTAGAGATCTCAACTCTTGCTAGTGTTGTGCACAAAGGAGTGGCCCCATGCCTAGGATTTACCCGAGACAAACCAGTCGCAGGGGTGACCCTTCAAACAGGTGATCACAGTGTCGTTTTCAAGACTTGGCGCAAAAAGCGTGTGGGCAGGGTCGGCCCCAGGCCTTGGTAGCCTGGCATCTCCAAGTTCTTCTGGCTGACCAGCGCGTGTGCGTGTAAGTTGGCGTACAGCGCGTCGTAGATGGGGAAGCTGGCTTGCAAAATCGCGTCATCTGCGTCGTGCAACAGCATCATGCCTTCTGAGATGGCCAGCAGGCCAGCGGCAATTTGTCCCCAACGGTCATCGGGCCCTGCTTTGGCATGGTGCAGCACCTGTGCCACGCCCGAATGAATGACGTGTGCGATGTTGTGCAGCGACGGATCGTCCAGCGCGTACTTGCGAAGGATTTTCTCGAAAGTCGTGCCCTGTTCGTCATGCGCACCCAACTCCACACCGGGTAAGCCAAAGGGAATGGCATCAACGGGACGCGTGTCTTCTTGACCCCATGGCACGAACACGAAGTGCGCTTGCGGGTCGACAAAACGTTGGATCAGCCAAGGTGAGGCGACGCGGTCGAGGTGGACGAAATCACGGGTGACCCATTTCATGGCTGGCCTTTGGCTTGGGAGTTGAATTCAGGCCGTGAGTGTGGCGCACAACAGGAGTCGCAACAGCCTAGGACATACCCCAGAGCTGTGTCACGCAAGCTCAGGACTCACAGCGACGCCGTGCAGGCATGCAAGGTGTTATCAATGTCCTGCCATGATGGCGCAGATGCATGCGCGCCATCCAGGCAGCGCTCAATCAGTGCTTGCATTCGCGCTTCTACGCGGGGTTGCGCCTCCAACCCATCGCAACGTGTCAGCAATTCTTGGAGCAAGCCGCCCAAGGCACGCACCTCGATGCGCCGCAGCGCGTTCGCCAAGGCCGTGTCTTGCGGGTCAAACCGCGAGGCCGCACCAAAGTCGCCCAGCAAGACCTGGCCTTGGCCGTTGTGCAATAAATTGTGGGCGTACAAGTCGCCATGCAAGATGCCGCGCGCGTGCAAGTGTTGGGCGGCACGCGTCACCCCGAGCGCCAGTTGCAACATGACCGTTATCGAAAAACGTGTGTCAGGCGCATACACATCGCGGGTGCATGAGTCCAAGCTCGGTGGCCCGGCCAGGGTGATGAACAACGGGTCAATCAAAGGCATCACCAAGCCTTGGGTTTGATCGGGATGGCCTTCTATTTGTCCCATGGCCGAAATCAGGTGTGGGTGCACGCCCGCATGCAAACAGGCCGCCATTTCACAGGCGGGCAAGCCGTCGCTGGTGAGGGAGCCTTTGAAGAGCTTCACTGCCACCGCTTGCGTACCTGTGTTGGTGTGCCAACTGGCTTGGTGGATCACGCCAGATGCGCCTTCGCCCAGCATCTTTTCCAACTGCAGTGACGTCCAGGGCACGCTGCGCAAATTGTGGTCCGGCTGTGCCGCTGCTTCATGTCCAGCACTCAAGGGGTTGCCGCCATAGGCCAGCCAGCTCAAAGCGGGCAGGGCCAGCAACCACGCGGGCAAGGACCTGAGTTGGTTGGCCGAGATGCGCAACAACTCCAAGCGGGTGCAGGCTTGCAGTGTGGGCAGGCTACGCAAGCGGTTGCCTGCCAGCATGAGCTTTTGCAGCTGTGTGCATTGGCCCAAGGCATCGGGCAGTGTCTCGATCTGGTTGTCGGTCAAGATCAACCAACGCAACTGGGCGGGCAGCGATTCAGGCGGCACATGCGCTATGCGGTTGGCCTTGAAGCCCACCATGGTCAAAACTGGGCAACGGCCCAGCACGCGCGGCAACTCGGTGAAGTGGTTGTCCGAACAAAAGATCACCCGCAGTTGGTGCAAGCGGGGCAGGTCGTCGGGCAAGCGGCTGAGCTGGTTGCCCGACAGATCCAGAATTTGCAGCGAGTCGGCCAGCGCGTAAATCTCGCTTGGAAATTCGCGCAAGTCTTCACGCAGTTGCAAGCGCGTGATGCCCGCGAGTTCTCCTGCGCGCAACTGAGCCAGCGTGTGCATGCTCAGAGAGGCAAAGTAGTGATGGCCAAGCCGATCAAGGCGCTCACGCCAATGACTTGCATCACGCTGCGCTTGTACTTGAACAAGGCCACGGCAGCGCCCACGGCCAGCACAGCTGAGCGCCACTCAAAGGGGGCGTTCAGCGCGTCTTGCCAGGTGTGGCCCAAGCCCTCGGGCCACAGCAAGTGGTAGCCAAAAAACAGCGCGAGGTTGAGGATGACGCCCACCACCGCTGCGGTGATGGCGGTCAGCGGGGCGGTGAACTTCAAGTCGTTGTGGGTGCTCTCCACCAAAGGGCCACCGGCCAAGATGAAGATGAACGACGGCAAAAAGGTGAACCACGTCACCAAGCATGCCGCCAGCGCACCGGCCATGAACAAACTCTCAGGCCCCAACAGCGCTTTGGCATAGCCGCCCACAAAGGCCACAAACGCCACCACCATGATCAGCGGGCCTGGTGTGGTTTCACCCAAGGCCAGCCCGTCCATCATCTGCCTTGGGGTAACCCAGCCAAACTCACCCACAGCGCCTTGGTAGACATAGGGCAACACGGCATAAGCGCCGCCAAACGTCAGCAGCGCGGCTTTGGTGAAAAACCAGCCCATCTGCGTGAAGCCGTGGTTCCAACCGAACACCGCACACAACACGCCCATGGGCAGCGCCCACAACAGCGCACCGGCCACAAGCACCTGGGCCAGCCCCAGCCAGCTGAAGCGTGCATGGTCGGGCGTGGGCGTGTGGTCGTCGATCAATGCGGGGCCATACGAGGCTTTGGCTGCACCGTGGCCACCACCCACCTGAAAATGCGCTGGCGACACCCGGCCCCCGAGGTAGCCGATACAAGCCGCGAAGCCCACGATGAGGGGGAAGGGCACATTCAGGGCAAAGATGGCGACAAACGAGGCTGCCGAAATGGCCCACAACCACGCGTTTTTCAACGCCCGTGATCCGATGCGGTGGGCCGCCTGCACCACGATGGCGGTGACCGCGGGCTTGATGCCATAGAACAACCCCGCCACCACAGGCAAGTCGCCAAAAGCCATGTAAACCCAAGACAGGGCGATCAACACAAACAGCGAGGGCAGCACAAACAAAGCACCGGCCACCACACCGCCCCAGCGCTTGTGCATCAGCCAGCCGATGTAGGTCACCAACTGCTGGGCTTCTGGGCCAGGCAACACCATGCAGTAATTGAGAGCGTGCAAGAAGCGACGCTCGGAGATCCAGCGGCGCTGCGCCACCAGTTCTTGGTGCATGATGGAAATTTGACCCGCAGGCCCGCCAAAGCTGATGAGCCCCAGCTTGAGCCAAAACCAAAAAGCTTGCGCCAGGCTCACGGGTTCGGGTGCGGTGTCAGGGATGGGCGTCGTGTGTGTCATGTATGGCTTGTGATGTGACAAGTGAGGGGGGGTGTTAGGCCTGTGCGGCACCGCGGTGCTTGAAACGGTTGGCGTCGAGCGCTTGCGCCAATTGCGCTTCCATGGGCAGGGGCTCACCATGCCAGCGCGCGGCCAATAACTCGCCGCACAACAAGGCCAGGGTCAGTCCACGCGAGCCCATGGCGGCGTTGACCCACAGACCCTCGCTGGCGTGCGCCACCGGGCCCAACACTGGCAGACGGTCGGGCACGCTGCAACGCACCCCCGCCCAGCCTTGCACACCGCTTGCAAACACCGGTGCCAAAGTTTGCGCGGTTTCGGGCAGCAGGGCTTGGAGACGTGCGAAGTTCTCGGCATGGTCGGCAGGCAGCACCACCGGCTGGTCGTTCACGCGGTCAAAGCTAGAGCCCGCAAACCAGGCCGGGCCCAGCTCGGTGGGCACGTGGTGCACAAAGCTGCCGTTGCCGTTGACCGGCGTGGCTGGCCACATGTCTGCCACCTCACAGCTTGGCTGTTGTGGCTGTGCTTGGCTGGCGCTTGTGCTCGTGCCCGTGCCCGCTGTTGGCACTGGTGCTGTCACTTCGGCCATCAGCCCCCAGGATATTTGCCCACGCAAGGGACGAATGGGCAGGGTGTTGGCCTGGTGTGTGGCGCTGGTCAGAAGTGCTGCACTGCCCGGCCCACAGGCCACCACCACCCGTGCCGACAGTGCCAGTACTTGGCCCTGTCGCAGCACCTGCCATGCCGTACCTTGGGCGGTGTCCACCGCGCGCAAGGCATCGGCGTCGGCCTGACCTTGCCAGCGGATGTTGGGGTGTTGCAGCAGCGCATGCACCAAGCGTGCTGGGCGCAACCAAGCGCCCCTGGCGTGCCACAACGCGTTGGGTGGTGCTGGGGGCGATGCCGCACAGGTCCACGCCTGTCCTGCATCTGCCAGTTCGTGCGACCAGCTGTGCGGTGCGCCGCCTTTGCGTGTCTTGCCAGGCAGGCGCCGCTCTTGCACGCCCGTGGGGGCCCAGTCTGTGCCTTCTTGCAGCTGGGTGCGCATGGCGTGCTGCATGGTGCGCACGCCGGCGCGTGACAGGCGCGAGATCAGACTATCGTCGGGCGAGGTGTGCGGTGCCACCAAGCCCACGGGCAAGCCCGAGGCACCAGCGGCAGGCGCATCGCCCGCGTCCAGCACCGTCACCTGCCAACCGCGTTCGGCCAGTGCGCGTGCCGTGCCCGCACCCGCGATGCCCGAGCCCAGCACGGTCACCGTCCGCTCGCCCAAGGGGGGGAGCGCCGCGCTGGGTGTGCAGGGGCCCGTGGGGTGACGTGCCAGCAAAGCGGCATAGTGGGTGGGGGAGCCCACGCACAAGGTGAGCATCACCTGACCACCGCTCAGACGAAGTCGGTGCATGCCGGGCAACAAGCCCCAGCACTGGTCGGTCAGTTCTGCGACCAAGGCGGCGAGCCCGGGCTGGGCGCTGGCGGCGTCTTGTAGGTTTTTGGGAGTGGGGGCTGTGGCCGCGATGGCCAGCACATGCAGCAGAGCGGGTCGATCAGGGTCGGCCATCCACTGCGCCCAAGCGCTCAAGAGCGCGGGCAGGTCAAGCGTGGCTTGTGTGATGCACCAGATGCTGTGCCCATGCCAGGCGTGTGCTGGCGGCTTGGGCAAGGGCATCGCTCAGGCGCTGGGAGGTGGGACGAAGCCTTGCACGGCGTCAGCGCCGTCGCCAAAGAAATGCTTTTCCATTTGGCGCTTGAGGTACTCGCGGGCGCGTTGGTCGGCCAGGTTGAGGCGGTTTTCATTGACCAGCATGGTTTGCTGTGTCATCCACTCGGCCCAAGCTTTTTTGCTCACGCTTTCCCACAGTTTTTTGCCCATTTCACCGGGGTAAGGAGGGAAGTCGAGACCTTCGGCTTCGATGCCGAGTTTGATGCAGTGAACGGTGCGTGCCATAGGGAAAATTCTTCTGTGAGGTGAGCGTTGAAATCAGTGCAAGACTTTAGCAGGGGATCAGATCACCCTGAAGCCGTGTGTGCCATCGCGGGCCAGTTGGTCGACCAGGCCAAACTCCCAATCGAGGTAGCCCTGCATGGCTTGCACCGGGTTGTCGGTGCCCTCGTACGGGCGGCGGTAGCGGTCCACCCGTTCGCAACCCAATTGGCGGTCGCCACTTTGCAAGCTGTGGCCTGCGGCTGTCCAAGCGGCATTCCCGCCTGCCAACCACACCACGTCCACGCCGGGTTTGACCAAGGCTTTCACCTCGGCCAAGGCATAGCGTGACACGCTGCCGTCTTGGCAGGTCAACACATAGCGGTTGCCTTTGTGGGCTTTGACCAGACCTTCGGCCAGCTGGCTGCGCAGCAACCACCAAGCGTTGGGCACATGGCCTTTGACAAACTCGGCGCTGGTGCTGAAGTCCAGCACCACGGTGTGGCTGTTGCGGTCACCGACCCAGGTTTTGAGTTGTGCCACTTGCACCGTGGGCAGCGCGCCCAAGGGTTCGGGCAATCGAGTAGGTGGTGTGTTGGTGTCTTGAAGGTCAGCCGCGCTGAGGACATCAAGCACATACACCTGCCATCCCATTTGAGCCAGCCATGAGGCCGACATGTTGGCGCGCACACCATCGTCGTCGCACAGCACCATGCGGGCGCCGCGCACAGGGGCTTGGTGGTCGGTTTCTTGCACCAGTTGGCCGCCGGGGGCGCTGCGCGCCACAGGCAGGTGGCCGGCAGCGAACTCTTCGGGTGTTCTGACGTCAAACACGTAGGTTGTGAGGCTGCGGTCGGCCAGCCATTCGTTCAGCTCGGGCAGGCGCACACGCTTGACTCGGGCGCGGTAGGCCACCGACAGCGCCGAAGCTGCCGCTTGGCGGCGAATGCTTTCGTCGACGGGCGGAAAGTGTTGGTCGGCGCCGCGCACCAGATCTTGGCCGGCCAAGGTCCAGCCAATGGTGCCGTTGCGCAGCGCGCTCACCGGGTTGGGAATGCCCGAGTTGATGAGCGACTGGGTGCCGATGATGCTGCGGGTGCGTCCCGCACAGTTGACGATGATGCGCGTGGTGGCATTGGGCGCGATGGCACGTGCACGAAGCACCAACTCGGCGCCAGGCACGCTCACGCCCTTGGGAATGCTCATGGTCTGGTACTCGTCAAAGCGGCGAGCATCCAGCACCACCACGTTGGCCTTGGCGTCAATCAAGGCTTTGACCTCTTGGGCCGACAACGAAGGGGTGTGGCGCTTGGACTCGACCAACTCGCCAAACGACTTGCTGGGCACATTGACATCGCGGAACAACTCGCCGCCTCCGTCGTGCCAGCCTTTGAGGCCACCCGCCAGCAGGCTGACTTGGGTGTAGCCCATTCGGCGCAAGGTGCGCGCAGCGGGCAAGGCCAAGCCTTCGCCGTTGTCGTACACCACGACCGAGGTGTCCAAGCGCGGAATGCGTCGCCAGGCATCGACTTCAATGCGTCCGAGCGGCAAGTTGGCGGCGAACAGGGGGTGGGACTGGGCAAAAGGGTCTTCCTCACGCACATCCAAAATGGCAATTTCTTGCTGCTGCAACAGCGCTTGGCGCACCTGCAAAAACGAGGTGCTCGCAAACTCGCTGGGCACCTCGCGCAAGGCGTTGCTGTAGCCCGAGATGAACTCTTTGGCCGTGCCGTCTTCGAGGAACACATGGCGGTGGATCTTGCCGATGTTGCCCCCGTAAACGTGGATGCTGATGGACGGCTGGTCGCTCAGCGCATTCCATACGCGGTGAACATCCCCCAAGGCGGGGGACACCGTCGCGATGTGTCCGGCCTCTATGCGTTGCTGCGGTCCGCTGGGTGCCCACTGGCCTTGCTCGTTTTGGGCAAAGGGTTGCGTGAGTTCCGCGCCGCGCAACACGCCCACCAAACCCCACACCGTGTGGTTGTGAATAGGGGTGGCTTGTCCCGGTCCCCAGACAAAACTCACCACTGAAAAACGGTCGTTTTGGTCGGCAAACAGCAAGTACTGTTGGTAGCGGTCGGGGTCGGGCTGGGCAAATTCGTCAGGCAACCAATCGTCCTGGGCCAGCAATTGACTCAGCAGCACCTGCGCGCGTTCCAAAATCAGCGCCTCGTTGTCGGTGCGACGCAGCAAATCGTCCAAGTGGGTGATGAAATGCAACAAACGTGGTGTTTGTTCAAGCTCTGGTAGGCGAAGGGTCATGACAAGTCTTGGTTCTTTACAACATGGCGTACTTGATCCAATTGTTTCACAGCGACAATGGCTCTTGGGCTAGGAGGAACCTGTGTTGGCATTAAATTTTTTGGATCGAACTGGCCGCGTCTGGGCCATGGTGAGTTTGGCTTGTGTGGCCTTGTTGTCATTTGGCTTGTATTTGCAGCATGTCGTGGGCTTGGAGCCTTGCCCGATGTGCATCGTGCAACGCTACGCCATGGTTTTGATCGCTTTGCTCGCGGGTCTGGGGGCTGTGTGGCCAATGCGTACGGTCAGCTTCTGGGTGGGCGGCTTGCTCACGCTCTTGAGTGCGGGTGGCGCCTACGTGGCGGCGCGCCAAAGCTGGTTGCAGTGGTACCCGCCCGAGGTGGTGTCGTGTGGCCGAGATTTTTACGGAATGATTGAAACCTTCCCGCTCAAACGCGCCATCCCCATGATCTTCAAAGGCGGTGGCGACTGCTCGGCGGTGGATTGGACGTTTTTGGGAGGCTCCATCGCCAATTGGTCGTTCCTGTGCTTTGTGGGCATTGCCTTGTTGGCGCTGGTCACCACCGTGCGTTTGTGGCGCAGCACCGACCCCTTGAAGGCGGCCAACGACACCAAGTTTGATGTCTGACCTGGTTACAACTGTTTGACCAACACCAAGCTCTTGCGGTCCCAGTTGTATTTGCGCTTGCGCGCTTCGGGCAACCAGTCCGCATCCACCTGGACAAACCCACGCTTTAAGAACCAGTGCTTGGTGCGGGTGGTCAGCACAAAAATGCTCTTCAAGCCCATGTTGCGCGCCAAGTGCTCCACGCGCTTGAGCACTTTCTCGCCATCGCCTTGACCTTGTGATTGGGGTGACACGGTGAGGGCCGCCATCTCGGCGGTCTTGCCCTCTGGGTAGGGGTAAAGCGCAGCACAGGCGAAGATCACGCCGTCGTGCTCGATCACGGTGTATTGGCCCACATCGCGTTCAATTTCATTGCGGTCGCGCTTGACCAGGGTGCCGTCTTTTTCAAACGGTTCAATCAGTTGCAAGATGCCACCCACGTCTTCGTGCGTGGCTTCGCGCAGCTCTTCGAGCTTTTCGTCCACCACCATGGTGCCTATGCCGTCGTGCATGTAGACCTCCAACAGCAAGGCCCCATCCACCGCAAACGGCAGGATGTGGCTGCGCTCCACGCCCGACTTGCAGGCTTTGACGCAGTGCTGCAAGTAAAACGCAATGTCGGAGGGGTCGCTGGTCGCGGGCAGTGAGGCCAGCAGCTTTTCGGCAGCATCCAGCGGCAGTTCGGTGTCGATGGGGTTGTCTTCCCCCTCCGGCTCTAAGGGGCGCACGCGCAGCCCAAGTGTTTCGGTGACAAACAGCAGTTTGTCGGCTTGCAAGGCCGTGGCGACCGAGGTGGCCACTTCTTCCATGGTGAGGTTGAAGGCTTCCCCTGTCGGAGAGAAACCAAACGGCGAGAGCAGCACCATCGAGCCCGCAGACAAGGTTTGGGTGATGCCCGCCACATCGACCTTGCGCACCAGTCCCGAGTGCTGAAAGTCCACGCCGTCCAAGATGCCCACAGGGCGCGCGGTGATGAAATTGCCCGAGATCACACGCACGGTGGCGCCTGCCATCGGGGTGTTGGGCAAGCCTTGGCTGAAAGCGGCTTCAATTTCGTAGCGCAGTTGGCCCGCAGCTTCTTGCGCGCAGTCCAGTGCCACCTCGTCGGTGATGCGCATGCCGTGGGAGTACTGGGGCACATGGCCTTTGGCCGCCAGCTGTTCGTTCACCTGCGGGCGAAAACCGTGCACCAGCACAATGCGCACGCCCATGCTTTGAATCAGCGCCAAGTCTTGCGCCAAGTTGGGCAACTTGCCAGCCGCAATGGCTTCACCTGCAATGGCCACCACAAAGGTTTTGCCGCGGTGCATGTGGATGTAAGGCGCGACCGAGCGAAACCAGGGCACGAAGGTGAAGTTGAAGACTGCGGACATGGGGTTAGCGGCTCACGAGGTAGAGGTTTTCTGCAGGTAAGATTTTTTTGAAATCACGGTCAAAGGTGTGCAGTATTTCACCCATTTGCAATGTACAGGCAGCGATCCAGGCATCGGTTATTGAATCTGGGTTGATTTCAGCCCGAAGGCACAGGTCTTTAAAGCCTAGCCAATGACTGCCCGCACCTTGGAACACCACGCCAGGTGAAAGCAGCAAGGCGTCCACAAAGTCGATGGCCTGCTGCAACGTGCTGGGCAGTTGAAAAATTTTTCGGTTGGTCACGACGCGAATAAAACCCGCCACTGCCACGCCTAACAAAACGACAGACGCTTCGTTGGGTCGCTGTGCAGCCAGCTTCAATTGCGCATGGACGTGGTCAAAAGCAAGCGCGTGGTGGGGGTGGTCCAAGCGCATGGACGCGACCAATAAATTGACATCCGGTGTCATCTGAGTTTGATCAGGTCTATGTTGGCATCCATGGCTTCAACCATGGATCGATTGCTGCTTGGGTCGATGCCAGGCATCAAACCGCCACTGCCACCTACGGGAAGCTTTGGGATGACCAGGGGCGTGCTGGGCAGGTCTTGGCGCACATAGGTCGCCAGCATTTCGCGCACCTTGGCGCTCAGCGAGGTGCCTTCTTGGATGGCCTTGATGCGGGCGAGTTTGACGAGGTTTTCGTCGAGCGAAATGGTCAAATTGGTCATGTGCAAGCTCCGGCTGTGAGTTCACGTGAACCAGTGTAGCACGTGAACTCGTGTCGTGGGATAATGCTGCGGTGACATCGCCTCATCCTCCTCAGCCCTGGGTCATTGAATTCCCCGAATCGTTGCCAGTCTCGGCACGTCGTGACGACATCATGGCAGCCATGCAGGCGCACCAGGTGATCATCGTCTGCGGTGAGACGGGCTCTGGCAAAACCACCCAGTTGCCCAAAATGGCTTTGGCGCTTGGGCGAGGTGGCTGGAAATTGGGGTCAGACCCCAATTCCTCTCAACCCAAAAGACGCCAAATCATTGGCCACACGCAACCGCGACGCATTGCCGCCAGCTCGGTGGCCAAGCGCATTGCCGAAGAACTCAAAACGCCTTTGGGCGAGGTGGTGGGCTACAAGGTGCGCTTCCAGGACCGCTTGAGCAAAGACGCCTCGGTCAAGCTGATGACCGACGGCATTTTGTTGGCCGAGACGCAAACCGACCCCTTGCTCAAGGCCTACGACACCCTCATCATCGACGAGGCCCACGAACGCAGCCTGAACATTGACTTCTTGCTGGGCTACCTGCGCGAGATCTTGCCGCGCAGACCGGACCTGAAAATCATCGTCACCTCGGCCACCATCGACGCCGACCGCTTTGCGCAACACTTTGCCTCGGCCAAAGGGCCTGCGCCCGTGCTGATGGTGTCAGGCCGCACCTTTCCCGTCGAGATGCGCTACCGCCCCTTCGAAGAAAAACGCGACTATGACCTCAACAACGCCATTGCCGATGGCGTGGATGAGTTGTGGCGCGAGCCGGGTCAGCAGGGGGATATCTTGGTGTTCTTGCCTGGCGAACGCGAAATCCGTGAAGCCGCCGACCACCTGCGCGTGCACCTGAGCCACTCGCCCGTGTTGCGCAATGCCGAGGTGTTGCCGCTGTTTGCACGCCTGTCGCAAGCCGAGCAAGACCGGGTGTTTGACAACCACAGTGGGCGGCGCATTGTGCTGGCCACCAACGTGGCCGAAACCTCGCTCACCGTGCCTGGTATCCGCTATGTGATTGACGCGGGACAAGCGCGCGTCAAGCGTTACAGCTGGCGCAGCAAGGTCGAGCAGCTGATGGTGGAGTCGATCAGCCAAGCGGCGGCCAACCAGCGTTCGGGTCGCTGTGGCCGTGTGGCCAATGGCATTTGCATTCGCCTGTACGACGAGCAAGACTTCAACGGCCGAACGAAATTC
>CAITHK010000105.1 GCA_903892175.1 uncultured Burkholderiales bacterium | reverse complement strand
GGTTTTGCAGCCGGGCGCAAATGGCGCATCGTGCGCGAACAAGCGGCGCCGCGTTTGATGGCGGTCAACATCGACGAGGGCGAGCCAGGCACCTTCAAAGACCGCACCTACCTAGAGCGCGAACCGCACCGGTTTTTAGAAGGCATGCTGGTGGCGGCCCACGTAGTGGGCATCACGGCCATCTACATTTACCTGCGTGACGAATACCACGGCTGTCGCGCATTGCTGCAACAAGAACTGGCTAAGCTGCAGGCCAACCCACCGTGCGTGTTGCCCCACATCGAATTGCGTCGTGGCGCCGGTGCTTACATCTGTGGCGAAGAGTCAGCCATGATCGAGAGCATCGAAGGCAAGCGGGGCGAACCCCGCATGCGCCCGCCCTATATTGCCCAAGTGGGGTTGTTTGGCCGACCCACGCTGGAACACAACTTTGAAACCCTGTACTGGGTGCGCGACATTGTGCAAAAAGGCTCCCGCTGGTTCAGCGGCTTTGGGCGTCACGGGCGCCGGGGCTTGCGCAGCTTCAGCGTCAGTGGCCGCGTCCAACAGCCCGGCGTCAAGCTGGCACCTGCGGGCATCACCCTGCAAGAGTTGGTGGACGAGTACTGTGGCGGCATGTTGCCTGGTCACACGCTGTATGCCTACCTGCCGGGCGGGGCCTCGGGTGGCATCTTGCCGGCGCACCTGAACAACATCCCGCTCGACTTTGATACCTTGCAGCCGCATGGCTGCTTTATTGGATCGGCCGCTGTCATCGTGCTGAGCCAACACGACCGCGCGCGCGATGCGGCGCTGAACATGATGCGATTTTTTGAGCACGAGAGCTGTGGCCAATGCACGCCGTGCCGTGTGGGCACGGCCAAAGCCGCGCAACTCATGCAGGCCCCGGTGTGGGACCACGCCACGCTGGAGGACTTGAACCAAGTCATGACCGACGCCTCCATCTGTGGCCTGGGCCAAGCCGCGCCCAACCCGGTGCGCTGTGTGCAAACTTATTTCAACCATGAGGTGGCTTGAATGGGTGCCCCAATGACCTCAGTCCAATTGCAGCCCGCCACCGTGACCTTGCGCATCGACCAACAGACGGTGCATGCGCTGGAAGGCGAAACCATTTTCAAAGCCGCGCAGCGCCACGGCATTGACATTCCGCACCTGTGCTTCAAAGACGGTTTGCGCCCCGACGGCAATTGCCGCGCCTGCGTGGTGGAGATTGCGGGTGAACGCACCTTGGCCCCGAGTTGCTGCCGCACCGCCACTGCCGGACTGGAGGTGTTGGTCAACAGCCCGCGCGCGCGCAAGAGCCAACAGATGGTGCTGGAGATGCTGCTCTGCGACATGCCCGATGTGGGCCATAAGTGGCTGGACGACGGGGTGGGCCAACACGGTGAACTCAGCGACTGGGCCAAGCGCCTGGATGTGCAGGTGCGCCCGGCCTTGCAAGGGCTGCGCCGCACCCAACCCGCCCCCGACGTGTCACACCCCGCCATGGCGGTGAACTTGGATGCCTGCATCCAGTGCAACCGCTGCGTGCGTGCGTGTCGTGAAGAACAAGTCAACGACGTCATCGGCTACGCCCACCGTGGCGCGCACAGTGCCATCGTGTTCGACTTGGACGACGCCATGGGCAGCAGCAGCTGTGTGGCCTGTGGCGAATGCGTGCAAGCTTGCCCCACGGGCGCACTGATGCCCAAATCGCACGTCGGCTCACAGGTGGTGGACAAAAAAGTGGACTCGGTGTGCCCGTTTTGCGGCGTGGGGTGCTTGCTGACCTACAACGTCAAAGACAACCGCATCGTCAGCGTCGATGGGCGCGACGGCCCGGCCAATCACCAACGCTTGTGCGTCAAAGGCCGCTTTGGGTTTGACTACGCGCACAGCCCGCAGCGGCTCACGGTGCCCTTGATTCGCAAAGCCGGTGTGCCCAAAGACCCGGCGGCCATTGCCCACCTCAACCGCGATGCCGCCGATGTGTCGGCGGTGTTTCGTGAGGCGACATGGGAAGAAGCGCTGGCCTTGGCCGCAGGGCGGCTCACCCACTTGCGCGACACCCACGGGAAAAAATCTTTGGCGGGTTTTGGCTCGGCCAAGGGCAGCAACGAAGAGGCCTATTTGTTCCAAAAGCTGGTGCGCACCGGCTTTGGCTCCAACAACGTGGACCATTGCACCCGCTTGTGCCATGCCTCCAGCGTGGCGGCATTGCTCGAAGGCGTGGGCTCGGCCGCGGTGAGCAACCAAGTCAACGACGTGGCGCACGCCGAGTTGATTTTTGTCATTGGCTCCAACCCCACCACCAACCACCCCGTAGCCGCCACTTGGATGAAGAACGCGGCCAAGCGCGGCGCCCAAATTGTGTTGGCCGACCCGCGTGTCACTGACATCGGCAAACACGCTTGGCGCACCTTGCAGTTCAAGCCCGACACCGACGTGGCCATGCTCAACGCCTTGATCCATGCCGTGATCGATGAGGGCTTGGTGGACCAAGACTTCATCCGCAACCGCACCAACAACTTCGAAGCCCTCAAGCAGAACGTGCAGGGTTACAGCCCCGAAGCCATGGCACCCATCTGCGGCATTCCTGCCACCACCTTGCGCGAGGTGGCGCGTGCCTTTGCCAGCGCCAAAAGCGCCATGGTGTTGTGGGGCATGGGCGTGAGCCAGCACGTGCATGGCACCGACAACGCGCGTTGCCTGATTGCACTGGTCAGCGTGACAGGCCAAATTGGCAAACCCGGCTCTGGCCTTCACCCGCTGCGTGGCCAAAACAATGTGCAAGGAGCCAGCGATGCGGGCTTGATCCCCATGATGTACCCCAACTACCAGCGCGTGAGCAATGCCGCCGCACACGACTGGTTTGAAAAGTTTTGGGACACACCGCTGGACAGCCAACCCGGCTACACCGTGGTCGAGATCATGCACAAGGCGCTGGCCGAAGACAGCGACCCGCACAAGGTGCGCGGCATGTACATCATGGGCGAGAACCCGGCCATGAGCGACCCTGATTTGAACCACGCGCGTCATGCCCTGGCTTCGCTGGAGCACCTGGTGGTGCAAGACATCTTCATGACCGAAACCGCTTGGCTGGCCAACGTGGTGTTGCCCGCCACGGCGTGGCCCGAAAAAACCGGCACCGTCACCAACACCGACCGCATGGTGCAACTCGGCCAACAAGCCATCGATCCGCCAGGCCAAGCCAAGCCTGACTTGTGGATCATCCAACAAATCGCAAACCGCATGGGTCTGCCTTGGAACTATGTCGGGCCGCACAGCGGCGTGGCCGCTGTGTACGAGGAAATGCGCCAAGCCATGCACGGCGTGATTGCAGGCATCAGCTGGGAACGTTTGCAGCGCGAGTCCAGCGTGACCTACCCGTGTTTGAGCGAGGGCGACCCGGGTGAGCCCACCGTGTTCACCCAGCACTTTGACACTGCCGATGGCCGTGTCCACCTGGTGCCCGCAGACATCATCCCGGCCAACGAGCGGCCCGATGCCGACTACCCATTTGTGCTCATCACCGGTCGCCAATTGGAGCATTGGCACACCGGCAGCATGACACGCCGCTCGGGCGTGCTCGATGCCATCGAGCCCATGGCCACCGCGTCCATGTGCGGTGCCGACTTGTTGGCTTTGGGTTTGAAGGCCGGCGATGTGGTCAGCTTGGCGTCTCGCCGAGGCCAAGTGAGCTTGCGGGTGCGCCGCGACGACGGTACGCCCTCAGGCGCCGTGTTCATGCCCTTTGCCTATTACGAGGCTGCGGCCAACTTGCTGACCAATGCGGCGCTTGACCCGTTTGGCAAAATTCCTGAGTTCAAGTACTGCGCTGTGGCTGTGCGCGCGGGCGGTGAGTTGGCGAACAACGCTGGGTTTGGGGCGGCACGCTGACGTGCGTGCGGGCCAACCCCTTCAGTACAACATCTTGCGTGCGGCCAAATTGGCAATCGACGTGCTGGCTTCTTTGAGCGAGGCCACGGCTTTGTCGGGGTTGCTCAATACTGCGTCAAAGGTGCGAAAAGTTTGCGCGGTGTAGGCGTGGTCCCAACCGGCGTCTAAGGGCTTCCAGCCGGTGGCCAAATAACCTTGGTACAGGGTGCGCGTCTTGTCTTTGTTGAGCAGTGTCACGCGGGTGGTGATGGTGGGTGCGTAGGCTTTGACGTCACGCAAAAACACAAATCCCATCACCGTGGGCGCCACCACCAGCACCGCATCGGCTTTGGATTGGATGTCTGCAAACTTCAGCGAATAGCCTTGGTTGGACTGCACCCAAGGCCCGTCTTGCACCGTCACTTGGTAGCCAGCATTGCGCAGTTGGGTGGCTATTTGGGTGGTCAGCTCGGCCGAGAAAGAAAAGTTTTTGCGCTTGAGCATCTCGGTCAACTGGCCTTGCTGGCGCTGTGAATCGCTGACCTTGACTTCGATGTCCAAGGTGGTGAACACCAACCCCGGGTCTGCAAACTTCATCACCGAGTAAGCCCATGGCTCGCGCGGCGCAATCAGCGCGATGCTTTTGACGCCTTCCAGCGCGGAGGCTGCTTTGTCCACTTTGGGCATGGAGGTTGAGCAACCTGCCAAGATGGCAAAACAGGCGATGCAAGCAAGGGCAGAGGCGATTTTTTTCATGGCAAAGAAGGGTTCAGAATTAACCCAATAGTACTGCAATCATTTGCGGTCAGAATTTACCTCTTATGCACACCTTTCCCTCTCACTTGGGTCGACTTGCCGCCATCTGTTTGACCATGGCCTGCCTGCACTTGGCGTGTCTGGCTCAGACGCCGTTTCCTAGCCGCGTCATCAAAGTCATCGTGCCGGTGGCACCCGGCGGTGGGGCAGACATGGTGGCACGCATGGTGACCGACAAAATGTCGCACGCGCTGGGCACCTCCATCATCATCGACAACAAAGCGGGTGCATCGGGCTCGATCGCCGCGCTCGAAGTGGCGCGTGCTGCCCCCGATGGCTACACCTTGATGCAATGCTTTGTGGCCACCCACAGCACCAACCCCGCCGTGTTCAAGCTCAAATACGACCCGATTGCCGACTTCACCCCCGTGGGCATGATGGCGCGCACCTCCAACGTGCTGGTTGTAGGCGACAAAAACAAAGCCAAGACCCTGCCCGAGTTTTTGGCCTTGGCCCGCAGCAAGCCCGGTGCCATGAGCTATGCGTCGGCTGGCAGTGGCTCGGCCACCCACCTGATCATGGAGTACTTGGAAAACCAGGCCAAAGTCGGCTTGGTGCATGTGCCCTACAAAGGCGCTGCACCGGCCATCCAAGACCTGTTGGGTGGCCAGGTGGACGCCATGTTCCCCAGCCTGACCACCGCCTTGCCCTACATCAAGGCCGGCAAGTTGCGGGCACTGGCCGTGGCTTCTCCCAAGCGCGACCCGCTGTTGCCCGATGTGCCCACCGTGGCCGAGATGGGCTTTGCAGGTTTCAGTGCCATCCAGTGGTGGGGCTTGTGTGCGCCTGCCAAAACACCCGAAGCGGTGGTGGTCAAGCTCAACAAAGCCCTCAACGACGCGTTGGCGCAACCCGACATCAGCAAACGCTTGGGGGACATGGCCGCCGAGCCCAGCCCCATCACCCCGCAGCAGTTTGAAGAGTTTTTAAAAACCGAAGTCGCCAAGTGGTCCAAGTTGGTCAAAGACGTCAACCTTCAGATCGAGCCATAACCCATCTTGCTTTCTCCCATGACCAGCTCCCCAGCCCCCACACGCATGCCCGCCATGTATTTGCCGCATGGCGGCGGTCCCTCGTTCTTCATGCAAGGCGAGCGCAAAGCGCGCTACCAAGCCACGGAAGATTTTTTGCGCAGCATCCGTGAGAGCTTGCCTGCCATCCCCAAGGCCATCCTCATCGTCACCGCGCATTGGGAGACTTCGGTGCCTAGCTTCACAGGAGGCGCACATCCTGAGCTGATTTACGACTACTACGGTTTCCCGCCCGAGACCTATGCCCTGCAATACCCCGCAGCAGGCCAGCCCAAGTTGGCCGCACAAGCCGCAGACCTGCTGCAACATGCTGGCTTTGCAGCGATGGTCGATGGCGACTACGGCTGGGACCACGGTGTGTTTGTGCCTTTGAAGGTCATGTTTCCACAGGCCGATGTGCCGGTGGTGGCCATGTCCTTGCACCACAGCCTCGACCCGGCGCTGCATTGCCATATGGGTCAGGCCTTGCAAGCCTTGCGTGAGGACGGTGTGTTGGTGGTGGGCAGTGGCATGAGTTTTCACAACCTGCGTCAATTCAGCGAGGGCGGGCCTGCATCTCTGGCGTTTCACAATTGGCTCGATGTGGCCCTCGATGGCGACTGGGCACACCGCACCCAACACCTGTCAGCGTGGGCCAACGCGCCTGGCGGGCGCGCCTCACACCCGCGTGAGGAACACCTCATGCCCTTGATGGTGGCCAGTGGCGCTGGCAGTGACGCACCGGCTCAAAAAATGTGGTCTGGCATGGTGGGGCCCACCCATCTGGCGGGTTGGATGTTTGCGTGATGCCACCGGCGTGCTTCAGTCCAGCAGCACTTGCTCTGTCATGCGCTGGCGCAAGCGGTCCAAAAAGCCCAAGCATTCTTCGAGTTGACTGATGTCGATGAACTCGTTGGGTTTGTGCGCCACCTCAATATCCCCTGGCCCCACCACCACGCACGGAATTCCAGCCTGGTGCAACCACCCTGCATCGGTGGCAAACGACACACGCCCCAGCAAGTTGTTGCGCGCCAGCGCCGTGCCCAAGTACGTGATGGGTGACTCCTCTGCGGTGGCCAACGGTGCGGCATTGGCCAGCGTTTCAAAAGAGATGTCAGACTGCGGATAAATTTTCTGCATTTCCAACTTGAGGTTTTCTGCGTAGGCCTGAATCTGATCGATCAGTTCATCCGAGTTGCTCTGTGGCAAGGTGCGGCAATCAAACACAAACTCACAATCTTTGGCCACGATGTTGGGTGCCGATCCGCCTTGAATCAACCCAGTTTGTAAGGTGGTGTGTGGGATTTTGAAAACAGGATCAAACGGACCGTCAGTTTGCAGGCCTTGTGCAACATGTCGAATTTTTTCAATCATCCGTGCTGCGTACTCGATCGCGTTCACCGCTTCAGGTGCCATCGAGGAGTGTGCCTCTAGACCACGCAATTTGCAGCGGGTCACGCGCATGCCTTTGTGGCCGGTCATTACCTGCATGCGTGTGGGCTCACCCACAAAACAGCCAGCAGGGCGGATGTTGGCGGCCTCTAAGTCTCGGATCAAGGTTTGAACGCCAATGCAACCAATTTCTTCGTCGTAGGTCAAAGCCAAGTGCAGGGGCTGTTGCAACTTACTCGCCATGTAGGACGGGACCATGGCAAGAGACGCTGCAATGAACCCTTTCATGTCGACCGCACCCCGGCCAAAAACTTTTCCGTCGGCGATGTGTGCTTTGAATGGATCCGTGTCCCACGCCTGACCATCCACCGGGACCACGTCGGTGTGCCCGCACAGCACAATGCCGCGACCCGGCATGTCGCCTATCGTGGCGAACAAGTTGGCTTTTTTTCGCTGAGCATCGTAAGACAGCCTGGAGGCAATGCCAAGCGCTGAGAGGTGGTCTCTGACAAACTCAATCAAGCCCAGGTTTGATTCGCGGCTGGTCGTGTCAAACGCCACCAAGGTCTTGAGAAGTTCAAGGGTGGACTTGATGTGGCTGGAACTTGTCATGGATTTCAATCCTCGTTAAGGCGTGTCGTTCAAATGACACGCTGAGCGGTGGCCAGGCGCGATCTCGCGCAGAACAGGTGCCACTTGCGCGCACTGGGGTGTGGCGTGAGGGCAGCGGGGATGGAAGTGGCAACCTTGAGGCGGGTGCATGGGCGAAGGCATTTCACCGCTCACTGGGTGGTAGGTCTTGCGCTCAAGGCGCAGAGTGGGCATTTCAGCCAGGAGCGCTTGGGTGTAGGGGTGGTTGGCTCTTGAAAATATCTCTGAGCTGCGACCTTCTTCCACCACACGGCCCAAATACATGATGACCACACGATCAGCCAAATGACGAACCACGCCCAAATCATGGCTGATGAACAGATAAGTCAAATCCAAGTCGGCGCGCAGTTGCATGAACAAATTGAGCACCTGCGCTTGAATAGACACATCCAACGCGGCCACAGCTTCATCACACACCAAAAATTGAGGGTTCACTGCCAAGGCGCGTGCAATTCCCAGGCGACTGCGCTGTCCGCCCGAGAGTTGATGCGGGTAGCGGTCTAACAATTCAGGCGCCAGTCCAACTTTGGCAAACAGGGCATGTGCAAATTCTGACTGTTCACCCGCGCTGATCAAGCCATGATGCAGGGGCGCCTGTGTCACTGAATCGATGGCACGCATGCGCGGATTCAGCGATGCATACGGGTCTTGAAAAATCATCTGGATCGACAGCCGCGTTGCATGCTGCTGCTGCGACGACATCGTGTCCATGTTTTGCCCCAACCAACTGCGCGTGCCTGCATCAGGCTGAATCAAACCCACCGCCATCCTGGCCAGTGTGGATTTGCCACAACCCGATTCCCCGACCAAAGCAACCACTTCTTTTTTGTCCACGCTCAGGCTCACCCGGTCGACGGCGTGCACATGCTGCGCTTGGTGGTTGGCTCCCAGCAGATTGAGTCCGCGCTGCATTGGGGAGAGGGGCTCTCCAAAACGCTTGGTGACGCCAGCCAGGGCCAGCAAAGGGTGCTGTTCGCTCATCCCACAAACTCCAAAGGCTCACGGTAAGGGTGAAAGCACCGTATCGCGTGGTCTGTACTCACCGGGGTCACTGGGGGTGCGATGGCACATGCCACGCAAGACCTCTCACAGCGTGGCTGAAAGGCGCAAGCGGGTGTCAACTGCGACAAGGCGGGGGCCATGCCAGGTATCTGATAGAGCCGCTGATGCGGCGGGTTGAAAGCGGGAACGGAGCGAATCAAACCACGGGTGTAGGGATGGGCGGGGTTGCCCAGCACCTGAGCACTGGTGCCTTGCTCAACGATTTTTCCGGCATACATCACACTGATGTGGTCGGCAAGTCCTGACACGACAGACAAATCGTGTGTGATCCAAATCACAGCGGTGTCCGTTTGACGGCAGATCTTTTGAATTTCAGCCAAGATTTGTCCTTGGATCGTGACATCCAAGGCCGTGGTGGGCTCATCGGCAATGATCACATCGGGCTTGTTCAGCAAAGCAATCGCGATGGCCACGCGTTGCCTCATGCCACCAGACAACTGATGCGGGTAGGCCTCAAGTCTTTCGTCGGGGGACGCAATGCCGACCATGGCCAGTGCAGCTCGGCACTCGTTGATCGCTTCTGATTTCGAAATCCTGCGGTGCGCTTCAATGGCCTCGACCATTTGGGCCGAAATTTTCATGACCGGGTTGAGTGTCATCATGGGGTCTTGAAAAATCATCGCCATGCGGTTGCCTCGCATGTGTCGCAGCTGCTCGGCCGTCATGGTGCGAATGTCTTGCCCCCCCAACACGATACGGCCCGAGGTGATGCGCCCAGGCGCATCCAACAAACCCATGATGGAAAAACCGGTGAGCGACTTGCCCGAGCCCGACTCCCCCACCAGTCCCATGATCTGACCCGCCTTCAATTCAAAGCTCACGTGGTCAAGCGCGCGAACCACCCCGTCGGGGGTCACGAATTCGGTGACAAGGTTGTCGATCTTCAGGCGTTTGGCGGTCATCGGTTTGAATGCGTTTTCTGGCGTGCGCTCACTGCTTTTGCAATCTGGGGTTGAGGGCATCACGCAGGCGATCTGCGACCAAGTTGATGCTCACGATCATCACCAGCAATGCCAGGCCCGGGAAGAAGCTGATCCAGTATTTGCCAGACATCAGGTAAGCGTAGCCGTTAGAAATCAGCAACCCCAGCGACGGCTCGGTGATCGGCAGACCCAGACCTAAAAAAGACAAGGTGGCTTCGAGTGCGATGGCGGCTGCAATCTGCATGGCGGCCACCACAATGAGCGGGGCCATGCAGTTGGGCAACAAGTGGTGAACGATGATGTGGCGATGGCTCAGATCAAGACAGCGCGCCGCTTCGATGTATTCCTTGCCCATCTCTACCAGTGCCGCCGAGCGCACAGTGCGGGCGTAATACGCCCATTGCACCGTCACCAAGGCCAAGATGATTTTGCCCAGACCTTGACCAAAGACAGCCAGCAAGATCAGCGCGATGAGGATGGTGGGAAATGACAATTGAATGTCCACCATGCGCATGATCACACTGTCGGTCTTTCCGCCAAGGTAGGCGGCCGTGAGCCCCAAGGTCAAACCCAAGAGCAGTGCGCCCAGGGTTGAAACCAGACCCACCCCCAAAGAAATACGCATCCCATACACAATGGCGGAATACATGTCACGTCCTTGGTCATCGGTGCCCAACCAGTAAAGCAACTTGTCGTCCACCGAACGAGACCCTGGTGGCAGACGGGCATCCAGAATATCGAGTTGCGCCAAATCGTAGGGGTTTTGTGGAACCAGCCAAGGGGCAAACACGGCGATCAACACCAGCACGCACAAGACCAGCAGGCCGGCGAGCGCCATTTTGTCTGACGAAAATTTCAACCAAAGTTTTCGGGCAGGCGACACGGGCGCAGCAGTCTTGGTCGTCATCTCGCCGATGCCCCAAGTCGCACACGTGGATCCAGCCATGCATAGGCCAGGTCCACCAGTAAATTGATGGTCACAAAAAAGACCACGATCAAACACAGGTAAGCCACGATCACCGGCCTGTCGAGGTTGTTGATGGAGTCGATCAGCAATTTGCCCATGCCTGGCCACGCAAAAATTGACTCCGTGACAATTGCAAAGGCAATCACCGACCCAAATTCAAGCCCCAACACGGTGATGATGGGGATCATGATGTTTTTCAACACATGGACACCGATGATGCGTCGCGCGCGCAACCCTTTGGCCCGTGCGTATTTGACATAGTCTTGCAGCAGGGCTTCTTGCGTGCCGGCGCGGGTCAAGCGGATGATCAGGGCGAGTTTGAAAAGCGCCAAATTCAACGCTGGTAAGACCAGGTGTTGAAGACCCTCCCAAGACAAGAAACTCACCGGAACACCCAACCAGGTGGACGTTGGACCACGGCCACTTGATGGCAGCCAACCGAGCTCCACAGAAAAGAACATGATGAGCACCAGACCCACCCAAAAGGTCGGTAAAGAAAACCCCAGAATCGATGCCGTCATGATGGTCTTGCCCACCCACGTGTCGGCTTTCAAACCCGCGATCAGCCCCAATGGGATTCCCAGCGCCGTGGCGATCAACATGGCCGCAATGGCCAACTCCAAGGTGGCAGGCATTCTGTTGAGCAACAACTCAATGGCTGGGGTGCTGAACATGAAGGACCGGCCAAGGTCACCGTGGAGCACTTGTTTCAGGAAATAAAAATACTGTTCCCAAAGCGGCTTGTCCAAACCCAGTGCTTGGGTGACCTGTTGGATGTCTTGAGGCGTCGCTTCAGGCGATATCAACAGATCCACCGGATTGCCGATCGCAAAGACCCCGGTGAAGACCAACAGGGACATCACAAGCAGGACAAGAAAACTCTCGCCTAAGCGTTTGAGAATAAACGTGAGCATGTGTCAAAAAACAAAGCAACCTGGTGACAGGTTGCTTGGATATCCATCACGTGTTACTTGGCTTGAAATTCTTGGGCCAGCGTGTATTCGTCGGTTCGCGGGGTGTAAGACACACCTTTCTTGGTGGCCCAGGTGTTGATCTGGTGGTGAATCGGCACGATCCCAATGTCTTTCATCGCCAGTGTGGCCGCGCGTTGTAGCAAGGCTTCGCGTTCTTTGTCGTCGATCGTCGCCATGGCCTTGGCCAGCACGCCGTCCATGGTGGGGTTGGAATAGCGGCCCCAGTTGAAGCCTCCTAAACCTTTTTCGGGTGTGAAGGTGGCCAACAGGGGGCGCAGGGCAGAAGACGACTCCCCGGTCGATGCACCCCAACCCAACATGGTGAACGAGTATTCAAGCTTGGAAGCATGTCCCAGGTAGACGCCCATGGGCATGGTCACCACTTTGGTAGCGATGCCAGCACGCGTCAACATTTGTGCCACGGTCTGAGCGATCTGATCGTCATTGACGTAGCGGTTGTTTGGTGCGTGGAGTGTGAGGTTAAAGCCGTTGGGGTAGCCCGCTTCAGCCAGCAGTTTTTTGGCACCTTCCAAGTCGTATTTCTCAGGTGTCAGTGCGGGCACGTGGCCGAACATGGGTAAGGGCACCAGATTGCCGGTTGGCAAAGACAGGCCTTCCATCACACGCGTTTTGATGGCTTCACGGTCAATGGCTTTGGAGATCGCTTGGCGTACCTTGAGATCTTTGAACGGATTTTTCTCTAAAGGCTTGCCGTCCTTGTCGGTGACGAAGGGCGTTTGGTCACGTTGTTGATCCAAGTTGAAAAAAATGATGCGGTGCGATGTCTTGGTGAAGGTCAGCAAATTGGCATTGGTCTTGATCTTGGCCAAGTCGGGGGTTGGAATGTTTTCAATTGCGTCCACATCACCCGAGAGAAGCGCGGCCAAGCGCGTGGGGTCGTTGGGCAAGATGCGCAGGGTGACTTTTTCCCAAGCAGGTTTCTTGCCCCAATAGCCATCGTTGCGCGCGAGTTCAATGCGGTCGGCCCGTTTGAACTCGACAAACTTGAAGGGTCCCGTGCCAATGTTGACTTTGCCCGCATTGAAGTCTTCGGTTGTGGCAGTTGCGGCGACCTTCTTAGACACGATGTAAATCGTGGACAAATCGTTGGGCAGCAGGGGGTAAGGCGCGGCTGTTTTGAAGCGAATGGTGTAGTTGTCCACCACTTCACTGGAAGCAATCGCCTTGGTGTACACCGTGAAAGGGCCGGGGCTGTTGGGGATTTTGCCAACCCGCTCGAACGAGAAGATCACATCGGCCGCGGTGAACTCACCGCCGTCATGGAACTTCACGCCCTTGCGTAACTTGAACTCCCAGGTGGTGGGGTCAATGGCTTTCCACGATTCGGCCAAATCAGGGATGAGGCGTGAGTCAGAGTCTAGGGTCACAAGCTTGTTGTAGATGTGCTCTGCAACCCCGTTGTTGGGGAACAAGTTCACGTAATGCGGATCCATCGACGTCACGTCGGCGCCAACGCCGATTTTCAAGTCCGCTGCTTGCGACAATGACAGCGTGGCAGTCAGCACAGAAAAAAGCAAGTGGGTGGTGAGGCGGCGAAGGCGCATGCTTGACTCCTGGTTGTATTTTTAAATTCTATCTGGCCCCTGCAACCCCAAGCCTGAGCCGCTTTGCTTTACGCTGGGTCTTGCATCAACGCGTTGCGGTAGGTGTGCGTGCCATCGAATCGGCTCTGTAGGTACTCGCCAGAAATCATGGGCTCATGCTTGGGCTTTTCACCAGGCTGCAAGCAAGTGGTCAAAGTCTCAATCTTCAAATGGTAGGGCGGCGTGACAAACAGCGGAATGGAGTAGCGGTGTGTGTTGGCTGGGTTGACCACGCGGTGCGGGTTGGACACATACCGGTCATTGGTCCAGATCGACAGCAAGTCCGCCAGGTTGACCACCAGATGGTTGTCAGGAATGGTGACGTCAATCCAATCACCCTCTCTGGGTTTGACTTGCAGGCCGCCCACGCCATCGTCTGACAACACGGTGATGGTGCCGTAATCGGTGTGCGCGCCGCACCCAATGCGACCGTCCTCGGTGTTGACACGGCTCTCAGGCGGGTAATGCAACATGCGAAGGTTCAGCAGCGGGTAGCCGGGTAAGTCTTCAAAAAAATTCGCATCCAAACGCAACGCCATGGCAATGCCGCGCTGAATGCGACGGGCCGCCTCGTACACCTCATCAAAGTAGGCCTGCCACGCTTCACGAAAACCGGGCAATTCTGGCAACTGGTTGGGGCCGTGCAACGGCGTGCCTGCCAGCACCTCGGGGTGGTCGGGGCCGTCTTCGGTGCCCGAATCGATCGACTCCTTCACGTCCCCTGCACCGTAGGTTTTGCCCAAGGCCTCGTTGGCCAAAGCGCCTTCGAGGTTTTCAAGACCCATCCCCACATAGCCCCGGTGCACCGGACTCTTGCCAATCGCAATCTTGTCTTTTTCTGCGGCGGGCAGGTCGAAAAACTCTTTCATCTTGGCCAGCAAATTGGCTTTGGTTTGGGGGGCTACACCGTGCCCTGTGACCAACAGAAAGCCGATGTTTTTACAGGTGTCGTCAATGGTTTGACCCACCGACACGGCCGCTGCGGTGTTGTAAGACAAGCCCGTGGCCAAGCTTGACACGTCGATGGTGGGAATGGAGGGTACTGAGGGAGTGGGCATGGACTTGATACTCACGGGTGTGGATGTCTTGTTTGATGAAGCCTTTGAAACCGAGGCTCCATATTAGGCGTTAAAGCGCTTGTTTTTTTGATCAAGGTCAAGTGATGAAGGTCGGCTTGCCCCCTTTGCGGTTGCACGAGATCAAGATACTTGTTGTGCGATCCCGATAACTCAGTTACATTAGTTGTGTTGCAGCATTTTTGCTAGCTCATGTTGCAACCAAGTTCGATCTGAGTAGCGGTACTCCCAACACCGCACACCTCCACCACCCCTGACTACCAGGGATCCCACTGGTGGTCTGACTTTCTCCCTAGGCAAGCTTTTCTGGTGACCTTTACACCGTCGCCGACGATCATGTTTCGTTGTACTTTTCAACGGCATGAATCCGGGCGCTGAGCGCCCGAACATCACTGGTTTTCATGTCATTTGCTTCTTCACATCCGTTTGCCGCCGGCAATTTTCGGATCACACCGCTCAGCCGGTCACACGACGCGGGTCATCACACGGCCGTTCTCTCCATCCGCAGGGGTGAGGGATCGCAGACGAATGACCGCATCTATACCTTCAAACCTGAATTCAAATGTCAGGACAGCGCGCTGATGTATGCAGCCGCGCAAGGTCGCAACTGGTTGATCAATCCAAGCTCTTTGGCTTGAATCTTCAACTCTCTGTTTTTAACCTGCGCCCAATGCAATCGCAAGGCGCGTTTTTTTGAAAGACTCAAAATGAGTAGCAAACTTTATGTCGGCAATCTGACCTATTCGGTTCGTGATGACGATCTCGTCCAACAATTCTCTGCCTTTGGCCAAGTGCAATCTGCCAAGGTGATGATGGAACGTGACACCGGTCGCTCCAAAGGCTTTGGCTTTGTCGAAATGTCCAACAGCCAAGAAGCCGAGGCAGCCATCCAAGGCCTGCACGGCAAGAACATGGGTGGCCGTGACCTGACTGTCAACATCGCCCGCCCCATGGAAGCACGCCCGCCCCGTAGCGGTGGTTTCGGCGGGGGTTACGAAGGTAACCGCGGCGGCAACTATTAAAGCTTGAACGACGATTAAGAAAAGCCAGCATCACTGCCGAGCCGTTTCATTCAAGTGTTGATGAATTAGGGTCCACGAGGTAAAATTACCTCGTGGATTTCCTTTTTATACAGGCGGATTCTTGACCAAGAAATCTTCCCCAGCCTCGGGGGAGGTCGCTGCCCCCCGCCGATCCCTTCGACCAGGCCGTCGAGAGTTTTGAGAACGACCAGCAGCAAGCTGCAGCCGCCCGCATACCGCCCGAGCATGGCGGCATCCAAATCAACTTCTGCAAGAACCCCACGTGCGACAACTTCGGCCAGCCCGAGGTCTGCGGAGTCGCCAAGTGGGCCAAGAACAGCGGGGCCCGATACAAGGTTTCCAGCGCTGGAAAGGG
>CAITHK010000104.1 GCA_903892175.1 uncultured Burkholderiales bacterium | reverse complement strand
GCCTCCAACCGGGTGGCGCGTGCGGCCCCCAACGGCTACACCATTTACTTGCATCACATGGGCATGGCCACTGCGCCTGCTTTGTACAAAAAGTTGCCGTTCGATCCGCTCAAAGACTTCGAGTACATCGGCCAGGTGCTGGATGTGCCCATGACCTTGCTGGCGCGCAAAGACATGCCCGCCAACACCTTCCCCGAGTTGCTGGCTTACATCAAGGCCAACAAAGACAAAGTGTCTTTGGCCGATGCCGGGTTGGGCGCGGTGTCCAACCTATGCGGTTTGTTGTTCAAGAGCATGATCGGCGTCGACATCAACACCATCCCCTACAAAGGCACAGGCCCGGCGATGAATGACTTGCTGGGGGGGCAGGTGGACATGCTGTGCGACCAAACCACGCAGACCGTGCCCATGATCAAAGAAGGGCGCGTCAAGGTGTATGGCGTCACCACCACCAAGCGACTGGCCGCCTTGCCCAACATTCCCACGCTGGATGAACAAGGACTCAAAGGCTTTGAAGTCAAGGTCTGGCACGGCATGTACGCCCCCAAAGGCACACCCGCGCCAGTGCTTGACAAAATCAACGCCGCCTTGCGCTTTGCCATGCAAGACCCCACGGTCAAGCAACGCATGGCTGACCTGAGCTCAGACATTCCACCGCTGGAAAAAATCACGCCCCAAGGTTTGAAAACCCACTTAGAAGCCGAGATCGCCAAGTGGGACCCGATCATTCGCAAGGCGGGTGTGTCGGCGGATTGAGCGGGCAGTGCTTTGGTTGAAGCCACCTTCGGGTGGCTTTTTTCTTTCACTTGTTATTGCGCGGTTCGGATGGATAATTTCGATTAGAGAAATTGATTTACCAATGTTAAACTTCTTCGTGAGACATCAGAACCGCTAAAAAAGCAGGAGACATGCCCCATGGGGTCTTACACCTACCCGAAATTCGCCTACACGCCGCCCACGGATTTGATGACCACGCCGCCGCAGCGCAGGCCCTTGGTGATCGTGGGTGCCGGGCCTGTGGGCTTGGCCGCCGCTGTGGACGCGCGTTTGCAAGGCTTGGAGGTGTTGCTGTTTGACGAGGACGACTCGGTGTCGGTGGGTTCGCGTGCCGTGTGCTACGCCAAACGCACCCTGGAAATTTTGGACCGCTTAGGGATTGGCCAGCCGCTGTGTGACAAAGGCGTGAGCTGGAACATTGGGCGCACCTTTTTGCAAGAAGACGAGGTGTACCAGTTCAACCTGGTGCCAGAGCCGGGGCACAAGCGCCCCGGCATGATCAATCTGCAGCAATACTATTTGGAAGAAGCCTTGGTGGCGCGTGCGCTGGAATTGGGCGTAGACATCCGCTGGAAGTGCAAAGCGGTGGGCGTGAGCAACGAGGCCGATCATGCGGTGGTGCGCATCGAATCGCCCGAGGGCGAGTTCAGCATCGAGGCCGACTGGCTGGTGGTGGCCGATGGGGCGCGCAGCCCGATACGCCGCATGTTGGGCCTGGACATGGAAGGCCAGGTGTTCAAAGACCGCTTCTTGATTGCCGATGTGGTGATGAAAGCCGACTTTCCGGCCGAGCGTCGCTTGTGGTTTGACCCCCCGTTTCACCGTGGCCAAAGTGTGCTCTTGCACAAGCAGGCCGACAACGTGTGGCGCATCGACTTTCAGTTGGGCTGGGACGCCGACCCCGAGGAAGAAACTAAGCCCGAGCGCGTGCTGCCACGCATTCAGGCCATGCTGGGCGACGAGCGTCCGTTCTCGTTGGAGTGGGTCAGCATTTACACCTTCCAATGCCGTCGCATGAACAAGTTCAAGCACCAGCGCTTGTTGTTTGCGGGCGATGCGGCGCACCAGGTGTCGCCGTTTGGCGCACGCGGTGCCAACTCAGGCCTGCAAGACGCCGATGGCCTGATGTGGAAGCTGGCGCTGGTGATGCGTGGCTTGGCCCCCGAGTCATTGCTGGAGAGCTACAACGACGAGCGTGTCTACGCTGCCGACGAAAACATTTTGAATTCCACCCGCTCCACCGACTTCATCACACCCAAGAGCCCCACCAGCTTGCTGTTCAGGCAAGCGGCACTGGAGTTGGCGCGGCACCACCCGTTTGCGCGCAAGCTGGTCAACTCGGGCCGTTTGTCGGTGCCGAGTTTCATCACCCACTCGGTGCTCAACACCCCCGATGTGGATGCCTTTGCGGGCGACATGCTGCCCGGCGCGCCGATGGACGATGCGCCCATCACCTGCAACGGCCAAGGAGGCTGGTTGCTCGACCAATTGGGCCATCGGTTTCAGTGCCTGGTGTACGTCGACGATGCGGCGCAAATCGATGCCCGCACCTTGCGTGAGCTGCAAATGCTGGCGCAAGACGCGGTGGCGGTAGAGCCCATCGTGGTCAGCCGCCAAGCGGGTGCCGTCGAGGGCGTGACCGTGCTGGTCGATGCGCAAGGCTTGTTTGCCAAGCGCTACGACGCACAGCCTGGCAGTGCCTGGCTGGTGCGTCCTGACCAACATGTGGTGGCGCGTTGGCGCGGCAT
>CAITHK010000103.1 GCA_903892175.1 uncultured Burkholderiales bacterium | reverse complement strand
TGGTGCGCCCATCGCCGTCATACGCCAGTACATCGAACAACAGCAGACGCCGCACTAGGGGACAGCTCCGCTGTACGCGCTCTACATCCCCGCCCTAAAGGACGGGGTTTTCCGCGCAAGATGGATAAAGTGAGCTCACAGAAAGTTGCGGAGAGGGCATAAAGAGGGCATGAAGAGGGCATGAAGAGGGCATCAGGCCTCACAATGGATCGTGCCCATGCGGGGTATGACGCGATCGACGCGAATGAATTGGAAAACTGTATGAATATGACCCATTACATGGAGTTGCTGGCCACCAACCAGCCTTGGAATTTGCTGATATTCATGGGCGTGCCCGTGGTGTTGGCGGAGACCTTGGCCATCACCGAGTTGTATGTGTTGTTCACCCGCTCACGCAGCGGGTGGGTGCATGCGCTCAACCGTGCCGCAGGTTTGACCGTGGGGATTTATTTCATCGGCGTGATCGGCTACTTGCTGACCACGGCCGTGGTGCCGATCACACAAGCTGGAGAGTGGCGCACGGTGATCGATGTGATCGCTGTGGGCAGTTATTTGGTCGGAGGTCTGCCTTTGATTTACATCGCGGCGCAAGAGCTTGGGCTGGTCAATCGCGGTGCGGACGAAGAACACAAGATGAAGCTGCATGCCACCTGCGTGGCTTTGTTCTTGGTGTTTGGCCACATCGCCATGATTGCCGGCATGCTCGACCCATCGTTGTTGTCGGGCGCAGCGGGCACTGAGCAGGCCATGCCCATGACACACAGCCACTGAGGGCTGTGTGGTTGGTCTGAAACGGCTCAGTCGACTTTGGCGCCCGAGGTGCGCACCATGTGCGCCCATTGGGCCACCTCTTCACGCATGAAGTGGGCAAACTCATCGGGGGTGTCACCCACGGCTTCGGCACCTTGGCCCGCCAGTTGTTCACGGATGCTGGGCAGCTTCAAGAGCTTCACCACTTCTTGGTTCAAACGCAGGACCACCTCGCGTGGCGTGCCAGCGGGAGCAAACAAGCCTGACCACGCGTAGGTGACAAAGCCCTTCACGCCAGCTTCTTCGACCGTGGGCACATCGGGCAGTTGGGCCACGCGTTTTTTGCTGGACACCGCCAAGATCTTGACCTTGCCCGAGCGCACGTGTGCAATGCCTGTGGGCATGTTAATGAACATCATGTTGACTTGCCCACCCAGCAAGTCGGCAATGGCCGGAGGCCCGCCCTTGTAGGGCACGTGCACGGCTTGCATGCCGGTCATGTTCTTGAACATCTCGGTGGACAAATGGGTCGATGTGCCTTGCCCCGTGGAGGCGTAAGACAGGTTGGCCGATTTGGTTTTGCCCAGCGCGATCAACTCTTTGACGTTGTTGACAGGCACGGCAGGGCTGACGATCAAGATGTTGGGCACCGTGCCCACCAGCACGATGGGCGCGAGGTCTTTGAGAGGGTCGTAGTTGAGCTTGCTGTACAGCGAGGTGTTGATGGCCACGATCTCAGAGCCCATCAACAAGGTGTAACCGTCGGGCGCAGCTTTGGCCACGGCTTCGGTGGCGATGTTGCCGCCTGCGCCTGGGCGGTTTTCGACCAGCACGGTTTGGCCCAAGGCCTCAGAGAGTTTGGGGGCCAGCGTGCGGGCAAAAAAGTCGACCGTGCCACCTGCGGGGAAGGGCACCAACACCTTGATGGGCTTGTTTGGAAAACTTTGCGCGATGACCAAACCCGGCACCAGCAACACCCACGCCGCGATGCGGCGAATCCAGACACAAGACATTGAATTTCCTAAAAAACAAACAGCTCAAGCGCAGAACGGGGTGGCTCAAGTGTGGGTGAAGTTGGCTTTGCGCTTGTTGACAAACGCGTCCATGCCTTCTTTTTGGTCTTGCGTGGCAAACAAGGCGTGGAACAGACGGCGCTCAAACATCACGCCATCGGCCAGGCCACTTTCAAACGCCCGGTTGACAGACTCTTTGGCGGCCATGACGGCGAGTTGTGAGTAGTCGCAAATCATCATGGCTGCGCCCAAGGTTTCTTCCATCAGTTTGTCCAGCGGCACGATGCGGCTGATCAAGCCTGCTTTCTCGGCTTCGTGCACGTCCATCATGCGGCCTGTCAACGCCAAGTCCATGGCCTTGGCTTTGCCGATGGCGCGTGGCAAGCGCTGTGTGCCGCCTGCACCGGGGATGATGCCCAGCTTGATTTCGGGTTGGCCAAACTTGGCGTTTTCGGCGGCGATGATGAAGTCGCACATCATCGCCAGCTCGCAGCCCCCGCCCAAGGCAAAGCCGCTGACAGCGGCGATGACGGGTTTGCGAATGCTGCGAATGGTTTCCCAGTCGCGGGTGATGTAGTCATCCTTGTACACATCGGCAAAGGTGTAGGTGGCCATGGCACCAATGTCGGCACCTGCAGCAAAGGCTTTTTCGCTGCCGGTGATCACCATGCAACCGATAGCGGGGTCGGCGTCAAAGGCTTTGAGGGCTTGGCCCAACTCCACCATCAACCCAGCGTTCAAGGCGTTGAGTTGCTTGGGACGGTTGAGGGTGATGACGCCCACTTTGTCGGCTTCGGTGTGGACGTTGATGAATTCGTAGGCCATGTGGGCGCTCCAAAAAAACAAAGAAGAAGAAAACCTGCTGTCCCAACTATAGCCAAGCCCACCAAGGGTAAACATTAACCAACCGCTCGGTCGGTGAATGCTAAATTTCTTACAGGAGACCCAGCATGACAGCACCCTCAGAGACTTCCACCGTCTTGTACGAAGAACGCGGCCCGGTGGCCTTGATCACACTCAACCGCCCACAAGCCCTCAACAGTTTCACCCGCCAAATGCACCACGACTTGTGGGCCGCGTGTGACCGTGCCGAGGCCAACCCCGCGATACGTGCCATGGTCATCACGGGTGCGGGCAGAGGCTTTTGTGCAGGCGCCGATTTGTCGGAGTTTGACTTCGCACCCGGTCCTGATTTGATGGCGCGTGCCAACCCTGGCCCAGTGATTGACCAAGCCTTCAACCCCAGCGCACGCAAGCTGCAAAGTTTGCGCATGCCCACCGTGGCCGCCATCAACGGTGTGGCTGCAGGGGCTGGTGCATCGCTGGCGCTGTGTTGCGACATCGTGATTGCATCTCCCAATGCCAGCTTCATTCAAGCCTTCAGCAAGATCGGTTTGATTCCCGATGCGGGCGGCAGCTGGTGGCTGGTTGAGCGCTTAGGCATGGCGCGTGCCATGGCGCTGGCCATGACGGGTGACAAGCTCGGTGCTGAGCAAGCCAAAGCCTGGGGGCTGATTTGGGACGTGGCCGATGACAGCCTGGCCGCTGCGTGTGCGATGGCCGACAAGCTGGCGGTGATGCCCACCAAAGCATTGGTCGCCACGCGGCATTTGCTGCGCGACGCTGGCACGCGCACCTTCAGCGAGCACTTGGATGCCGAACGCGACACCCAAGCCGCACTGGGTTGCACGCACGACTACATCGAGGGCGTGAGCGCCTTTTTAGAAAAACGCCCTGCGGTCTTCAAGGGCGAATGATGGCCACCGACGCACACACCCTGGCGCAGCAAGTTGCCACCGCCATGTATGCTGTGGACACCGCCACCAAAGACACCATGGGCATCGAAATTTTGAGTTGCGCGCCTGGTCGCGCTGTGTTGCGTATGCCGGTGCGCGCGCTGCATTTGAACGGCCACCAAATTTGCCACGGGGGCTTCATCTTTACTTTGGCAGATTCCACTTTTGCGTTTGCTTGCAACAGCTACAACAAAGTGGCGGTGGCCGCTGGCTGCAGCATTGAGTTTTTAAAGCCTGCAAAGTTGGGCGATGTCCTCACCTGTGAGGGCGTGGAGCAAACCTTGTCAGGCCGCCACGGCATTTACGACATGCGCGTGACCAACCAACACGGCGACACCATTGCCATGTTCCGTGGCAAGAGCGCCCAAATTCAAGGAACGGTGATTCCCGAATGACACCCGCACCATCTTCAGCCAACTCGTTTCCCTTAGAGCCGATTGAAAAGGCCAGCACCGACGAGCTGCGTGCTTTGCAACTCAAGCGCTTGCAGGCCACGCTGCATCAGGCCTATGCCAATTCACCCGCTTACCGCGCCAAGTTTGAGGCGGCGGGTGTGCACCCGAGCGACTGCAAAAGCTTGACCGACTTGGCCAAGTTTCCATTCACCACCAAAGCCGACTTGCGCGACAACTACCCGTTTGGCATGTTGGCCGTGCCACGCGAACAGTGTGTGCGCATACATGCATCAAGCGGCACCACGGGCAAGCCCACGGTGGTGGCCTACACGCACAACGACATCGACGTGTGGTCTCACGTGGTGGCGCGCAGCATCCGTGCGGCAGGTGCGCGGCCCGGCGACATGGTGCATGTGAGCTATGGCTACGGTTTGTTCACCGGTGGTTTGGGCGCGCATTACGGCGCTGAACGTTTGGGGCTGACCGTGGTGCCGTTTGGCGGCGGGCAAACCGAGCGGCAAGTGCAGCTGATTCGCGACTTCAAGCCCGACCTGATCATGGTGACCCCCAGCTACATGTTGGCCATTGCCGATGAGTTTGAGCGTCAGGGCTTGTCGGCTGCCGAGTCGAGTTTGCGCTTGGGCATTTTTGGTGCCGAGCCGTGGACCAACGACATGCGCCGCGCCATTGAGCAACGCATGGGCATTGACGCGGTGGACATTTACGGACTCTCCGAAGTGATGGGCCCCGGTGTGGCCAGCGAGTGTGTGGAGACCAAAGACGGCCCCACGATTTGGGAAGACCATTTCTACCCCGAGATCATCCACCCCGAAACGGGTGAGCCGGTGGCCGATGGCGAGATGGGCGAGTTGGTGTTCACCAGCCTGACCAAAGAAGCGCTGCCCATCATCCGCTACCGCACGCGTGACCTCACGCGCTTATTGCCTGGCACCGCACGCAGCATGCGTCGCATGGAGAAAATCACCGGCCGCAGCGATGACATGATGATCGTGCGTGGCGTGAATGTGTTCCCGTCCCAAATTGAAGAGTTCATTTTGAAGCGCCCTGAGCTGGCACCGCATTACCAGTGCGTGCTGACCCGAGAGGGCCCGATGGACAGCCTCAAGGTGGTGGTGGAAACACGCCCTGGCGTGGACCCACAAGGCCATTCAGCGCGCGTGGCTGCGCAGCAGTTGCAGCACGACGTGAAGACCTTTGTGGGCACCAGCATTGCTGTGGACCTGAAGGCCGAGGGCGGCGTGGAGCGCAGCCAGGGCAAGGCCAAGCGCGTGGTAGATCTGCGTGGGGTGAGCTGAGGCTGTGGGCCTCAGTCCAACCAAGCTTTCACTTTGGCAGCGTCGAGCACCGACAAACGCCAGCTGCTTTGCGCTTTGGCCGATGGCAAGCTCAGGGTCAAGCGCAACAGCTGGCGGTCACGGCTGACCAAGGCCGTGAATTTCTTGGCGCGGCCCACATAAAGCATCAACTCGTCGAGCTTTTTCAAGCGCCAGGCACTGGCAGTTTTGCCACCCAGCTCAATGCCCAACCACTCATCCCCAGGCGCAAAGCCTGCGGTGTGTGCTGCACTGCCGCTCAGCACTTGTTTGATCTGGATGCTGTGGTCTTCGCTCACCCGCAACCCCAAGCGCTGCGCCATTTGTGCCGGGTCATGGTGCACGGCCACACCGTGTGCGGTGAGTGCGTCTTGCAGTGGCAAGTCGCGTGTGCCATGCACCCAGGCTTTGATCTCGCGCGCCCACGAGCGGCCCGTGAGTTGCTGCAGCACGGCCAACAGATCGGCCTCTTGCATGGGGCCGCCCTGGCAGCGTGCCCACAAGCCACGCATCACGTCGTCTAACGACACGCTGTGGTTTCTCACGCCGTGCTGGCGCAGCGCCAAGTCCAGGCACAGGGCGATCAACGCGCCCTTGGTGTAATAGCTCACCGTCAGGTTGGGTGTGTTGGCGTCGGCGCGGTAGTACTTGGTCCAGGCTTCAAAGCTCGACTGGGCCACGCTGTGCACGGCTCGCCCTGGCGTTTGCAGCACTTGGTTGATGGTTTTATTGAGCAGCCGCAGGTAGTGCGCGTCGTCGATCAAGCCAGCGCGGCGCAGCAGTTTGTCGTCGTAGTAGCTGGTGAAGCCTTCAAAAAACCACAGCAGCTCGGAGTAGTTTTCTTGGGTGTAGTCGTAGCGCGCAAACTCAGCCGGGCGCAGGCGCTTGACGTTCCAGGTGTGGAAGTACTCGTGGCTGATCAGACCCAGCAAGGTGGTGTAGCCGTCGCTGGGCTTGTCCATTTTGGTTTGGAGCGTTTCGGTGCCGACCGGCAGGTCGCTCAGGCGCGGCAGGTCGGCGCGTTGACAAATCAAGGCGGTGGAGTTGCGGTGCTCCAAGCCCCCGTAGCCCTCAGCCACGGCGTTGAGCATGAACACATAGTGCGTGTGTGGAATGTGCGCACGTTGGTTGCCGTGCCAAAAGCGCATGGCCGCTTCGCAAATTTTTTGCGCGTCACGCAACAAACGCTCGCCATCAAAAGCGGGCGTGGCACCGGCCACCACAAAGCGGTGCGGCACGCCGCAGGCTTTGAAACTGCCCGACCAAAAGTTGCCCATCTCCACAGGGCAGTCGGCCAGCTCGTCGTAGTTGGCGGCCCGGTAAGTGCCAAAGCCACGTGGGTTGACCTTCAGGGGTGTCAGGCCGGTGGCCACGGACCACGTGGGCATGTTGGTGTGCGGCACCAAGTCCAAGTCATGCGCCAAGTCCTCACACCCTGCCACGCTCAGGCACAGGCTGGTGGCGTTGAAGAAGCCGCGCTGTGTGTCCAGCCAGGCGGTGCGCACCGAGTTGTCGTGCGCATGCACTTGGTACTGCAAGGTGAGGTGGGCGTCTGCGCTGCAGTCGACTTGCCAGCTGCATTTGTCGAGTTGCTGCACTGCCACCGAGCGCGTGCCTTGACGGGCCGTGAGCGTGATGAGTTGCTTGGAGAACTCGCGCACCATGTAGCTGCCTGCAATCCACACAGGCAGTGACACACGCTGCTGGGCCGAGGGTTGGTCGAGGCGGAGGGTCACGCCATACAGATGCGCTTGCAGGTCGGCCATCTCGACCCGGTAGTGCACCGAGGGCGTGGTTTGGGCTGCTTTGGGGGCGGGGCGAGTGCGCTTCATGGCGTGGGCAGGGTTCAGGTGGAGGCTGCGCCCAGCAAGCAAGCCAGCGTAGACACCACGGTCAGGCGAAAACGCAGGGTCATCCAGTCGCGCAAGCCGGCTTCGGGCCAGGTTTTACGGTCTACCAAATAGCAGGCCACCAGCAACACGGCCAGCACGGGCAGGCCGGCATAGGCGGGCATCATCACGCCGATCCAAGCCACCAGCGAGGGCACCACGCCCCACACCATGTGCAGCTTGCGTGAGGGGGCGTTATGCCTCAGGCCAATGCCCCAATGGATGCCACCCAAGAAGGCGCAGATGGTGGCGGCGTAAGACGTCAAAGCGATGGCCACCAAAGGGTGTGCTTCGGGTGTGACGATCCACATCAACAAGGCGAGCGAGGCAAACGGAATCAACCCGGCATAGCCCAAGCGTTGAATCAAAACGCCAGCGGCGCTGTCTGGGGTGATGGGGGTGTGTGCCATAGAGAGTTACTTGCTGGCGTCGGCCAAGAGTTTTTCAATTTGTTGGGTGTTGATGGCGCCTGGCACGCGTGCGCCGTCTTGTGCCACCAGCGTGGGCGTGCCGGTGATCTTGAACTTGCGGCCAAACTCGACGTTGCGTGCAATGGCCGAGGTGTCGCAGGCTGGGGCGTTGGCGATGCGGCCCTCGCCCATGACCTGGGCCCAGGCAGCGGCGGGGTCTTTGGCGCACCAGACGTTGCGTGATTTGTCGGAGGAGTCTTGTCCCAAGATCGGGTACAGGAACAGATAGATGGTCACGTTTTCCACCTTGGCCAAATCGCGCTCGAAGCGCTTGCAAAAGCCGCAGTTCGGGTCCTCAAAGACCGCCAATTTGCGTTTGCCGTTGCCGCGCACGATCTGGATGGCGTCTTTGATGGGCAGGCTGGCAAAGTCGATGGCGCCCAGTTTGGCTTCGCGCTCTTCGGTCAAGTTGCGCCGACTCTTGGTGTCGATCAAATTGCCCTGGATGAGGAAGTTGCCATCGGCGTCGCTGTAATAAATCTCGTTGCCGTTCAAGCGCACTTCGTACAAACCGGCCATGGGTGTGCGGCTGATTTCTTCGATCTTGGGCAGTTGTGGAATGCGTTCACTCAAGTTTTTGCGGATGGTGGCTTCGTGGCCTTGGGCCCAGGCGGTGCCCGCCAACACCCACAGGGTAGCAGCGAGGGTGAAGAGTTGGCGTGTGCGTGTCATCAGGTGTCCAAGGTGAGGTGTCATTGCATGGCTTGCTGCATGGTCCAGCGCTTCAAGGGGGCCAGGCTGTCAAAGCCAGACATGCCCCAATTGCGCAAGGTCTGCACGCTGGCGTTTGGATGGGCAAACAAACGTTGCAAGCTGTCGCAGGCCAGCCAGGTGGGCAGCATATTGGCTTTGCGGGCCCGCTCGTAGCGGCGCAGCAAGTGGCGGTCTCCCGCGCTGCGCCAGTAGTCTGCGCCCTCCCGGCGTTTGAGCACCAGGGCCAGCTCAGCCACATCGGCCAGCCCCAGGTTGAGCCCCAAGCCCGCCAGAGGGTGGATGTTGTGTGCGGCGTCGCCCGCCAGCGCCCAGGCACTGCCATCGGCAAAAGTGCCAATCCAGTGCTCGGCGCGTGCCAGTTGCAAAGGCCACATGGCGCGTTCGCTGGTGAGTTCGAGTTGCCCCAACACGCTGTGGCTGGCGTCTTGCAGGGCGCTGGCAAAAGCGGCGGCGTCCAATGCCAGCACGGCGCTGGCCCGTTCGGGCGGCAGCGACCACACCAGCGCGGCGCTGTCGCCTTGCGCGCCGCCCAAGGGCAGCAGCGCCAAAATCTCTAAACCGTGGGTGCCTTGGTGAAACCACTGCAAGGCCTGTTGGCGGTGGGGCACGCTGCAGCGCACCCGTGCGGCCACGGCGTGTTGCTGGTAGGGCAGGGTGTCAAAACTCACACCCAACTCGTCGCGGGTGGCGCTGTGGCGGCCTTCGCACACCACCGTCAGGGCCGCAGGCTCAGGCGCTGTCAGGATGGCAATGTCTGATTGGTAACGCACGGCTTGGGCCAGTTGGTCTTCGAGCACGGGCACGTCCACGATCCAACTCAAGCCCTCAGATGTGGGGCTGCCAAAGTGCACAAAGCCGCCGTCATCGCCCCACACGCGCATGTCTTGCACGGCGGTGGCGTAATGAGCATCGGGCCAGCATCGCAGCTCAGTGAGCAAGTCGCGAGAGGCTTTATTGAGTGAGTAGGCCCTCACATCTTGGTTGGTTTGGGCGGCCGAGGTGACCAGCCCGACCTGCAAGCGTTGGCGCGCCAGAAGCAGCGCCAAGGATCGCCCGACCATGCCGTCACCACGAATACACACATCCAATTTTTGAGCCATGTGGGGATTGTAGGAGGGCGGCACAATGGCGCATGACCTCGACACCCGCAACCCCACACAGCGACCAGCGCCTGGCTTTGATTGACCAACTCTGGGTCTTTCCCATCAAGTCGTGTGCCGGTATTTCGGTGCAACACGCTACCTTGACCGACACCGGGCTGGACTTGGACCGTGCCTGGATGGTGGTCGATGCCCAAGGCCAGATGCTGACCCAACGCGCCGCGCCCCGCATGGCTTTGGTTCAACCCGAGTTGCGCCACACCGAGCTGGTGTTGCGTGCGCCCGGCATGCTGGCCTTGCACTTGTCCATCGAGCGGGCTGAAGCCCCCACCCAGGTGCAGGTGTGGAAAGACACCGTGCCTGCGTTTGAAATGGGCGCGTTGGCGGCGCAATGGTTCACCGATTTCTTGAACGTGGGGCCCTTGCGCTTGGTTCGCTTTGACCCCGATCACTATCGACTGTCCAGCCGCGCATGGACCCAAGACGTCGACGCGTTCAACCAATTCAGCGATGGTTTTCCGGTGCTGGTGACCAGCACCGCGTCTTTGGATGAGCTCAACAACCGTTTGGGCCAACAAGGACAGGCCCCGGTTGACATGCGGCGTTTTCGCGCCAACGTGGTGTTGCGGGGTGAAACGCCTCAGGCGTGGGGTGCACACGACGAAGACCGCGTGGGTGTGATGACCGTGACCACCGATGGCGAAGCCGTGCAGCTCAAGCCCGTCAAGCCTTGCCCACGCTGCCCCATGCCCAATGTGAACCCCGACACCGCCGAGGTCAGCCCCGCTGTGAGCGACACCTTGCAGGCCTACCGACAAGACCCTCGGGTCAATGGCGCGGTCACCTTTGGCATGAACGCCATTCCCCTGAGTGGCTTGGGCGAGGTGTTGCGTGTGGGCCAGCGGGTGCGTGCAGATTGGGTGTTCTGATTCGTTTGCGCACTTCAGCGCAAGGGCGGCCCGGGTGCCTCAGTACAATGCCCGCCATCCCCTGACATCCATTGACCCCGTGCCCCTCTGGCACGTTTGAGGAATTTCCATGAGTTTGAAATGCGGCATCGTGGGCTTGCCCAACGTTGGCAAATCCACCCTGTTCAACGCCCTGACCAAAGCGGGCATTGCAGCCGAGAACTATCCGTTTTGCACCATCGAGCCCAACGTGGGCGTGGTGGAAGTGCCCGACCCACGCTTGCAGCAGTTGGCCCAGATCATCACGCCTGAGCGCATCGTGCCGGCCATCGTGGAGTTTGTGGACATCGCGGGCCTGGTGGCCGGCGCCAGCACCGGCGAAGGCTTAGGCAACAAGTTCTTGGCACACATTCGCGAAACCGATGCCACCATCAATGTGGTGCGTTGCTTTGAAGACGACAACGTGATTCACGTGGCGGGCAAGGTGGATCCGATTTCAGACATTGAAGTCATCCAAACTGAACTGTGTTTGGCCGACTTGGCAGCTGTGGAGAAAGCCCTGCACCGCGTGACCAAAACCGCCCGTTCTGGCGACAAAGAGTCGATCAAGTTGGTGGCGATTTTGGAGAAGTGCCAAGTCGCACTCAACGACACCAAGCCCGTGCGCACCATCGACTTCAGCAAAGAAGAGTTGCCGTTGCTGAAACAGTTTTTCTTGATCACCGCCAAGCCGGCTATGTTTGTGGCTAACGTGTCGGAAGACGGCTTCGAGAACAACCCCTTGCTCGACCGATTGAAAGAATACGCGGCTGCACAAAACGCCCCGGTGGTGGCGATTTGCGCCAAGCTCGAAGCCGAGATGAGCGAGATGAGCGACGAAGACCGACAAATGTTTTTGGAAGAGCTGGGCCAAGACGAGCCCGGCTTGAACCGTTTGATTCGCTCGGCCTACACCTTGTTGGGTTTGCAAACCTACTTCACTGCCGGTGTGAAAGAAGTGCGCGCCTGGACCATCCATGTGGGCGACACCGGCCCGCAAGCGGCGGGCGTGATTCACACCGACTTCGAGAAGGGCTATATCCGTGCCCAGACCATCGCATTTGACGACTTCATTGCCTTCAAAGGCGAGCAAGGTGCCAAAGACGCGGGCAAGATGCGCGCCGAAGGCAAGGAATACGTGGTCAAAGATGGCGACGTGATGAACTTCTTGTTCAGTTCTTAAGCCGTCGCTGGATGGTGGCCCGCTAATCTTGAAAGACTTGGCTGAAAAAAATCAACCAAAGAAGCAACCGTACTGATCCGCTTCAATGATGGCTAGACACTTTTCGAGGTTCGGTGCTGAAGGGGCTGGCTGGTATGACTCCCATTTACGAGTCTGTCTGAACCAAAAAATTTTCCAAGAGTTACTTGACTTAAAGAACCGGAACTTTGCCACATGCGAGCGGGTTTTTTCTCCAGGTTGTCCCCTCCAACTGGGTCGGACCTCATAGATTGATACAGCCTGTCCGTCGACTTCGTAGTCGTAGTCGATTTCTCTTTTGAGGTGCGGGGGAACTTTACTTAGGCACCATTGGCCTACGACAGCGTCAATCTGACCCAGAGCATTTATATCGAGTGCCATAGTTATCGTTGCTGAAAAAGCTAAATGAATCGAATCGCAAGTTTATGCCGTCAGCCTACTGGTCATCACCGTAGGCATCCAACTTTTGGAATGCAGTTCAAAACACTACGCACCCATGTGGTGGAAGACAAGCCAGCGCCTGAGGCAACAGAGGATGAGTTGCAGGTATTGCGCGAATGTCTACGTTTTTCACGCGCTGTGTTTGCACGTTACTTGCGCATCAAGCCGCGCATGCTGGAGAACTGGGAGCAGCGGCGGGTTAAACCTAATACGCATACGGCTTTGCTCATTCGGCATGTCGAGAAATATCCAGATACGGTTGAGCGCTTGGCGGCGGTTTAGCAACCTATTGAATGACAGGTATTAAATTTCTTTGATGCCAAGATCTGCCAGATACGAATAAATAGGATCGTAATAAGAAGGATTACGGGTTGAATCGTCTAGATCCCCATGAGGGACGACGATCACCATTCCCTGTCGTGCACGCGTAAGCAATACGCGGTAGGCATTCTTTAAATACATCTGTCTGTGTGCGAGGTGAATCTTTTGCCATTTGCTTCCGACGAATGAGCGGTACTCCCAGTCCTCTTCACCATAGCGCAAGTCAGCATCCCAAACAACACAAGCCCAGTCAAGTTCTAGTCCTTGAACGTGAAATTCGGTAGCAACATCTTCAAGGTAGTAGGACGAGCGGATATCGTCTTTGTCGTCCAAGAACCAATGAATGGGGTCCATCGGAGACCTGACATCAATGGCATGTGGTTTCAAACGTTGCGCTTGTGAAGACACCACCATGCCAAACCGCTCTGTACCACGCGCTTTCTCTCGTAGCCAACGTTTAGCTTTGTTCAAGTCTCGTGTGATAACGATAGGGTAACGCGCTTGCACTTGTTGGAAAACAGCGCGTGCATTTTCATTCTGACGATCTAGGAGATGCTTCACAAAGGTTGAAACATGCTCAGCGCGAAATGAGCGCATGGAAACAGCAAGGTGCAGATCTTCATTGAAGTGGATGTTCTGCCTGTCTTTCAATATCTCAAGTGTGTCCTCGGCGCCATATTCAGAGTCTTGCAGATGTGGAGAAATATGAACTTCCCAGTCGGGATAATGATCATTGATCGCGCGCAGCCATTCACCAATGCCGGCCTCCCCCGTGTTGATTTCTTGACCGCCGCCCACAAGGCACACCACGACTGACCAGTCTGGGTGACGATCTAAGCATGAAATCAAAAAATCAGGCTCAGAACGGTTGAAGTCCGGTCGTCCCTTTTTCCTAGCCATGAATTGTGTGGTTTGTTCCAAGGTCCATGCGCGTTGTGCTTCGTCAAAAATAACCACATGGTCTACTGGCGGTTGTTCATCGGAGAGATAGGCATCGCGAAAATGATGCACGTTTTGGATAAATGCATCTACTGCTTTGCGCGCTTCACCTTTGCGAAGCTTTT
>CAITHK010000102.1 GCA_903892175.1 uncultured Burkholderiales bacterium | reverse complement strand
GCCAAGCGTTTGAAGTTGATGGAAGCGTTCAAGAAATCGGGCATCAAGCCCGAGTGGATTGTCTTGACCGTGCTGCCAGTGTTGCCACCTGATTTGCGTCCGCTGGTGCCATTGGACGGTGGCCGTTTTGCCACTTCCGATTTGAACGACTTGTACCGTCGCGTGATCAACCGCAACAGCCGTCTGCGCCGTTTGCTCGAACTCAAAGCGCCTGAAATCATTGCGCGTAACGAAAAACGCATGTTGCAAGAAGCCGTGGACAGCTTGCTGGACAACGGCCGTCGCGGCAAGGCCATGACGGGTGCCAACAAGCGTGCTCTGAAGTCTTTGGCCGACATGATCAAAGGCAAGAGCGGTCGTTTCCGTCAAAACTTGCTGGGCAAGCGCGTCGACTACTCGGGTCGCTCCGTGATCACCGTGGGCCCAACCCTCAAGCTGCACCAGTGCGGTTTGCCCAAGTTGATGGCCCTTGAATTGTTCAAGCCGTTCATCTTCTCGCGCCTCGAAGCCATGGGCATTGCGACCACCATCAAGGCCGCGAAGAAAGAAGTTGAATCCGGCTCCGCCGTGGTGTGGGACATCTTGGAAGAGGTGATCAAAGAGCACCCCGTCATGTTGAACCGTGCGCCAACCCTGCACCGTTTGGGCATTCAAGCGTTTGAGCCGATCTTGATCGAAGGCAAAGCCATTCAGTTGCACCCCCTCGTTTGCTCGGCCTTCAACGCCGACTTCGACGGTGACCAGATGGCCGTACACGTGCCTTTGTCGGTGGAAGCCCAGATGGAAGCTCGCACCTTGATGCTGGCGTCTAACAACATCTTGTTCCCGGCCAACGGCGAACCCTCCATCGTGCCGTCACAAGACGTGGTGTTGGGCCTGTACTACGCCACCCGCGACCGCATCAACGGCAAAGGCGAAGGCTTGATCTTCTCCAACGTCGGTGAAGTGCAGCGCGCATTGGACGCGGGTGCTGTTGAGTTGACCGCCAAGGTCAGCGTGCGCATGACCGAGTGGACCAAAGACAAAGAGTCGGGCGAATTCGTTCCTTCCACCAGCTTGGTGGACACCACTGTGGGTCGTGCCCTGTTGTCGGAAATTTTGCCCAAAGGCTTGCCTTTCTCTAACCTCAACAAAGCGTTGAAGAAGAAAGAAATTTCCAAGCTCATCAACACCGCATTCCGCAAGTGCGGTTTGAAAGAGACCGTGGTGTTTGCCGACAAGCTGTTGCAAAACGGTTTCCGTCTGGCCACCCGCGCGGGCATTTCGATCTCCATTGACGACATGTTGGTGCCGACTGAAAAGCCAGCCATCATTGCCGCGTCAGAAAAAGAAGTCAAAGACATCGAGCAGCAATACGTCTCGGGCCTGGTGACGTCTGGCGAGCGTTACAACAAAGTGGTGGACATCTGGGGCAAGGCGGGTGACGCCGTGTCCAAGGTGATGATGGACCAGCTGCGCAAAGAAAAGACCATCGACCGCCATGGCAACGAAGTGGAGCAAGAGTCGTTCAACTCCATCTACATGATGGCCGACTCCGGCGCGCGTGGTTCTGCCGCTCAGATTCGCCAATTGGCGGGTATGCGTGGTTTGATGGCCAAGCCAGATGGTTCGATCATCGAGACCCCTATCACGGCGAACTTCCGTGAAGGCCTCAACGTGTTGCAGTACTTCATCTCGACCCACGGCGCACGTAAAGGTCTGGCCGATACCGCGTTGAAGACCGCCAACTCGGGTTACCTGACCCGTCGTTTGGTGGACGTGACGCAAGACTTGGTTGTGACCGAGTTGGATTGCGGCACCGCCAATGGTCAGCTGATGCGCGCCATTGTGGAGGGCGGTGAAGTCATCGAATCACTGCGTGACCGTATCTTGGGTCGCACCGCGGTGGAAGACGTGGTTCATCCCGAAACCCGTGCCGTGCTGGCCAAGGCGGGCGAGATGCTGGACGAAGACTTGATCGACATCTTCGAAGCCGAAGGTGTGGACGAAGTGAAAGTGCGCACCGCACTGAACTGCGAAACACGTTTTGGTTTGTGCGCCAAGTGCTATGGCCGTGACCTGGGTCGCGGTGGATTGGTCAACAACGGCGAAGCGGTTGGCGTGATTGCTGCGCAGTCCATCGGCGAACCAGGTACCCAGTTGACCATGCGTACCTTCCACATCGGGGGTGCCGCATCGCGTGCAGCCATTGCCTCTAGCGTGGAAGCCAAGTCCAACGGTGTAATCGGCTTTAACGCCACGATGCGCTATGTGACCAACAGCAAAGGTGAGTTGGTGGTGATTTCTCGCTCTGGCGAAATCATCATCAGCGACGAGCATGGCCGCGAGCGTGAGCGTCACAAAGTGCCCTACGGTGCAATCTTGTCGGTCAAGGCCGACCAGTCGCTCAAGGCCGGCGTGATCTTGGCCAACTGGGATCCATTGACCCGACCCATCATCACCGAATTCGCCGGCAAGGTGCTGTTCGAGAACGTGGAAGAAGGTCTGACGGTTGCCAAGCAGCTCGACGAAGTGACGGGTCTGTCCACTTTGGTGGTGATTGATCCCAAGCGTCGCGGTTCGACCAAGGTGGTGCGTCCACAGGTCAAGCTGATCGACGCGGCGGGCAAAGAAGTCAAGATCCCTGGCACCGACCATGCGGTGACGATTGGCTTCCAAATTGGCGCTTTGATTCAAGTGCGCGATGGACAAGATGTGGGCCCAGGCGAAGTCCTGGCCCGTATCCCTGTCGAAGGTCAAAAGACCCGCGACATCACCGGCGGTTTGCCACGTGTGGCCGAACTGTTCGAAGCCCGTAGCCCGAAAGACAAGGGCATGCTGGCCGAGATGACCGGTACGGTGTCGTTTGGTAAAGAGACCAAAGGCAAGGTTCGTTTGCAGATCACTGACCCAGAAGGCAAAGTGTGGGACGAACTCATTCCTAAAGAGAAGAACATCTTGGTCCACGAAGGCCAAGTGGTCAACAAAGGTGAGAGTGTGGTGGACGGCCCAGCCGACCCACAAGATATCTTGCGTTTGCTCGGCATGGAAGAGTTGGCCCGTTACATCGTCGACGAAGTGCAAGACGTTTACCGCTTGCAAGGCGTGAAGATCAATGACAAACACATTGAAGTGATCGTGCGTCAGATGCTGCGTCGCGTGGTGGTTGAAAACGTGGGTGACTCCAACTACATTGCGGGCGAGCAAGTGGAGCGCTCTGAAATTCTCAACACCAACGAAGCGTTGCAAAAAGACGGCAAGATCCCCGCGACATTCAGCAACTTGTTGCTGGGTATCACCAAGGCATCGTTGTCGACCGACTCGTTCATCTCTGCGGCTTCCTTCCAGGAAACCACCCGCGTGCTGACCGAAGCGGCCATCATGGGCAAACGCGACGAGCTGCGTGGCTTGAAGGAAAACGTCATTGTGGGCCGTTTGATTCCAGCCGGAACAGGTATGGCCTATCACAAAGCCCGCAAGGTCAAAGACGCCATGGACGACGCCGAACGTCGTGCCATTGCCGATGCCGAAGCGGCTGAGTTGGCCGAAGCCTCAGGAGAGGCCCACGCCGACGAAGGCGCTGGCGAGGAAGCGTAAAGTGACCCCACAACAAAGGCCCGCAAGGGCCTTTGTTGTTGATGGGGCGCGCGTGGCATTGCAAGATGAGAGGTGACAGCATGGTGGATGCTTGGTGGTTCTGGCTGTTGGTCGCGGTGGGTGTGTTTTGGGCTGTCGGTGCTTATCAGCGCTTGGTCAAATTGCGCACGCTGGTGACCAAGCAATTTGGCGTACTTGAAGAGTTGATGTTGCGCTACCAAGGCTTGGTGCAAGACGCCACCACGGCCGCGGTGACCTCGCCTTCAGGTTGGCACACCGCTGTGGCCCCTGAGTTGGGCGCCAGCCATTGGACGCGGCTGCAGGTGGCGGCCAATTTATCGGCCATGGCCTTGGCGCGCATGCAAGAGCATCCTCTGGAGCCTTCATCGGCCATCGCCCTGGTGGCCACCAGCCGAGATTTACAAGATGCCTGGGGGGCACTCACCCATCCGGACGTGTATTACGTCAGCGTGCCCGATGAGTTGACCCAACGTTGGGCGGAGCTGAGCATCTCCATCCAACCCGATGTACAACGCTTCAACCAAGCCATTGACGCTTACAACCAAGCGATTGCCATGTTTCCTGCCAACTTGTTGGCGCGAGTTTTCAAATACAAACCAGGACGCCGACTCGAATGACCACACCTTCTGTTGCACCTGTCGCCCTTTGGCAGCAGTTGCAAGCGGTGGCACATGCATTGGCGCAAGTGCGCCGTGGTGTTTCAGGCACTGCGGCCTTGGCAGAGGTGCCGCCCGCGTTGCGCCCTGGCGTTCAAGCCTTGTTGTTTCAAGTGTTGCGGCAGTTGGGACGTGCCCAGGCATTGCGCGCCCAATTGGCGCCGCGTGTACCGGCACCTTTGCCCGATGCCCTGTTGTGTACGGCCTTGGCGCTGGCATGGGATGAGGCGCATGCGCCGTATGAGCCCCACACCTTGGTCAACCAAGCGGTTGAGGCCGCCAAGAAGACCCGAGCCTTGCAGGGCCAAGCAAATTTTCTCAATGCGTGCTTGCGTCGTTTTTTGCGTGAGCGGGACGCCCTGGTGCAGGCCACGCAGCAAGAACAGCAAGCGCAATGGAACCATCCGGTGTGGTGGATCAAGCGGCTGCAAAAAGACCATCCCGGACATTGGCAAAGTATGCTGGAGGCCAACAACCAAGCCGCGCCAATGACCTTGCGTGTCAACACCCAACGCATCAGCCGAGAAGCTTTGCAAGTGCGCTGGCAAGCCACCGGCATTGCGGCTTCTCCGGTGGGGCAGCAAGGTTTGGTTTTGCAGCAAGCGCGTGCCGTGCGCGAGATCCCGGGCTTTGAGGAGGGTCTGTGCTCGGTACAAGACGCTGCCGCCCAGTGTGCGGCGCAACTGCTGCTGTCAGGGCTCAAGTCGTTTTCAGTGGCTGGCTTGCGCGTGTTGGACGCCTGCGCTGCTCCCGGCGGGAAGACCGCGCATCTGCTGGAGTTGCTGGGACCTCAGGACCATGTCGTGGCCTTGGACATTGATCCACTGCGGTGTGAGCGCATCGACCAAAACCTGCAACGCCTCGGCCTCCAAGCCCAAGTGGTGGCCGCAGATGCTGCCCGGCCCCAGCAGTGGTGGGACGGGCAGCCGTTTGATGCCGTGCTACTAGACGCCCCATGTACGGCTTCTGGCATCGTGCGGCGACATCCCGATGTGCGCTGGCTGCGGCGTGAAACCGATGTGGCGCAGTTGGCAGCCATTCAGAAAAACTTACTCAACACCCTGTGGCCTTTGGTGCGGCCCGGTGGTCGGTTGTTGTATTGCACTTGCTCGGTCTTCAAGGCGGAGGGCGACGATCAGCTCAAAACGTTTGTTGGACACAACACTGACGCCCAATTGCTGCCCTGTCTGGGCCATTTAAGACCCCAAACTGTGCGCACAGACGCCGCCCTCGCTGACAATCTACCGGGTGATCACGATGGCTTCTATTACGCACTGCTGGAAAAGAAATTGGCGCTTTGAGTCTTTGACGATGGGTTGCGCGCGCATGCTGCGCTGGTTCGCTTGGGGTCTGATGTGCATGTGGAGCCTGTCCACCGCATGGGCTGCAACTCCTGTTGAATTGCAAAACCTGAAGATCGTGCGGATTGAACAAGGCGTCTATGCCTCGGCGAACTTGGAGTTCGAGTTGCCGACCGTGCTGGAAGAAGCCATGTACAAGGGCGTGTCCTTGTACTTTGTGACGGAGATCGACATCTTTCGTGAACGTTGGTACTTTTACGACCAGCGTGTGAGCCATGCCGAGCGCCATGTCCGCGTCACCTACATGCCCCTGACGCGGCGTTGGCGTGTGAATGTTTCGCCCAAACCGTTCAGTGCAAGCGGCTTGGGCATGAACATTGGGCAAACCCATGACACCTTGGAAGAGGCCTTGATGACGGTGCGCCGCGTGGTGCAATGGCGTGTCGGCGCAGCCTCAGACGTGGAGGCGGATGCGCGACAGAGCTTGGAGTTGAGCTTCAAGTTGGACCTCAACCAATTGCCGCGTCCCTTGCAGATGGGTGCAGCGAGTCAAAGTGAATGGAACCTCAAGTTGGGTAAAACCCAGCGACTGGTGCTGGAGCCAGGTCCATGAAAATCCAAGCCCTCGACAGCGTGAAGTTGACCGGGCTTCAAGTGCGTTGGTTGATGGTGGTCAGCGCGGCGGTGGTGATTGGCTTGGGCTTGGTGTTGCTGTTTTTGTTGACGCAGGCCACGGATAACCGAGAACTCTACGAGCGCAACTATCGGCAACTGTTCATCTTGAACGTGGTGGTGGCCACCTTGCTGATGTTGGTCATTGTGTGGCTTTGTTTGCGCTTGATGCTGCGCTTGAAACAGGGCAAGTTTGGCAGCCGCTTGTTGCTCAAGATTGCCGCCACTTTTGCCTTGGTGGGGTTGCTTCCGGGCTTGTTGATCTACAGCGTGTCTTACCAATTTGTGTCCCGCTCGATTGAGAGTTGGTTCGACGTCAAAGTGGAAGGAGCGCTCGATGCAGGGTTGAGCCTAGGGCGCGCAACGCTTGACAGTTTGGCCAGCGATTTGGGCCAGAAAACACGCGCCTCTGCGGCTCAGATCATTGACATGCCCGATGCTTCTGTGGGGCTGAGCTTAGAGCGGCTGCGTGACCAATTGGGCGCGGACGATGTGATTTTGTGGAACACCAGTGGCCAAGCCTTGGCTGGCGCTGGAAATTCCCGTTTCAAAATCAATCCCGATCGGCCATCCTCTGTGGAGCTGCGACAAGCCAAAGCCCAAGGGTGGGTCACGTCTATCGATGGCTTGGAAGAGGCCCAGACCAAGGGCAACGCACAAGCCCGCATCAAAGCACTGGCCCTGGTGCCCGCCTCGGGTTTGGGGCTGCTGGTCGAGCCCCGCGTGCTGCAAGTCACCAAGGCCATTCCACCGACGCTGGTGAACAACTCCTTGGCGGTGGAGCAGGCCTACCGTGAGTACCAAGAGCGTGCATTGGGACGTGATGGTTTGCGCAGCATGTACATCGGGACTTTGACGCTGAGTTTGTTCTTGGCGGTATTTGGCGCCGTGTTGTTGGCGGTGTTGCTGGGCAATCAGCTGGCGCGCCCTCTCTTGATGTTGGCGCAGGGCGTGCGTGATGTGGCCGCAGGCGATTTGAGTCCCAAGCCCGCGCTGCAAGGCCGGGATGAGTTAGGGGGCCTGACCCGTTCGTTTGCGCAGATGACTCAGCAACTGTCCGAGGCGCGCGCCGCGGTGGATCGCAGCATGGGACAAGTCAGCCATGCACGGGCGAATTTGCAGACCATTTTGGACAACCTCACCGCCGGAGTCATCGTGCTCGATGGGGCTGGCGTCATCCAATCCTCCAACCCAGGCGCAACGCGTATCTTGCGGGTCCCGCTCGCGGCGTGGGAAGGGCGGGCATTGGGTGAGATCGAAGGCATGGCTGAATTTGCCCAACATGTTCAGCAAGAGTTTGATGGTTTTTTGGGCGAGCGCAGTCAGCATGGCTTGGACCACTGGCAGCAGTCGTTCGAACTGCACGCCACCTTGATGAGTCCTGCGGTTGAAATGGTGGATGACACGCGCCAGCACATCACCTTGCTGGCACGTGGCGCGGTCTTGCCCAACCAAGCCCGGTTGTTGGTGTTTGATGACATCTCAGAAATTGTTTCTGCGCAACGTGCGCAAGCTTGGGGCGAGGTGGCGCGGCGATTGGCGCATGAGATCAAAAACCCACTCACCCCGATACAGCTCTCAGCTGAACGCTTGGCCATGAAGCTCGACGGCAAATTGTCCGAGCCAGACCAAGTGATGATGAACAAGTCTGTCAAAACCATCGTGGACCAGGTCGATGCCATGAAGCGATTGGTCAATGAGTTTCGTGACTACGCCCGTTTGCCAGTGGCCGAGTTGCACCCCTTGGACCTGAATGCTTTGGTGCAGGACATCTTGCAGCTGTATGGCAACGAGAACGCGTTGGTTCCTGTGCGGGTGGAACTAGACACAGACTGCCCGGCCATTCAGGGAGATGCGCAACAGCTTCGACAGGTGGTCCATAACTTGTTGCAAAACGCACAAGATGCCACGGAAGGGGCAGTCCCCGCAGAGGTGTTCATCGCCACCCAGTGGGTGCCGACTTCAGGGCGTGTTCGCTTGGTGGTGCGCGACAATGGGCCTGGGTTTCCAAGCAAAATTCTCAAGCGAGCCTTTGAACCCTACGTCTCAACCAAGAGCCGAGGCACAGGTTTGGGCTTGGCCGTGGTGAAAAAAATTGCCGATGAACATGGGGCCCGCATTGACTTGAAAAACCGTGAACTCTCCGGCGTGGTGGTGGGTGCGCAAGTGTCGTTATCATTCCCAGTTGGTGAGCAGCAACACTCCTTGCTCTAATTCAGCGAAACACGTTCTTTCATGGCAAATATTTTGGTGGTTGATGACGAGTTGGGCATTCGTGACCTCTTGTCGGAAATTCTCAACGACGAAGGTCACGCCGTTGAGGTGGCAGAAAATGCCGCAGCAGCACGTGCTGCCCGTTTGGTGGCTCGGCCTGATTTGGTTTTGCTGGACATTTGGATGCCCGACATGGATGGCGTGACCTTGCTCAAAGAGTGGGCCGCAGCAGGTTTGTTGAACATGCCCGTGATCATGATGAGTGGCCACGCCACCATTGACACAGCGGTGGAAGCCACCCGCATTGGGGCGCAGGCCTTTTTAGAAAAACCCATCACGCTGCAAAAGTTGCTCAAAGCGGTGGAGCAAGCCTTGGTCCGCAAAGCGGTGGCGCCCTCCTTGGCAAGAAACCCCTCGCCGCTTGTTTCAGAAGCAGGCTCCGTGTCTGTCGTGGCTGCGCAATCGGCGTTGCTGCCCCCAACGCATCACAGTTTTGAGCTGGACCTTCCCTTGCGCGATGCACGCGACGCGTTCGAGCGAACCTATTTTGAATTTCATTTGAGCCAAGAAAACGGCTCCATGACGCGGGTGGCCGAAAAGACTGGGCTTGAGCGCACGCACCTCTATCGCAAACTCAAACAACTCGGCGTGGACTTGTCCAAACCCAAGCGCGGCGTTTGATCCGCTGGTCCCGCGCACGCCTCAGGGCTTCGGCCTGTCATCGGGTCTAGCCCTCATGGCCATGTCTCGTGCAAAGCCCGTGATGCGCGTGTGTTTGGCCATCCAGCGCAGTGCAAATGCGCCGATCACCGCGCCATTGAGGTCCCCCATCGCCATGTAGAAGATCTGTTGTCGATCAACCAATTGCGAGGGATCGATCAGGATCCACAGTATGTGATGGCACAAAGCATTCAGCAAAGCGTAAAGCAAGGCCAATCGCAGCAGATCTGACAACTTGCTCAGTGACAAGCGACGCTGCAGCAACGCCTGCAAGACAACAATCGCCATCGCGGCACCGCCTGCAGACACCGCCACATTGCTCAGGGCGATGTCCCAGCTTTCGGAGGTCCAGGCCATCAGCATGATGCCACCGATGGCCGTGGCGGCTGTGCCCCAAAAGAGCCCCAGGATCAAGACATTGGCCAAGCGCAAAAAACCGGGCAAGTAAATCAGGCTGATGTGTTGCGTGAATTCAACTTGCCTGAGCAGCCAGCCGTTGAGCAAATGCACCCCGCAAAATAAACTGCCTGCCAAGATCGACAGAAGCATCAGTTCAAAAGAGAAGTTCGACTCGGGAGGGTTGTCCATGCATTGCTTTTCAAAATCATCGGCATTATCCGTTGCCGCTCAGCGCGCCTCGTGTTGTGGCGATTCAGATTCGGGATTTATACTTTTGAAATGAACCAAATCGTACAAAAGAGCGCTCAGCCCACGCGCACGAACGATCCGGCCCGCACCATGGCCGAAATTTTAGAAGTGGCCACCACAGAGTTTGCTGACAAGGGCTTGAGTGGCGCGCGCATTGATGAGATCGCCGCGGCCACGCGCACCAGCAAGCGCATGATCTATTACTACTTTGGCTCCAAAGAGGGCCTGTATGTGGCGGTCTTGGAAGAGGCCTACCGCAGCATGCGGCAGATTGAAAGCTCGCTGCATTTGAACGACCTCGACCCAGAGGAAGCGCTCAAGCGCTTGGTGGCGTTTACCTTTGACCACCATTCCGCCAACGAGTATTACGTTCGTTTGGTGATGAACGAGAACATCCAGCGTGGTCAGTATCTGAGCCAAAGCAAGATCATCCAGCAATTGAACGTGCCCGCCATCGAGGCCATTCGCCATTTGTACGAGAGGGGTGTCAAGGCCGGTGTGTTTCGCCAAGGTTTAGATGCGGTGGACATCCACGCATCGATCTCGGCATTGACCTTCTTCAACGTGTCCAACAAGCACACCTTCGGCTTGATCTTCAAGCGTGGCAAAGCCTCGGCTGCCGCGGTGGCCCTGAGGCGGCAAAACATTGTGGAGATGGTGTTGCGTTTTGTTCAGACGTAAAAAATCTGAATCCAAGGGTTTTCACCAATCAACAGAAAACTATCCAGTTCGTACATTATGGGCACGCTCATTCTGGAGACATGTCACATGCTGACCAAGTTCATTTCTGCTTACTGTCGATTTTTAGATGTTTTGATTGCGGCGGCGTTGGCCGTCATGGTTGTCTTGGTGTTTGGCAATGTGGTGTTGCGCTATGCCTTCAATTCAGGCTTGACGCTGTCAGAAGAGTTGTCGCGTTGGTTGTTTGTGTGGATGACGTTTCTGGGCGCCGTGGTGGCCATGAAAGAAGGCGCACATTTGGGCTCAGACACCTTGGTCTCCAAGTTATCGCTCAAAGGACAAAAAGTTTTCTTGGTGATTGGGCATCTGTTGATGCTCTTCATTTGCTGGCTGTTGTTTGTGGGTTCATTGAACCAAGCCATCATCAATTGGGAGTCGACCAGTCCGGTGATGGAGTTGTCCATGGGGCTGTTTTACGGTTGCGGCATGGTACTGGCTGCCTCAGGCGGATTGATCTTGCTGGACCGATTGCTGCGTCTAGCCATGGGCAAACTCGAAGACAGCGAATTGATCGGCGTGCGGGAGTCTGAGGAAGAGCCCATCGATGTGCCAGCACCCTTGAAGTAACAAGAAAGAATCCTATGACGATTGTTGTATTTCTGGGCTCCTTGCTGGCCGCCATGGCACTGGGTGTGCCAATCGCTTTTTCTCTGCTGCTGTGTGGCGCCGCGTTGATGCTTCACATGGACATGTTTGACGCGCAAATCTTGGCGCAAAACGTGATTGAAGGCTCCAACAGTTTTCCACTGTTGGCGGTGCCTTTTTTCATGCTGGCAGGTGAAGTGATGAACACCGGTGGTTTGTCGCGACGCATCGTGGACTTTGCCATGGCTTTGGTGGGGCACATTCGCGGCGGCTTGGGATATGTGACCATCGTCGCGGCTTGCTTGCTGTCCGCACTCTCGGGCTCAGCGGTGGCGGATGCTGCGGCACTCACCGCCTTGCTGCTGCCCATGATGGTCAAGGCCGGACATGACAAAGCACGCAGTGGGGGATTGATTGCGGCGTGTGGGGTGATCGGTCCCATCATTCCCCCCTCGATTGGTTTTGTGATTTTTGGCGTGGCGGCCAACGTCTCCATCAGCAAGTTGTTCTTGGCCGGTATTTTTCCGGGCATCATTTTGGCGGCAGGCTTATGGGCCACCTGGTGGTGGTTGACACGCCGTGAGGTGTTGACACCTCCCCCGCGAAAATCCATTGCAGAGGTTTTTGCCGCCATGCGAAGCGCAGGTTGGGCATTGATGTTGCCGCTGATCATTTTGGTGGGCTTGCGCATGGGCGTGTTCACGCCGACAGAGGCTGCGGTGGTGGCTGCGGTCTATGCTTTGTTTGTGGCAGGCGTGATATACCGCGAATTGACTTGGGGGCAGTTGTTTCAGGTGTTTCAAACGGCCGCCAAAACCACGGCCGTGATCATGTTTTTGGTGGCTGCGGCCATGGTGTCCGCGTGGTTGATCACGGTGGCCAACTTGCCCTCACAAGTGGTCTCCTTGCTGGAACCCTTGTTGAGCAGTCCCACGTTGCTGCTGATGGCCATCATGGTGTTGTGCATGATCGTAGGCACGGCGATGGACATGACACCCACCATTTTGATTTTGACCCCCGTGCTCATGCCCATTGTCAAAGCCGCTGGGATTGACCCGGTGTACTTTGGTGTGTTGTTCATCATCAACAACTCGATCGGTTTGGTGACGCCACCTGTGGGGACTGTGTTGAACGTGGTCGCTGGAGTGGGGCGCATGCGCATGGACGAGGTCACGCGCGGCGTGATGCCCTTCATGGCGGTTCAATTCATCGTCATGTTCTTGATGGTGCTGTTCCCCTCCTTGGTGATGGTGCCAGCACGCTGGTTCTATTGACGCTTCGATGCAGCGTCTGCAACGGTACGCCAGGCGCTGCAACACTTGTTTGGTGCGTACGACCTCAACTTAAATTTGGAGACCCCTTCATGAAACGTTTTTTCATCCAATCTGTATTGGCCACTTTGGCCGTGGCTGCTGTGGGCTTGGCATCCGCACAAGATATCAAAGAGCGCACCCTGAAATTCGGCTTGAATGGGCCAGAGGGTCACCCTGCAGTCGCAGGCATGAAAGCCTTTGCAGAGTCAGTGGCCGCCAAATCCGGCGGCAAGATCAAGGTGCAACTTTTTTTGAACGGCGCCTTGGGCAGCGACCAAGCGGTGGTGTCGTCCATCAAAGGGGGCACCATTGAAATGGCGGTCATGAACTCGGGCATCTTGGCCAGTGAAGTCAAAGCTTTGGAAGTGTTTGATTTCCCATTCATGTTCTCAAACGAAAAAGAAGCCGATGCCATCGCCGATGGCCCCATTGGCCAAAAGATGCATGCCATGTTGCAAGACAAAGGCATTGTGGGCCTGTCATATTGGGAGCTGGGTTTTCGCAGCATCACCAACAGCAAACGCCCATTGAACAAAGTGGAAGACATTGAAGGTCTCAAGCTGCGCGTGATTCCAAATGCCATCAACGTGGATTGGGTCAAAGCATTGGGCGCCAACCCCACACCCCTGCCGTTCCCAGAGGTGTATGCCGCCATGGAGCAAAAAGCCATTGACGGACAAGAAAATCCAGTCTCTGTCATTGCCGCCAACAAGTTTTGGGAAGTCCAGAAATATGTCACGCTGACCAACCACCAGTACAACCCTCAGTCTGTGATTTTCAGCAAAAAAGTCTGGGACAGCCTGAGTGCCGCAGAGAAGAAAATCATTGACGATTCGGCGGATGCTGCAACAAAAAATCAGCGCATGCAATCACGTGCGGCCTTGGCGGCCAACTTGGAGCTGCTCAAAAAAAACGGCATGATCGTGTCTCAATTCTCGGCGGCAGAAGTCAGCAAGCTGCGTGACAAGATGAAGCCTGTGATTGACAAGCACAGTGCCGCAGTGGGCCCCGTGGTGGCCGAAGTACAAGCCGAATTGGCCAAGCTGCGCAAGTAATACGTCAATCGCCATCGCAACGTGCCAACCAGGGGCCGCTGCTCTTTTAATCTCAACCAGAGACAGTCATGAAAATTTTGATGCTCAACGGAATCAACCTCAACATGTTCGGCAAACGTGACCCTGCCCAATACGGCACCATCACGTTGGACGAAATCAACGCCAGCATGAAAAAACTGGGCGCTGAGTTAGGCGCTGAGGTGGAGTGCTTCCAGACTAACAGCGAGGGTGACATGTGCGAGCGCATTCACCAAGGCTTTCGTGACCATGTCGACGCCGTGTTGATCAATGCAGGTGCGTGGACCCATTACAGCTACGGCATTCGCGATGCACTGGCCATTCTGAGCTGCCCTATTGTTGAAGTGCACATGTCAAACATCCATGCCCGCGAAGAGTTTCGCCATCACTCCGTCTTTGGCGCCATCGTCAAAGGCCAGATCTGTGGATTTGGCGAAGACAGCTACCTGTTGGCTTTGCGGGCAGGCGTGAATGCAGCAAAACACGCGCAGAAAAAATAAGTCCCATGACGATCAACGGCAACACAGACATCATTGCGCACATTGGTTATCCCACGCACAGCTTCAAGTCGCCCATGATTTACAACCCGTACTTTGAACAGGCGGGTATCAATGCGGTGGTGGTGCCCATGGGCTGTCAAGTGCCCGACTATCCCGCATTTTTAAAGTCGGTCTTTGCCTTGACCAATATCCGTGGCGCCCTGATCACCATGCCGCACAAGGTGACCACGGTGGGCTTGCTGGACGAAGTCACCGCCACTGTCAAAGTGGCCGGCGCATGCAATGCAGTGAAACGCATGGCAGACGGTCGTTTGGTGGGCGATATGTTTGATGGCGCTGGCTTTGTACGCGGCGTACAGCGCAAGGGCTTGAACTTGCACGGGGCGCGCGTTTTGGTGGTGGGCTGTGGTGGTGTGGGGTGTGCGATTGCCGCCTCATTGGCTGGCGCAGACATCGCTGCCATCAGCTTGTTCGATGTGAACACCGCCTCTGCGCAGGGTTTGGCACAACGCTTGAAGCAACACTACCCGGTCATCGACGTCAGCGTCGGCTCCAACGATCCTGCCGGTTTTGATTTGGTGGTCAACGCCACCCCAATGGGCATGAACGAAGGCGACCCACTGCCGATGGATGTGTCGCGCTTGTCCCCCCAGACCTTTGTGGGTGAGGTGGTCATGCGCTCTGACATCACAGCGTTCTTGGCGGCTGCACAAGCCAGGGGATGTCGCGTTCAAGTGGGGGCCGACATGTTGTTTGAACAAATCCCGGCCTACTTGGAGTATTTTGGTTTTCCAACGACCACCGCAGACAACTTGCGAGCTGTAGCCCAGCTTTGACGTGCCATGAGGCCTTGGAGGGTGCTACAATTTGGGCCACGGCCCGGTAGCTCAGTTGGTAGAGCAGCGGATTGAAAATCCGCGTGTCACTGGTTCGATTCCAGTCCAGGCCACCAGATTCACCCCGTAGTGTCGCAAGACGCTACGGGGTTTTTCTTTGTGCCGTCACTTGTACTTGCGCACCAAGCTCACATAAGAATCGAAAGCACCTTTGGCGGCGGCGTTTTTGTTGATGATGTCGGTCGCCGTTTGGTTGACCACTTTGGCGAAGGTGGCGGCGTCATCGGCAGACAAGCTGACGAGTTGACCCCCGTTTTGGGTCCAGACATCGCGTGAGCGCACGATGTCTTGCACGCCAAATTCGTTGGCTGCCGCTTCGGATTTGGCGGCCTCCTCCATCACGATGGCGCGCAGATCTGCGGGCAGTTTGGCCAGCCAGGCTTTGTTGCAGGCGATCACCACGATGAGCGGCCACTGGGGCAGTTGGGTTTGGTACTTGGCTGCGTCGTAGAACTTGAGGGCCGAGAACACGGTGCTGGCTGCAATGAAGCCGTCAATGGCGCCGTTTTGTAACGCAGGCATTACCTCGGAGAGGGGCAAGGGCACAGGCGCACCGCCCAGCTTCTTGATGGGTTCCATTTGCAAAGGGGTGCTCAAGACGCGGATTTTTTGGCCGTTGAAATCGGCCAGTGAGCGAATGGGTTTACGTGACACCAAATTTTGTGGGCTGTGCATGAACACAGAGATGCTCTCGATGCCACGGTTGCCCCCAAAGCCGAAGACAAGTTTGCGCATCTCAGGGTCTTGGAAGACTTTGGCTGCATGGGCCGTGTCGTTGATGACGCCCGGAACATCAAAGACTTCAAAGCGCGGATCGAGGCTGGTCAGAAAGCTTGAGGCGGTGGCAAAACATTCGATGGTGCCCATGGCCGTCCCCTCGACCATGCGGGGAATGGCGCCGAGTTGGCTGGCAGGGTAGAGCTCGACTTTGATGCGTCCGCCGGTGCGCGCTTCAACCGCGGCTTGGAACGACTTCATCCAAAAGTGCTGCACATCGTTGATGGTGGCCGCAGCGATTTTCATGACGATTTGATTTTGTGCGTTGACATGCAGCACGGGGCCGGTGGCAACGGCGCCCGCAGCCAGTGAAAGCAGTTGGCGGCGTGAGAGGTGGGTCTTCATGGTTGTCTCCTGTGATGTTGTTGTGAAAAGGTTCAATAAATCCAGCGCACCATGGCCAGCGACAGCCAAGGGATGTAGGTGATGAGCGCCAGCGCGATCAGATAAAGGTAGATGAAAGGCACGATACCGCGGTAGATCACGGGCAGCGAGAAGTGAAACAGCGACTGCGTGACAAAGATGTTCAAACCGAAAGGTGGATGGAACATGCCAATGGCCAGGTTGGTGGTGATGACGATGCCGAAGTGCACCGGGTCGATGCCCGCGTCTTTCACCAGGGGCATGAGCAGTGGCGTGAGTACCAGGATGGCCGACAGGGGGTCGACAAAGCAGCCGACGATGAGAAACAACACATTGAGGGCCAGCAAAATCATCCAGGGTGTGAGGTGCCAGCCGTTGACAATGTTCACCAGCGTGGCTGGAATTTGGTTGACGGTGAGCAGCCAGCCAAACACATTGGCGCAAGCGACGATGATCAAAATTTGGGCGGTGAGTGTGACGGTGCGCGATGCGCAAGCCACGATTTCTGTCCAGCTCATGTCTTGGTAGACGAAGCGCGCTACAAAGGCGGCATAGACACAGGCCAGTGCCGCCGACTCGGTGGGCGAGACAAAACCACCGTAGATGCCACCCAAGATGATGAACGGTGCGCCAAGCGCCCAAGTGCCTCTGGCCAGGGCGTGCACAAACGCAGGCATTGAGAAGGGCTGGCCGTCGGAGATGTTGAGCTTGCGGGCGATCCAGACGACGTAGACCGCCAAGATGGCGGCGATCACCAAACCAGGAATCACGCCAGCGGCATACAGCTTAGGAACCGATTCAGACGCAGCCGCAGCGTAGATGATGAGTGGCACGGAGGGGGGAATGATGATGTCGATCGCGCCCACGGCTGTGATCAACCCGGCACGAAAGGTGTCGGGGTAGCCCCGCTCTTTGAGTGGCTTCAACATGAGTTGACCCACCGTTGCCACAGTGGCTGCGCTGGCCCCCGACATGGCCCCAAAGATGGCTGACGTGCCTACCGTGGTCAATGGCAAGCTGCCACGCACTGAGCCAATGCCTGATTGCAAAATGTCCACGATGCGCTTGGCCACGCTGCCACGTCCCATCAACTCGCCGGCGAAGATGAAGAAAGGTACGGAAAGCAAAGCAAAACTGTCGACGGCACCAAACAGGGTTTGATGCAGTGCAGCGGGGGGCACGTTCATCACAAACAACACGGTCACTGCGGAGGCGCTCAGCAAAACCAAAAAGATGGGCAAGCCTAAGAGCAGCAACAACACGGGTAGCAAGGCGAGTGAGTAGGTCATGGCGTGGGGTATTTAAGACAGGCGCTGCGCCAACAGGGCTTTCAATTCGAGCAGGCTGCTCAGCAGCATGCCTGCAAACCCCAACACCACACTGCTGTGCGGTATCCACATGGGAATGTCGGCGCCATCGCTGCGTTGCTCCATGCTGTAGATCTGCAAGGTGAAATCAAACGACACCCACACCATCACGGCACAAGCCGCCAGCATCAGCAAAGCCTCGAACAAATGGCGCCACCAAGCCAAGCGCGGACGCAAGTTCATGGTGAGCACATCCATGCGCAGGTGGGCGCGGCGCAAAGATGCCATGGCGGCGCCAAGAAAAATCAACCAAATCATGGAGAAGACCTGGACTTCGTCAGCGCCAACTATGGGCGTACCCGCCACATAACGCCCGGTCGCGCTGGCAAAGTTGAGCAACACAACCAGCATAAAGATCACACCCAAGATCGGTTCAAGGCGGTCCAGCGAGCGTTGAAAGCCCAAGGCGGGGCGGTGATGTTCTGGGGCTGGATCGGTCATGGTTCGTTCTAGGAAGGGCTGAGGGTGTGGCTGATTGTGATGGTCGATGGCGTGTCTGAGTGGCATGGATTGGTCTAGGGAATACGCCTAGTTGAAGATGGCAAATGCCAGCTCGCGCAACCACCGGTGACCTGGGTCTTGCTGGACCCGCTCGTGCCACTGTTGACGAATTTGAAAGGGTTGCACCGCAAAGGGCACATCGACCACTGTGAGCGACGGGTGGTAACCCGCGATGACTTTGGCCAGCCGACTTGGCAGGGTGACCAACAAGTTGGAGTCTTTGAGGATTTCCACAAAGCCCTGCGCGTGTGCTGCGGCATAGACGATGTGGCGTTGGTCGGGCACGCCGGCACGCTGCAGCATGGACTCCAACTCCATGTCGGTGGAGCCGTGCGGCCTGAACGACAGATGCTCGGCGTGCAGGTAGTTGCTCAGGGTGAGGCTGTCTTGAGCCAGCGGGTTGCTTTGGCTCATCACCACCACAAAGGTTTCGTCAAAGAGGCGCTGTTGATAAAACGCTGGACCCATGGGGCTCCAGCTGCCAATCGCCAGTTCGATCTGGCCGTTGAGCAAACCGCTTCGCGTTTCGGCGGGGGAGGGCGCCACGGTTTCAATTTTGATGTGCGGGGCCAACTCGCGCATGCTGTGAAACAAACGCGGCATCATCACCAAGTGACCGACTTCGTTGATGGCGATGCGAAACAGACGGGTCGAGTGCTCGGCGTCAAAGTGTCGCCCCATGTCGATGGCTTGGTTCAATTGGCTCAAGCCCGTTGTGGCTGGTCCAATGAGGCGTTCTGCCAGAGGGGTGGGCACCATGCCGTCCATGGTGCGAACAAACAAGGCGTCGTTGAAGCGTTCGCGCAAGCGTTTGAGTGCGTTGCTGACCGCTGATTGTGTGATGTTGAGTTGCTCGCCCGCCAAGGTCACGCTGCGCGTGGTGTAGATGGCATGGAACACCAAAAACAGGTTCAGGTCTATCGCATGCAGGTTCATGGGGTCAACACGAGGTGGCTGTCTTGTCCACTCAGTACTGACCTTTGGGTTCGAGCCCAAGGTGGTATTGACCCACCATGGACGAGACGGCGTCCCAATTCAGGCTGATGTGGCGGGCCATCATGTTGGCATCGCGCCACATGCGCTGCAGCGGTTGGTCCAGCGACAAGCCGCCCCCCCCAACGCTGGAGAACAGCCCATCCACCGCTTGCAGGCACAGGCGGGTTGAAAACGCATGGTCACGTCGGTTGCGGATGCGCGTGGGCACATCAATTTTGGTGTGGGCGCAGGCCATTTGTTCCACTTCCATCGTGTCGCGGTACAGCAGCAAACGCGCAGCGTCCACCGAGGCATAAGCCTCGGCCAAGCGAGACTGCACCGGGAAGAACTGACTCAAACGGTTGCCCCCTCCGGCCACAGCGCCTCGGGTGACGCGGGTGCCGCACAGTTCTTCAAACACTTCGATCGCACCTTGTGCGTTGCCCAGCATGGGCGAGGCCAGACACACGGGCACGGCTGACAAGAAGGGGATGCGGTAGATCGGGTTGCTGTTGACGCTGGCGCCCGGCGGGTTGTTGGAAGAGGCCTCTGCAAAGGTCAGGCGACGGTGTGCAGGCACGAAGACGGGCTGGTCAATCACGACGGTCTTTGAGCCGGTGCCTGCTTGACCCACCACATGCCAGTTGTCTTCAATGCGCCAGTCTTTGCGTGGGACCAACAGAAACCCTGCGCCGGGTGAGACGCCGCCTGTTTCATCGGGCGGAAACACCACGCCCAACAGCGCCCAGTCGGAGTTGTCTACGTTGGAGGCCCAGTGCCACTCGCCCTGGAGGGTGTAACCACCTTGCGCTTTTTCAGCTTTTCCTGCTGGCGCATAGGAGCCGCACATGATGGCGTAAGGGTTCTCGCCCCAGACATCTTGCTGGGCTTGCTCGGGGAAGGTGCTCAGCGCCCATTGGTGAATGGCACCCAATGAACAGCCCCAAGCGGAGGATGCGCAACCTCGGGCCAGCTCACTGATGATTTCAATGAAGGCGGTAAACCCGTATTCATAGCCGCCAAAGCGAGCCGGTTGCATGAGTTTGAACAATCCCGCTTCGCGAAACAGGCCGGTGGTTTGTTCGGACACACGCCGGTCCAGCTCGGTCTGACGGGCGTGTTCGCGTAAATAAGGCACCATGCCACGGGCCGCGTCTGCGAGTTGGGTGATGCCTGGCGCACCGGGAACGGGGCTGACACGACCGGGCGCTTCAAACGGGACGGGTGGAAAGCCTGCGAGTGTGGGCAGGGGGTCACGGTTCATGGCATCGCTCCAGTCAGAGATGGGGTGGGTGATGGCACCCGGCGTGTATGGATTAAATATGCAAACGCAGATAATTGGGTCGGGGAATTACCCTTAAGCGTTTACCGATAGACTGACGGGTGTTGACCGAAAAACTGCCACCCAATGCGCCTGAAACCATGAGCCACGACCTGCAAGAATCCATTCCTTATTTGCTTGCAAGTGCAGGTATTCGAACAGGACTGGCTTTCACCAAAGAGCTCAAGCCCTATGCGCTGTCCCTCAACGAGTGGCGGGTGTGTGCGACTTTGCGCCATCAGCCCTTGCAGCGCATTGGTGAGGTGGCCCATCACACCTCCATTGACGCATCCACCTTGTCGCGCTTGATTGACGCCATGATCCGTCGCAAATTGTTGGTGCGAGAGCGAGACAGCGCAGATGCGCGCGCACGTGCATTGCATCTGACCCCCAAGGGCGAAGCCTTGGTCGATCAGGTCATTCCATTGGCGCAGATGTACGAACGCGTGGCCTTGGCAGGCATCAGCGCAGAGCAGGCCAAGACCTTGCGTGAGATCTTGGCGCGCATCTACGACAACTTGGACGCACTCAACCCCCGTGTGTGAGTCACAGCTTCAGTTTGAACAGATCCACCGCGTTGGTGCGGCCGATCTTGAGACGGTCTGCTTCGCTGATGCTGGTGGCATCAAACCATTGGCAAGCGTGGTCCACATTTTCAAATGGCCAGTCGGTTGAAAACAAAATGCGGTCTGCGCCAATCTCCAACATGGCGTCGATCAAGGTCTGGGTGCGGAAGTTGCCAGACGTGGTGAGCCAAAAGTTTTGCTGGAAGTACTCTGCAAGTGGTTTCTTGGCTGGATAACTCTTGGGCGCTTTGACCCAACCGTTGCGGTTGTCCACGCGCCACATGTTGTATGGCAGGCCTTCGCCCAAGTGACCGAGCACAATTTTCAGACCGGGATGGCGATCAAACAGGCCGCTGGCCATCAAGCGCAGGGCGTGAACAGCAGTCTCTTGCGCAAAGGCCCAGGTGGGTCCCATCAGCCAAGGATGACCGTCATAGATTTGGGCCCAGGATGAAATAGGGTTGCGCGGGTGCAGGTAAAACGGGGCATCCAGTTGTTCGGCTTTGGCCCAAAAGCCTTCGTACTGCGGTGCGTCGTAATAGACCACGTTCTCAGGTGTGTCGGTTTGGGAGAAGCCATTGACCAAGGCACCACGAAAGCCATAGTCTTTCATGCAACGCTCCAACTCTAGGGTGGCCGCGTCTGGGTCTTGCATGGGCAAGGCGGCAAAGCCTTGGAAGCGGTTGGGCCGCAAGGCCACTTGCTCGGCCAAAAAGTCATTGGCGCGTTTGGCCAATTCGATGGCTTTTGCACGTTGCGGAATGGCTTGGATGGCGGGCGCGTTGAGCGACAAGATCATCATTTCCATGCCGTTGTCGTCCATCTCGCGCAGCCGACGTTCTTGGATGTCGATCAAGCGAGCGCTGAGTTCGGTCCAACTTTCATCGGCCAAGAAACCTGCAGAGTCTTGCAGGGTTTCGGGGATCGCAAAGTGCTCTTCTAAGCCAATTTTTCCTTGCACGAGATGTCTCCTTGTGGGGTTGAGTGAGGCCTGAATTTATACAGCCGCTGTGCGCTTGGCAAACAAATTTCAGTGATGGCCCACATCATTGGGGTGCATGGGCCAGCGGGTGTGTCAGTTGCGTGTGTTGGCGGCGGCTGTTTCTGCCGATGCGTCTGAGGCACGTTTGGCGAACTCAGCGCGTAAGGCCTTGAGCTTTTCGCGCGGGTCTTCTTTGACGGTGGTTTTGTCCAAACCCATTTCTGCGATGAAGCGACTCGGTTGTGCGGCAATCATGTCGCGTCCTTTTTTGCGGCGGCGCGTCCAACTCACGGCCAAGGTGCGTTGGGCTCGGGTGATGCCCACGTACATGAGCCGCCGCTCTTCTTGCAGGCGCAGTGCGATGTTTTCGTTGGTGTGTTCTGTGCCGGGTTCGTCATCCAGTCGAAATGGCAGCATGCCTTCGGTCACGCCCACCAGCATGACATGGGGCCACTCCAAACCCTTGGCCGCATGCAAGGTGGAGAGCGTGACCACATTTTGGTCTTTTTCACGTTCGGTCAGGGTGGACAACAGGGCAATGGTTTGGGCCACTTCCAACAGGTTTTTGGTCTCGCCGCTGGTGGTGACGCCAGCGGTGTCATCGATCTCGCCGCCACAGCGTAGCGCCATCCAGTCGCAAAACTCCATCACGTTGGTCCAGCGCGAGGCAGCGACTTGCTCGCTGTCTTCGGCGTCGTAGAGGTGTTTTTCGTAGTCGATGTCTTTGAGCCAATCGGTCAAGAAGCTGCGTGCGGCTTGTGCACCTTGGGTATGGCGGGCGCGAAATTCCAGGTCGTTCACATAGCGGCCGAACTCGTGCAAGCTGCCCAGCGCGCGCGCATTGAGCACCGAGGACAGGCTGCTGCTGAACAAGGCTTCAAACAAGCTCAGCTTGTACTGGCTGGCAAATACCCCCAAGCTTTGTAAAGTTTGGTGCCCAATGCCGCGTTTGGGCGTGGTGACGCTGCGCAAAAAAGCCGGGTCGTCGTCGTTGTTGATCCACAGCCGCAGCCAAGAACACAGGTCTCGAATTTCGGCGCGGTCAAAAAAGCTTTGTCCACCTGACACCTTGTACGGAATTTGCGCTTTGCGCAGTGCTTTCTCAAAGATGCGCGCTTGGTGGTTGGCGCGGTAGAGCACCGCAAAGTCTTTGAGTTCTCGGTGCTGCGCGCCTTCGCCTGCGGTTTCGTGGCCAGCACGCAGGGATTGGATGCGCGCCACCACGCGTTCGGCCTCATGTTCTTCGTTGTCGGCATCGACCACGCGCACGGGCTCACCCTCGCCGAGTTCGGAGAACAAGGTTTTGGGGAACAGCTTAGGGTTGGGTTCAATGACGTTGTTGGCCGCACGCAAGATGGCGCTGGTGGAGCGGTAGTTTTGCTCCAGCTTGATGACTTTGAGGGCTGGGAAGTCTTGCGGCAAGCGCTTGAGGTTGTCGAGTGTGGCGCCGCGCCAACCGTAGATGGACTGGTCGTCGTCCCCCACCGCCGTGAAGCGTGCGTTGCTGCCTACCAGGCACTTGAGCACTTCGTATTGGGTGGCGTTGGTGTCTTGGTATTCGTCGACCAACACATGACCAAGTTGGGCTTGCCATTTGAGGCGAACCTCTTCGTGGTCTTGCAGCAGTTTGAGTGGCAGTCCAATCAGGTCGTCAAAGTCCACGCTTTGGTAGGCGGTGAGACGCTCTTCGTAGCGCGCCATGATTTTGGCGATGGTGCGCTCGTTGTCGTCTTTGGCGATCGCTTCGGCTTGTGCCGCGTTGAGCCCCATGTTTTTCCACAAGCTGATGGTCCATTGCCATTGACGTGCCGTGGCCGCGTCGGTGGTGCCGCCGGCATCTTTCAAGATGCCCGTGACGTCGGCGCTGTCCATGATGCTGAATTGGGGTTTGAGTCCCATGACGCCACCGTCTTGGCGCAACATGCGAACACCGAGTGCGTGGAAGGTGCAGATGACCACGTCTTTGGCCGCTTTGCCAATCAGACCTTTGGCACGTTCGCGCATTTCGGCGGCTGCTTTGTTGGTGAACGTGATGGCGGCGATGCGTTTGGGCTCAAGCCCTGCTTGGATGAGGCGGCCAATCTTGTGGGTGATGACGCGTGTTTTGCCAGAGCCCGCCCCCGCCAGAACCAGACAAGGGCCGTGCAAGAAATTCACGGCTTCTTGTTGCGCGAGATTGAGACCAGCAGACATGCGTGTGAAGAGAAGGCAAAGCGGGCAATGATACCGGGGCACTTAGAGGGCAAAATACCCTGGTGCTTCACGTTTTATCCGTTACTTTTCCTTTTTTCGCGCTGGTGTTGGCCGGTTATGTGGCCATTGCGCGGCGCATGTTGCCCTTAGAGGCGATTGCTGGCCTCAATGGATTTGTGTTGTATTTCGCATTGCCCTGCATGTTGTTTCGATTCGGCTCTGGTTCGCCCATCTCGCAGCTGCTCGACCCCACCTTGTTTTTGTCTTATTTGCTCTGTGCCTTGTTGCTGGTGGGCTTTTCGGTGGCGGTGAGTTTGAATTCACGCATTCGCTGGAGCGATGCGGCATTTGGTGCGTTGGTGGCTGCTTTTCCCAACACGGGTTTCATGGGCGTGCCTTTGTTGGTGGCTTTGCTAGGCGCTGGCGCGGCGGGCCCCGCCATTGTGACCATCGTGGTGGACTTGGTATTCACCACTTCTTTGTGCGTGGCTTTGTCGCGTCTAGACGGCGCCGGCAAGCATGGCGCAGCAAGGGCCGCTCAAAATGCCCTGAAGGCGGTGTTGGCCAACCCCATGCCTTGGGCCATCAGTTTGGGCGTGTTGGCTTCGGCGCTGTCCTATGAGTTGGTGGGGCCCTTGGCCAAGACGGTGGGACTTTTGGCAGACGCGGCTTCTCCGGTGGCCTTGTTCACCATTGGTGCCGTGTTGGCGCGCTCTCAGCAGTTGTCCCGAGCCACGGATCACCCGCCCATCTTGCTGCGAGACTATGTGTGGATCGCTGGCTTCAAGTTGTTGTTGCACCCGTTGCTGGTGCTGTTGGTGTTGTCTTCGGTGATGGCCTTGGGTTTTGACATGGACCGCTTCACTTTGGTGGTGGTGGTGTTGGTGGCGGCTCTGCCCAGTGCCAGCAATGTGGCATTGTTGACGGAGCGCTTTGGGGCTGACACCGGGCGTGTGGCGCGCATCATCTTGGTCACCACTGTGGTGGCGTTCTTTACTTTTTCTGGTGCCGTGGCCTTGCTCCATGCTTGAATGTTCTGACGCCAGTGGGTTGGCGGCTTGAGCTGGCTGAGGGACTTGCCTTCGTGCCTCAAATGGCCAGTGGGTCGACATCAATGGCCCAACGAATGACCTGCTTGTGTTGGCTGCGCAAGGCGTGCAAATGGGCTTGCCAATGGCTGAGGAACGCTTGCAAGGCTTTGCGAGAGGTGCATTCCAGCAACATTTGCGCGCGTTCTACGTTGGCGACCCTTTGAATGGCCATTGGCACTGCGGGGTAGATGTCGATCAGCGCCTGGTCTGCCTCGGCTGCACCTGCGTCACGCGCCGCCGATAAAAAGTCTTGCGCCGCTTGCTGACTTCTTGCCTCGGCCCGAACCAAGGCTTGAAAGCTAAAGGGCGGCAAATTGGCTTCTTGCCGTTCTTTGAGTTGTTGGTGGGCAAAGGCCGGGTAGTCATGTTGCTTGAGTGCTTCAAACAGCGGATGCTGTGGGTGAAAGGATTGCACCCACATTTCGCATGCTTGGGTCAGGCTGATGCTGGCGTCGCGACCGGCTCGTCCAGCGGCTTGCATCAGCAGGCTGAACAAACGCTCTGGTGCCCGAAAGTCACTCGAGAACAAAGCGCCGTCAGGGTTGAGGGCTGCGACCAAGGTGACGCGGCGAAAGTCATGGCCTTTGGCAATCATTTGTGTGCCGACCAAGATGTCGACGGCCCCCGCGTGAACCTCTGCCAGTTGCCGCTCTAGCTCGCCTTTGAGGCGTGTGCTGTCGGCGTCGATGCGGGCAATGCGCAGGGGGGTGCCATCGGGCCGTCGCACATCGACCAGCAATTCGCCCAAATGTTCTTCCAGTTGCTCCGTGCCACGGCCCAAGGGGCTGATGTCTTGGTTGCCGCAGCCCGGGCAAGCACGGGGCACACCCTGGGTGAAGCCACAGTGGTGGCAGCGCAAGGTGCGGTCGAGCTTGTGGAACACGCGGTAGGCGCTGCAATGCGGGCATTCACTTTTCCAGCCGCAGTCGGTGCAGTGCAGCACGGGTGCGTAGCCGCGGCGGTTGAGCAGAACCAGTATTTGCTCGCCCCGGGTGACGCGCTCGCGCATGGCGTCGAGCAGATGGTTGGAGAACACCGTTTTGTAGGGCTGGCGGTTCATGTCCACGCGCCGCACCAAAGGCAAAACCCCTTGGCCGACTCGGGAGGGCATGTGCAGGCGCATGTAGCGGCCTGCTGGCTCTGAATCGGTGCTGGGGCGGCTGTGGTGCCAGCTTTCGAGTGAGGGCGTGGCCGAACCCAAGATCACTTTGACGTGTTCCAGCTGCCCGCGATAAACCGCCAAGTCCCGGGCAGAGTAGCGCGCACCCTCTTGTTGTTTGTAGCTGGGGTCGTGCTCTTCGTCGACCACGATCAATTGCAAGCCAGGCATGGAGGCAAACACCGACATGCGGGTGCCCAACACGATGCGGGCATGACCGCTGTGCGCGGCCAGCCAGTGGTTCAGGCGTTGGGCTGGGGTGAGGCCGCTGTGCATGGTGACCAAGCATGACTCACCCCAAAGTGGCGCAAAGCGTTCGCGAAAGCGTGCTTCGAGTTGCGGTGTCAGGTTGATTTCTGGGACCATGACCAAGACTTGTGCGGTGGGGTCGCGTGACAGCACCTCGTGTGCCGCGCGCAGGTAGACCTCTGTTTTCCCGCTCCCCGTGTTGCCAAACAGCAAGAAGGGGCCCGGGTTGGCCGCGATGTGACCCAAAACCTGCACCTGCTCTGGGGTGGCCTGCGGCACAGCGGTGCCTTCACGAGCGTCAGACCCGCTGGCTTTGACTTTGCGCTTGAGGCGTCTCGCCCATTGTTCTGCGCGGAGTTCGCGCAGTTGGTTGGGCAAGGCGGCCAAGGCGACCTCCCCCACGCTGCGCTGGTAGTAGTGCGCCGTGAAGGTGACCAGTTGGCGCCAGTTGGGGCTCAAGGGCGTCATGCCTTCGAGGCAATGGCTGATGGGGCGCAGGGCGATGTCTTCTGGCAACGCGGTGGAATCGCTGTCCCAGACGACGCCCAATAGCTCCCGCGACCCCAGAGGCACCCGGACCAGGGTGCCAGCAGGCAGCGAGGTCGGACTGTCGTAGGTCAGTGCCGCACCCAATCCGCTGTGTGCGGGGGTGTGAACCATGACTGGGGTTGGGTGCGACATGTCAAGCGGTCAGTTGGGTGGGTTTATTCATGAAAATTTTGAAAAAGCCGCTTAAGTTGTTGATTCTCATGGCTTTCATGGCTAACCCAAGGTTTGTGTGGATAACTTTGTTGATATCTCTACTTGACCATTGCCGAAGGCCCGAAAAATAAGGCTTTGATCAAACTGCCCGAAAAAAAAGCAATCCTGTAAACCTATATAAATCAACAGGTTACAGAAATTGAAGTTGTTTCTTTGGCCCACATAAGAAAACCTCAACTTGGTGCGAAGCGTTCATCATTTTGTGCATAAGTCGAAGTTCCAAGAGGTTTTTTTTAAGCGTTTCTGGATAATTTCGACTTTTTGGGTTATGCGTTTCGCAGCTTGCGTGAATGCTGATGAACGGTCTCCACCAGCACGGCCACGTGATCGGGGGGCGTGTATTGGCTGATGCCATGCCCGAGGTTGAAAATTTGGGTCGGACCTGTGGTGTTGGCATCGGTGTGGGGTTGGCCAAAGGCATCCAGGACGCGGCGTGCTTCGGCTGCAATGGCGTCTGCAGGGGCAAATAAAGCGTTCGGATCAAGGTTGCCTTGCAGCGCTTTGCCAGGACCGCCCACAGAGCCGCCGACTTGTGCGCGGGCGATGCTGAGGTTGACGGTCCAATCCACGCCAAGGACTTCGCAGTCGAGCGAGGCCATGTCTGGCAGCCACAAGCCGCCACCTTTGGTGAAGACCAGTCGAGGTATGACGGTGCCGTCTTGTGAGCGTTTGAGTTGCGACAGCACGCGCTTGGTATAGGCCAAGCTGAATTGCTGGAACATGCCATCGGCCAGTACGCCCCCCCAACTGTCAAAGATCATCACGGCTTGCGCACCCGCCTCGATTTGGGTGTTGAGGTACAGGGCCACGGCATCGGCGTTGATGGCCAAGATGCGGTGCATCAAATCTGGGCGGCTGTACATCAGGCTTTTGACTTGGCGGTAGTCGTCCGAGCCACTGCCTTCGACCATGTAACAAGCCAAGGTCCAGGGGCTGCCAGAAAAACCAATCAAAGGGACCCGGCCATTCAAGGCTTTTCGAATGGAGGTGACGGCGTCAAAGACATAGCGAAGCTTGTTCATGTCTGGGACGGCCAAGTCTGAGACCGCAGCTTCGTCGCGCACATGTTTGGCGAACTTGGGGCCTTCGCCTTGGGCAAAGCTCAGACCCAAGCCCATGGCGTCGGGCACGGTCAAGATGTCGCTGAACAGGATGGCGGCGTCCAGGGGGTAGCGTTCCAGTGGTTGCAGGGTGACTTCGGTGGCGAAGTCGGTGTTGGTGGCCAAGCCCATGAAGCTGCCCGCCTTGGCACGGGTGGCACAGTATTCGGGCAAGTAACGGCCCGCTTGGCGCATCAGCCAAATGGGCGTGTGGTCGGTCGCTTGACGCAAGCAAGCGCGCAAAAAGGAGTCGTTTTGGAGTGGTGCAAACATGGTCCCATTGTCGCCCAGCCTGCGGTGCCAGCCGTGTGTGGAACTTGCTGGCGAGTGGTTGGCGTGGACGGCTCAGGGGGAATGTCTGACCCAGCGAGCGTGCTCGACCATCAGGCAGCGGTTTTGCACCACCCACAGACCAGCTTGTCTTGCAAGCGCTGCGGCATCGGCGTGGGAAATGCCTACTTGCAGCCACAGGGATTGGGCACCAACGGCGATGGCTTCTTCTGCGATGGGTGGGATGTCTTGGGCATTGCGAAAGCAGTTGACCATCTCGATCCGTTCGTGTTGGGCGGCTTCGCTCAGGCTGGCGTAGGCGCGTTCTCCCAGTACCTCTTTGGCCAGTGGGTTGATGGGGATGATGCGGTAGCCCTGCGCTTGCATGTACTGAGACACGCGGTAACTGTCACGGTGGGGCTTAGGCGACAGTCCCACCACAGCGATGGTGCGGCAATGTTGGAGGCAGGGGTGGATGTCGAGTGGTTCGGGACTCATGGTGCTGTGGTGGCTGGCTTGAACCTAGGGTGATGGCAGGGTTGCAAGGGCCGCGTGAATTTGGCTGGCGCTGAGCAACTCAGACAACACCAATGGTGCCCTCCCCTGAGCATAGAGCACATAGACGGGGACGCCGCTGCGGCTCAAGGCACTGAGCGCTGCGGTGATGGCTGGGTCACGCCGCGTCCAGTCGGCACGCAGCAAGTTCACCTGATGCGATTGAAAGTCGGCCAAGACACGGCTGTTGCCGAGCGTGGTTTTTTTATTGATTTGACAGGTCACGCACCAAGCTGCGGTGAAGTCCACAAACACCGGCTGGTTCTGTGCCAGCGATTGACTCACTTTGGCTTCGGACCAGTCTTGCCACGCGCTTGTAGGGGCCTTCGCCGATTGTGACGTTGGGGCAGAGTCTGGGTTGGCTGCCGTGGTGAGCCATTGCACCCAAGCAGCCCCCGAGCCCGCCAAACACAAGGCAATCAGCAGTTGCAAGACGCGTCCACCACGGGTGTGAAAACGGGTGCTCCAAGCCAGTGCCGACAGGCCGAGCAACCACGCCAACAGCAAGGTGCTGACATCGAGGTTGCTTTGTTGGCCCAAAACCCACAGCAGCCACACCACGGTGGCGAGCATGGGAAACGCCAACAATTGGCGCAGCATGAGCATCCAGGGACCGGGATGGGGCAAGCGGCGTGCCACGGCGGGCCACCAGCTGGCGAGCAAATAGGGCAGGGCCAAGCCTAGGCCCATGCTGGCAAAGATCGCCAGAGCTTGAGGGGTGGGCAAGGTCATGGCCAAACCCAGGGATGCGCCCATGAAGGGGGCGGTGCAGGGTGAGGCGATGGCGACGGCGAGCACGCCTGAGAGCAAAGCATCGATGGCCGGGTGACTGGCTTGGAGGGACAGCCAGGTCGAGGGCAGCACTTGCCTGAGTTCAAACAGGCCCCACAGGTTGAGTGCAATCAAGGTGAACAGCACGGCCAAGGCGCTGACCACCCAAGGCGACTGCAACTGAAAGCCCCAGCCCAGTTGTTCACCAGCGGCACGCAGCGCCAACACCCCCATGCCCAAGAGCAAAAAGCTCAGCATAACCCCGGCGGTGTAGGCCAGTCCGGCGATCCGATGGGCGCGGTGCTGGCGGCTATGTTGGGCAAAGCTCAGCACTTTGATGGCCAGGATGGGCAGCACGCAGGGCATGAGATTGAGGATCATCCCGCCAACGAAGGCGCCTGCCAATGCCAAGGCAAAACCCCACAGCCCAATGTCAAGTGGCTGGTCTGGCCAGGCTGCAGGAGCGCTGCTTGCCACGGGCCCATCTGGCAGGGCCGGCCAGTCTTGCTGGAGAGCAATGGCGAGTGAAAAGCCTTGT
>CAITHK010000101.1 GCA_903892175.1 uncultured Burkholderiales bacterium | reverse complement strand
TCAGCAGGCCAAAGTACAGGCCAGCCGGCCCTCCACCAATACAGACAATTTTCATCACCACTCCAGAAATGTTTCGGACTTGTATATTTCAATATTGAAATAACTTTCTCCGAAATCAGAGCGGCTGTCAAGCCCCCAAGGTTTTTGGGGCTGAAAGGAGTGGTTCAGCGCTTGACAAAGCGCAGGGTGAAGCGGTCGCTCTCACCCATGGCTTCGTACTTCGAACGGTCTTTGTCTTTCAAGCGGTAGCCCGGTGGCAAGGTCCACACGCCTTCGGGATGGTCTTTGGTGTCTTTGGGGTTGGCATTGACCTCTGAGGTGGCCACGAGTTGAAAGCCGGCTTGCTCAATCAGAGCCACCGCCACGTCTTGGCGCACATAGCCAGAGGTGATTTGCTCGGCTTGGGTCTGGTCGGTGCGACCCCGGTGGTCCACGATGCCAAGCACCCCACCGGGTTTCAAGGCGCGGTGAAACGCGCGCAGTGACTCTTGCAACTCGTTGCGCTCGATCCAGTTGTGCAGGTTGCGAAAACTGATCACCACATCGGCGCTGCCATCGGGCGCGATGCGGTGCTTGTCAGCCCGAAAGGGGGTGACAAGCACTTGGTCATACAACCTGGGTTCGTCTTTGAGGCGTTGCAAGAGTTTGAGGTGGTCGGGGATGTACTGCGGCAGGGAGTCGTCGCGGTCTGCGGCGATGTAATGGCCTTTGTCCTTGAGCCAAGGGGCCAAGATTTCCAGGTAATAGCCGCTGCTGCCGGGCAGCACCTCAATCACCGTGTGATGGGCTTGGATGCCAAAAAACGCCAAGGTTTCTGCCGGGTGGCGGTAGGGGTCGCGCACCACGTTGCTGGGACTGCGGTGTGTGGCGCTCAGCAAAGGGCGAAAGGTCTCGGGCAAGACCGCTTGGGCCCAAGCCACTTGACAGACCCAAGGGCAGATCACAGCCCATGCGGCACAGGCGGTGAACAGGTGTTTGAAAAATCGCGTCATACATTCTCCGGGTGGGTGTGGAGCCTACACCAACCCAGAGAATCTGACAGTCTCAACCCACGTAGACGGGCGCAGGTTCTGCGAAAAAGCTCTCCAACACGTTGAACACGATGGACAGATTTTTTTCGTGCAAGCTCGAGTGCGCAATGCCTGGCATGACGACAAAGCGCTTGTCGGGGTTAGGCAGTTTTTCAAAGTAATTGAGCAAGTCTTTGAACCCGGCAATGCCGTCGAACTGGCCGCGCATGATCATCACGGGCACTTGCATTTTGTCGGGCTGGCACACCGGCAAGTTGATGGACATGTCCACATACGAGCCGGTGGGCACCGAGGTGTCGAGTTTGAGAATGGCTTGGGCAAACGCATTGACCACATCGGCATCGGCCGTGCCCGGATGGTCGCGGGTGAAGATGCTCTCGATCATCGCCTGGTCAATGCCACGGCGGGTGGTGCCCGACCATTCGGCAATGCGCTGACGACGCTTGGCCAGGGTGGGGCTGCCTTCGCCAGTCCACACAAAGGCGTCCAAGGCAATGCGGCTCACGCGTTCTGGAAAGCGTTCGGTGAACAGCGCGGCTTTCAAGGCGCCTGAAGACAGGCCATAAAGCATCAGTGGTTTGCCGCCTGTCTGCGCCATGATGTATTGGCTCACCGCCGCGAGGTCATCGGCGCCATTGCTGATGTCAAAGTTGATGTTGCGCGATTTGCTCGACCGCCCATACCCTTCATTGTCCAAGCACCACGTGTCGTAGCCTAGCTTGGCAAAGTGGTCCATGGTCGAGTACTGCGGTTTGCCGGGCACTTGCAGGTCAAACACGGGCGTGCCTGCCATGGAGGAGCCGTGAACAAACAAGATCGTGCCTTTGCTGGCCTTGGCCGTGTGGTTGGGTGCGTGCTTGCGCCACATGAAGAGACGGATGGTGTCGCCTCCTACTTGGCGCGTGGCCCAGTGTTCTGAGCCAAGCACGCCAGGTGTGTGGGCTTTGGACTTGGCTTGCGCCGAGGCGCTGGCCAAGACCAAACTTGAACTGGCGCCAGCCGTCAAAAACTGGCGCCGGGTTGTGTCGGATGGGGTCATGACGATTGACGG
>CAITHK010000100.1 GCA_903892175.1 uncultured Burkholderiales bacterium | reverse complement strand
GATCTGGCAAGAGGCAAGAGGCAAGAGGCAAGAGGCAAGAGGCAAGAGGCAAGAGGCAAGAGGCAAGAGCCGCAAAGCCCAATACCGAAGCAACGACAATAGCGGGTTATGAAAACGATTCGACTCAAAGACGGCAAAGAACGCTCTGCCCTCAGAAGCCACCCCTGGATTTTTGACAGCGCCATTGCCAAAGGCGGTGCCGACCCAGGAGAGACCGTGCGCGTCGAGGCGCACAGCGGCAGCTTCCTGGGTTGGGCCTCGTTCAGCCCCAGCTCCAAAATCCGTGCCCGCATCTGGAGCTTTGACGAAAGCCAACGCATCGATGCCGACTTCTTCAACGCCGCCATCCGTCGCGCCATTGCGGCCCGCAGCCGGTTTGACATCCAAAGCAATGGCTTGCGCTTGATCCATGGTGAATCTGACGGTTTGCCCGGCTTGATCGTCGACCGCTACGACGACACCTTGGTGGCCCAGTTCCTCTCCAGCGGTACCGAGCGTTGGAAAAATGAAATTGCCGACGCCTTGCTGGCGCAAACCGGCCTCACCAAGCTGTTTGAACGGTCTGATTCAGGCGTGCGCGGCTTAGAAGGCTTGCAGCCCGTCACCGGCTGGCTGCGCGGCGAAGGGCCCACCGCCATCATCTTGCGAGAACACGAATGGCAGTTGTCGTTGGACATCGCAGAGGGCCACAAAACCGGTTTTTACCTGGACCAGCGCGACAGCCGTAAGAAGTTTGCCGACTACACCCGCCGCTTGCAATTCCAGCGTGTGCTCAACTGCTACTGCTACACCGGCGGCTTCACGGTGGCCGCTTTGGCAGGCGGGGCGGCGCATGTCACGTCCATCGACTCTTCAGGCCCTGCCATTGAGCGTGCCCGCGCCAACGTGGCACTGAACGGCTTTGACGCCGAACGCACCACCATGATGGACGCCGACGTCAACGGCTCGCTGCGTCAGTTTTACAAAGACGGTCGCACGTTTGACGCCATCGTGCTCGACCCGCCCAAGTTCGCGCCGTCTGCTGCGCATGCCGACCGTGCGGCGCGGGCTTACAAAGACATCAACCGACTGGCTTTCAAAATCTTGGAGCCCGGTGGCGTGCTGTTCACCTACAGCTGCTCGGGCGGCATTGGTGCGGAGTTGTTTCACAAAATCGTGGCGTCTGCCGGCACCGATGCCCATGTGGACGGGTTCATCAGCGAACGCATGCAAGGCGCCCCCGATCACCCCATGACCTTGACCTTCCCCGAGGGCGAATACCTCAAGGGTTTGGTGGTCATGAAAGCGGCCCGCCTGGTTGAAAAACCCAGTCACGCCACAATACCTGCCGATCCAGTTCTCTAAAAATCTCACAAGGCTTTCTCATGTTGATCCCCGCCACCATCCTGACCGGCTTTTTGGGCTCGGGCAAAACCACGCTTTTGAAGCGCGTGCTGACCGAAGCCCACGGGCAAAAAATCGCCATCATCGAAAACGAGTTCGGTGAAGAGAACATAGACAACGACATCTTGGTGTCCGACACCAACGAGCAAATCATCCAAATGAGCAACGGCTGCGTGTGCTGCACCATCCGTGAAGACTTGCGCACCACGCTGCAACTGCTGGCCGCCAAAAAACGCAAGGGCTTGCTCGACTTTGAGCGTGTGGTGATCGAAACCACCGGTCTGGCCGACCCAGGCCCTGTGGCACAAACCTTTTTCATGGACGACGAGATTGCCGAGAGCTTTTTGCTCGACTCCATCTTGACCTTGGTGGACGCCAAGCACGCGGCTCAGCAACTCAATGACCGCCAAGAGGCGCGTCGCCAAGTGGGCTTTGCCGACCAAATATTCATCAGCAAGTCTGACCTGGTGTCGCCCCAAGAGTTGGACGCTTTGCAGCACCGTTT
>CAITHK010000099.1 GCA_903892175.1 uncultured Burkholderiales bacterium | reverse complement strand
GACCAGACCTCATCCATGTACTGGTCCATGTGGCTTTGCTGCATCAACAACTTGGTGGGCTGCGCCGCACCGGGCCACTGAATCAGTTGCCACTTCACCTGGTCTTGGACCAATTCGGCGCGTTCGATGCCAGATTTTTCCGTGCGCCACCTCAAGTTTGGTGCGTTGGCTTTGGCACACAGCGCCACGCGATTGGAATCGGGCTGGGTTGGTGCATGCGTTGCATGGCACAGGACATAAAAGTCCATTTCGCTGCTGATCATCATGCCCAAATTCAAATTCTTGGAACATTTGACGAACTCATTTTCATTGGTGACCGAGCTGGAACAACTGCGCAAGGCACGACCCATGGTTTCAATGCTGGCTTGTTGCAATTGCCCTCGTAACAGTTGCTGCGCAAACTGGCGATTGACAAGAATGATCAAAAAGGTAAGCACCAACAGCCGCAAAAAGACATGCCATTTGAAAGATTTATTCATGCCTCGTTTTCAACTTTCAAACGGTAGCCCACACCCCGCACAGATTCGATCGGCGAGGGATGCTCTGAGTTGTTTCGCACAAGTTTGCTTTTGATTCTTCGCACACACACATCCACCACATTGGTTTCTGGGTCGAAGTTGATTTCCCACACATGCTTCAGAATTTGCTGACGCGAATAGATGTGCCCCGGCGAGCGCATCAACAACGCCAGCAGACTGAATTCGCGTTGACTCAGCACAGCGCTGACCTCATGCCACTGTGCCTTGCGGTTGACCAGGTCCAAGCACAATCCATTGACGCTGATGGGTTGGTTGATTTCGGTATTTTTTCTTCCCATCACAGCCCGAATACGGGCTACCAACTCTTCCACAAAAATAGGCTTGGGCAAGTAATCATCCGCGCCCATCTCAAACCCCATCAAACGATCAGGCAAGTCAGCCTTGGCACTCAATATGATCACCGAGGTGTGGTTGCCGTCCTCACGCATGCGACGCAACACATCAAACCCACCAAGCTTGGGCAGCATGACATCCAATACCACCAATTCATGCACACCGTCCCGAATGAGTAACAGCCCATGCTCGCCATCCATAGCATGCGTGATCTCAAATCCCGCTTGCGTCAAACCTTGGATGACAAACTCAGCGATCTTGGTCTCGTCTTCAATCAATAAAATTTTCATGGGGCAAGTGGGCGAATAGCAATTCAGAAAAGTATGGCGCATGCCTTTGTGGTGATTCTCGGTACTTTCTTTGCTTTCAGCCCGATTGCGCATGACATCTTTGTCATTTTTCATCTTGACGCCTGACTTCTCAACGCTTGGCACGAGACCCTATGCGGTCAGACTTATGCGGGGGACCCCAACATGTAAAGGTCGGCTTTGTGACACAGCAAGACTTGGCTTTGAGGAATACTGCAGTTCTGTGATTTTTAAGCTCTTCATGCTGCGCCCTGTCCGTTCCTTTGGATTGATCTTGCTTGCCCTGTGGGCCCTGCCCTCGGGTTGGGCCCAAACCTATCCAGCCAAGCCCATCACCCTGGTTGTGCCTTTTGCACCAGGAGGCGGCACCGACAGCATCGCGCGTGATGTGGCGAAATCATTGAGCGAGAAATTGGGCCAACCCGTGGTGGTGGACAACAAGGGGGGCGGAGGCGGCGCACTGGGCGCCCATGCGGTGGCCAAAAGTGCCGCCGATGGTTACACGCTGCTGTTT